>VAXB01000065.1:0-11632 GCA_005883995.1 Actinomycetota bacterium
GTCGGCGGCCCGCGCTGCTAGTGCACCTCCACTCGGATCGGCTCGAACAGCAGCGCGAGCACCGTGTCCGAATGCAAGGGTGATTGTCCCGACGAGCATGAACCGCGCCGGGAAGCGAACGCTGCCGGCAGCGCGCGCGACGGTGACCACGCCGTCCTCGAGCGGTTGGCGGAGGGCTTCGAGCGCCGGGCGCTGGAACTCGGCGAGCTCGTCGAGGAGCAGGACGCCGTGATGGGCGAGGCTCGCCTCACCCGGCCGAAGGCGCGGCCCGCCACCGACGATCGCCGCGGTCGACGCGCTGTGATGCGGCGCGCGGAACGGCGGCTCGACGATCAGCGGACGCACGGGATCCACGAGCCCGGCCACCGAGTGGATGCGCGTGACTTCGAGCGCACGCTCGTCGTCGAGCTGCGGGAGGATCGTCGGCAACCGCCGCGCGAGCATCGTCTTGCCCGTGCCCGGCGGTCCGCCGAGCAGGAGGTTGTGCGCGCCCGCTGCCGCGATCTCGATCACGCGGCGCGCGCGATCCTGTCCACGAACGTCGGCGAGGTCGAGCGCCGACGCCGGCGCCGTCGACGCGGGCGACGGAACGTACGGCTCCAGCTCGAGATCGCCACGTAGATAGGCGGCGGCATCGGCGAGATGCCGGACCGGGACCGGCTCCACGCCCGCCAGCGCGGCCTCTCCGCACGCGTCGAACGGACACAGAATCTCCGTCAGACCGCCACGGCGCGCACCCTCGGCGACCGCGAGGACGCCTCCGACGCGCCGAATCCGTCCGTCGAGTGCAAGCTCACCGATCGAGGCATGTTCGGCGAGACGAGCGTGCGGGATCTGCCGCGACGCAGCGAGCACCGCGAGCGCGATCGGCACGTCGAAGCCGGACCCTTCCTTGCGAAGCTCGGCTGGCGCCAGGTTGACGACGATCCGACCGTCGGGCCAGCGGAGCTCGGCCGAGCGGATCGCGCTCGCGACGCGCTCCTTCGCCTCCTGGCAGGCGCGGTCGGCAAGGCCGACGATCGCGAACGCCGGCGCCGCGAGCTCTCGCACGTGCGCCTCGACCTCGACGCGGCGAGGCTCGAGCCCGACGAGTGCGTGGGTAACCGCGCGTGCGAGCATCGCCCTCGACGGTAGGCGCGCGCGGCGCGCGTGTCTGTGCCGTCTTCGTTACGGAACGCGCGCGACGAGCACGTCTTCGAAGAACTCGCCCGCGCGTCTGCCCGTCCGCCGGTTGACGTGGCGCCGCAGCCGGTCGTCGAGCCGAAGTCCGGCCCGGGCCAGGATCTCCGGGTAGAGGTCACGGCGGTCGTTGACCACGATCAGCACGGGCGCGCGGCGACGAAGCGACGCCGCGGCGTTGGCGAGCACCGACGCGACACCTTCGCAATAGGCGTCGATCGCGCCACGGCTCGTGCCGCCGGCAGCCGCGCCGAGCTCCCGCTCACGGCGGTCGTCGAGCCCGAGCAGCTCGTAGGCGTAGCTATGCTGCTCGTGGTAGTCGATCAGGCCCGGATACGGCGGCGACGTGAGGACGCCGTCGAATCGGCCACCGTACGTCTCGTCGCGCGCATCTCCGTGGATCACGTTCGCGGTCCGGCCGCGCGCGCGCATGCGTGCGAACGACTTCACCCGCTCGAGCGTGTCGAGCGTGTACCGCCGCAGGAACTGCGACGCTGTCTCGACGGGCGTGCACGTCCGCTTGTGCTTGTAGCACCAGTATGGGTCGATCTGGGGCTCGCGCGGGAAGTCGAGATCGAAGTGCGTCGTCCGTCGCGCGGACCGAGCGGCACGGGCGAGCACGACTCGCAGCACGTCCGCATGCTCGTACTGCTCGAGCAATGCGCGGAACGCGAGCAGCTCGCGCGCAGCCGCAGGCGCGAACCAGCGGCGGACGTACGCGTTCGGACGGGACGCCGCCGGTTGCGACCCGTGCACGGCGGCGTGCGCGCTCCGCAGCTCCTGCTCGAGGACGAACAGGTTGTACTCGCGCGTCTTCACCCCCATCAGCAGGCAGTTGAACGATGCGATGTCGACGCCGGTCGCGTCGAGCCCGCTTTCGAGCGCCTGCACGAGCGTCGTGCCCGAGCCGGCGAAGGGGTCGAGCACGTGCTGGCCCGGCCGGAAGTGACGCGCAAGCAGGACGTCGACGAGCTGCGGGATGAACTTGCCGAGGTATGGATGGAGCCGGTGGACGTGCTTCGTCCGCTCCCGTTCCGGCAGGTCCTGCTCCGACCAGGAGAGATCAAGGTCGAGGTCGGAGTAGAGGGCGGCCTGGGTCCGGGTCACGATTCCCGCACTTCGACGCCGCGGCGGGACTACCTACGCTTCGTCAGAACGCTCGCGCGATCCGCTGCAGCCTCCCCGCGCGCTCGACGACGACGTCGAAGGTCACGCGACAGCCCCCGTGGCCCTTGTTCGCCTGGAGCCAGGCGTCGGCGGCGCGCCGGATCCGGCGGATCTTCTCGGCCGTCACCATCTCGAGCGGGTCGCCGAAGCGCGGCCCGGACTTCGATTTCACCTCGCAGAAGACGAGCGACCGGCCGCGCCGCGCGACGACGTCGAGCTCGTAGCCGCCGATCCAGACGTTCGTGCCGAGGATGCGGTAGCCGTGCAGGCGGTACCACCAGGCGGCGCGACGCTCTGAGACGTTCCGCGGGCGGGACATCTCGCGACGCTAGCGGCGCCGTTGTGTCAGGCGGGTGCCGGAACTGCCTCGAGTCGTGCAGCGCGCACCGCCGCGGCCTCCTCTTCGCTGAGGTAGCAGAGCGCCTGGAACGACCGGCGATGAATCTGCGACGGCCCGCGCTCGCGCACCGCGCGCGAATGGCCGGGCGTGATGTAGCCGACATGCGACGAGAAACCGTAGTGCGGAAAGAGCGCATCCATGCGCCGCATCAGCCGGTCGCGCGTCACCTTCGCGACGATCGACGCAGCGGCGATCGCGGCGCTCTTCTCGTCGCCGTCGACAACCGCGCGGTGCGGCGGCGCCGTCGGCCCGAGCTTGAACCCGTCGACGAGGCACGCCTGGGCGGGCGGGAACAACGACCACAGGATCGAGCGCATCGCGGCGAGATTGGACCGATGGAGACCGTTCCGGTCGATCGTGCCGTGCGAGACCACGCGAACCTCGACCCGCTCCGCGCACCCCAGCACGCCGTGGAACAGCTCGTCGCGTTCGTCGGCAGTGCACTGCTTCGAGTCGTTGAGCAGCCCGAGCGGACGCACCTTGTGATCGCGCAGGCAGTCGTAGTCCAGGAGGACCCCGGCCACGACGAGCGGCCCCGCCAGCGACCCTCGGCCGGCCTCATCCGTACCCGCCACCCAGCGTGCGCCGAGCTGCCGGTCGAACCGCAACAACTTCTGGCCGGTCCGGCGTCGCACGTCGGCGAGGATAGCGCGCGGCCCGGTGCGGCCCCAGGCCGCGCGCTATCCCACGGGCGCTCGGTGCATGAACTACGCCGTTGCCGCGATGCCCGCGGCGGGTTCGTAGGTCGGGCCGTAGCCCAGCGCCCGACCGATCGGTGCGCCCATCGCGAGCGCGACCCGCTGGAGCGAGTGCGGGACGACCGGAAGGCGAACGTCGTCGAAGTGCGCCTTCGCGATCACCGCGAGCCGGAACGGATTCGGCATGCCCTTCTTGTTCGTCTTGCCGTCCGCGGCGAGGGTGTACATCGTCTCGATCAGACGTTCCCACTCGAGCGAAGGATTGACGCTGACGCGGAAGGCGAGCTCGTCGTCGCCGGCGTTCCAGAACTTGTGCGGGACGCCCGGCTCGATCTCGATCACCTCGCCGGCGCCGGCCTCGCGCTTCTCGCGCCCGAGCTTGACGCCGATCTTCCCGTACAGGACCTCGAAGACCTCGGTCTGGTACGGATGGACGTGCGGTGCCGCGACGGCCCCGTCCGCGGTCACGTAGCAATCGGCGATCGTGTACATCCCGTTCGTCTCGGCCGCAGTCTCGTGAAAAACGAGCCGTTCGCCCGTGACGGGGTTGTGAAGGGTGTCTCCCGAACGAAGCATTTCCGTGTTCTCCTTGTCCTGAGTCGACATTGCGACCTCAGGATCGGACAAAAGGCGCTGCGCGGAAATGCGGCGTGCGCGAGTCTTCGCTGCGGCGTCCCGCCGTAACGCGTGCGGCAGGCCGAACCTGGAGGCTTGATGTGAGATGTCGAGCGCCCGCGGCGAGCGCCCAATCCCACATAAAGGCCTCTACTCGGAGGGCGTTTCGGCGACCGGTTCCTGCTGCGCGTCGGCCTGCGGCGCGGCGGCGGCTTCGGTCGCGGGGCGTCCACGCGCGGGTCGTTGCGCGTCCTGCCGTAGCTCCCGCACGCGTGCCTTCTTGCCGACCTTCCCGCGGAGGTAGTACAGCTTCGCGCGGTTGACGTCGCCGATCGCGCCGACGTCGATCTTGTCGATTTTCGGGGAATGCAGTGGGAACGTCCGCTCGACGCCGACGCCGAACGACTGTTTCCGGACGGTAAAGGTCTCCCGTGCGCCGGCGCCCTGGCGCTTGAGGACGATCCCCTCGAACACCTGGATGCGCTGCCGCTGGCCCTCGATCACCTTGAAGTGAACGCGCACGGTGTCCCCCGCCTTGAATTGCGGGACGTCGCGCAACTGCGCGCGCTCGAGGCTATCGATGATGTTGCTCATAGCAAGGAGACCCGGCGGCCGACGGCAGATGCTAGCGAATGTCGATCCGCTTCGAGCCGCGCTTGACCTCGAAGACACGCCCGACGAGGTTCTTCGCGGGCACGAGCCCCCACACGCGGGAGTCGCAGGAAGAGCTGCGGTTGTCGCCCAGGAGGAGGTAGCGACCGGAAGGAATCCGGCCACCGGGGAACGACTCGGTATCGCGATTCGCACGTGCGACGTACGGCTCGACGAGCGGCCTGCCGTCGATCAGGATCGTCCCCGCACGCTCGGACCATCGATCTCCGGGGAGACCGATCACACGCTTGATGAAGAGGCCGCCGGAGCCGCAGACTCTGCTCGCAGCGGCCGGCGTCCTGAAGACGGCGATGTCGCCGCGGGCCGGGAGCGCCACCCCACGGTACGGCCGCACCGCGACATGGTCGTCGCTCTTTCCCTCGCAGCCCGACTGGGGCTGCTCGCAGTGCAGTGTCGGCTCCATCGACGACGAGGGCACGCGATAGACGTGGACATCGCGGTCCGAGGAGCACCCGGTGAGCAGGAGCGCGCCGACGAGCAGCGCGACGCGCATCAGTGGAAGGAGATCCGGCTCGGAGGCCAGTAGGTCGCGAAGACCTCGCCGATCAGGTTCTTGCGCGGCACGAGGCCCCACACCCGCGAGTCGCACGACGAGGCGCGGTTGTCGCCCATCATCAGGTACATGCTCGGCGGGATCTTCGTCATCGTCCCCTCGGGCGGGATGTCGCGCATGGTCAGGTTCTGGTTGTCGCGCCGGTCGGCGTGCACGTACGGCTCGTTCAACTTCACGCCGTTGATGTAGATGAAGCCGTTCCGCTCGGACCAGGTCTCGCCGGGAAGGCCGATCAGCCGCTTCACGAACGTCCCCCCTCCCCCGCCGCATTTCTCCTTCGCCAGCGGCGGCGTGTGGAAGACGATGATCTCGCCCCGCCTCGGGTCGCGGAAGTGGTAGATGAACCGGTTCGCGAGCACGCGATCCGAAGTGCCGGCCTCGCAGCCCTGGTCGGGCCGGGCGCAGTGGAGTGTCGGCTCCATCGACGAGGACGGGATCCGGTACGGGTTCACGATCCAGGCCTTGATCGCGAGGACGATCGCGATCGCGCCGGCGATCGTGACCACCCAGTCGATCGCCACGCGCCACCCGTGCGGGAGGTTCGGGAAGAGCCGGTCGACCGGGTTGCGCGAGTGCTTCTGCTGCGGGGACGCTGCGCCGTTCAGCGAGGCGTCGTACCGCGCCCGTTCCTCGGGATTCGAGAGAACGTCGTACGCGTCGCGGAGCTCGCGCCAGAACCCGTCCTCCCAGCCGCGCTCGAGCGCGACGCGCCGGTACGCCGCTTCGATCTCCTGCGGTGTCGCGTCGCGGCGGACGCCGAGCGTTGCGTAGTGGTCGCTCACAGGACGGTTCGCTTCCGGCTCTGTTCGCGCCGCCACGCGTCGATCTTGCCGTGGTCGCCCGAAACGAGCACCTCCGGTACGTGCCAACCGTTGAAATCCGCCGGCCGCGTGTAATGCGGGTACTCGAGGCCTCCCTCGAGCGCGACGCTGAAGCTCTCCCACGCACCCGACTCCTCGGCGATCGCGCCCGGCAGCCGTCGCGCGATCGCGTCGACGAGCACCATCGCCGGGAGGTCGCCGTTCGACAGGACGTACGGGCCGATCGAGATCGCGTCGGAGGCCAGGTGCTGCACGACGCGCTCGTCGAAGCCCTCGTACCGCGCCGAGAGCAGCGTCAGCTTCTCCTCGCCGGCGAGCTCCTCCACGACCTCCTGCGTCAGCTGGCGCCCCTGCGGTGTCAGCGCGACGACACGCTGGTCGGGCTGGCCGCCGTAGACGGCGTCGAGCGCCGCCGCGACGACGTCGACGCGGAGCACCATGCCGGCACCGCCGCCGTACGGCTCGTCGTCGACCTGCCCGGCGCGAAGCGGCGTCGTGTCGCGGTACGAGAAGAGGCGCAGGTCGAGCTCGGTACCCAGCACGGCCGCGAGTGGACGCTGCTCGGTGAGCCACGCGAACGCATGTGGGACGAGGGTGAAGACGTCGAGCTGCACGGGCCGAGCGACCCAGGTTACCCGGGCGTCTTCAGCTCTCGTCCACGAAGCCGCGCGCAACGCGGATGCGCTTGCACTCGACATCCACGTCGAGGACGCAGTCCTCGACCATCGGCAGCTGGACGCCGTTGTCAAGCGCGAGGACGTCGTTCGCCTCATAGGGATCAACCGAGAGGACGTGCCCAAGCGAGCGGCCGCCCTCCTCCACCACCTCGGCGCCGACGAGGTCGACCGCGTAGAACTCGCCCTCGCGCGGCGCCGGCAGGGCGGCGCGATCGACCGCCAGCTCGGCCCCGCGTTCGACGCGCCGGTCGAGACGGATCACCGGCCGCCCGCGTGCACGCCTCGACGCGACCACCGTGGCGGGCTCGCCGGCGGCGAAGAGCACCGCACCGACAACGAAGCGGGCGGGGTCGTCGCTGGCGCGTTCGACGACGAACGAGCCGTCCAGGCCGTGCGGCTTGCCGACCCGTCCGATCGGGAGAAGGTCAGGCACGCTCACGAGCGATGCGCTCGAACAACTCGGTCGCCTCCTCGGGCGTCGCCGCAGGCCATTCGCCGGGCCAGCCGGTCGCGTCGATCGCGGCGGTGGCCGCGTCGACGTCATAACCGGAGCGACGATGCTCGACGTCCGGCCCGAGCGCGAGCCAGTAGGCACCGGGCTCGGCTTCGTACGGCATCCCGACGCTCCCCGCGTTGACGACCCGCTTGCTCCCGATCCGCCGGTCGAACTGCACGTGGGTATGGCCGCACACGATCGTCCGCTCTGGCGCGCCATCGATCGCGTCGAGCCAGCGCTCGTCCGGGCTTATGCGCGTCAGGAGCTCGTCGTCGTCGCGCGGCGTCGCATGGCAGAAGAGGACGCGGCCGACGCCGTCGATCTCGATCGTCTGTGTCAGGGGCAGCGCGTCCAGGAACGCGAGCGCCTCCTCGGACAGCTGCCCACGCACCCGCTCTGCGAGCTCTTGCGGCGGCCCGCCCTCCCGGGGCGCCGACGGGTGGACGAGCTCGCGGTCCGCGTTCCCGCGGAGCCAGAGGACGCGCTGCCCCAGCGCGCGCAGCCGCTCGAGCGTCTCGCGCGGCCACGGGCCCATCGCGACGTCTCCACCGACGAGGATCAGCGCGTCGTCGTCGACGTCGGCAAGCGCGGCTTCGAGCGCCGGAAGGTGGCCGTGGATGTCGTACAACGCGGCGACGCGCACCCGTGCTAGAGGCCTGATGTGGAATTGGGTGCTCGCGGGGATGGCTGAGACCAAGCAGCTCGTTCGGGTCGGGCGCGGCGCGTAGCGGGACCTACGGGCAAGCCCGAGCCGAACGAGCTGCGCCGCGTGTCAGCCACCAGCCGCGAGTGCTCGACATTTCACATCGGGCCTTTAGTCGATGATCTCGAGCCGTACCCGGCGTTGCTCGCGCGCCGCGCTCGCGCGGATGACCGTCCGCAGGGCGCGGGCGATCCGGCCCTGGCGGCCGATCACCTTGCCGCGGTCCGCCTCTGCGACATGCAACCGGAGGATCAACTCGTCGTCCTGCTCGACCTCCTCGATCCGCACCGCGTCCGGCTCGTCGACGAGCTGCCGTGCAAGATCCTCGAGGAGCCCGCTCGCGCTCAACCGATGTTCTTCGCCTTGAGTAGCTTGTGCACGGCGTCCGACGGCTGCGCACCCTTCCCGAGCCAGTCGCGCACCTTCTGCTCGTCGAGCTCGATCGTCGACGGGTTCGTCTGCGGGTTGTACCGGCCGATGATCTCGATGAACCTGCCGTCCCGCGGCGAGCGCGAGTCGGCCACCACAACGCGGTAGATCGGGTTCTTCTTCGACCCGACGCGCGTCAATCGCATTTTCACTGCCACTCCGTTACCTCCGCGCTCTCGATCGTTTCTTCTTCTTGTTGGATTTTGTCGCCTTTCGACGCATCGGGGCCTCGGCAGCAGGTGCCGCGCCGCCCGTGAGCGCGCCGAGGTCCGGCATCTTGCCGCGGCTCATCCCCTTCATCAGCTTCTCCATCTGCTTGCGCGCCTCGAGCAGACGATTCACTTCCTCGACGCTCGTCCCGGAGCCGCCGGCGATCCGCTTCCGCCGCGAGCCGTCGATCATGGTCGGGCGCGCGCGCTCCGGACGCGTCATCGAGAGGATGATCGCCTCCACGCGCGAGAGCTGCTTGTCGTCGACCTGGTCGAGCCCCTCGAGCTGGTTGCCGAGCCCGGGAATCAGCTTGAGCACGCCCTGCAGGGGGCCCATCTTGCGGAGCATCTTGTAGCTCCTGAGGAAGTCGTCGAACGAGAACTGCCCCTGGAGCATCCGCGCCTCGAGCTCCTTCTGTTCGTCCTCCTCGACCGCCGCCTCGGCACGCTCGATCAGCGTCAGAACGTCGCCCATGCCCAGGATTCGCGACGCCATCCGGTCGGGGTGGAAGTACTCGAGCTGGTCGAGCTTCTCGCCTACCGAGATCAGCTTGATCGGACGGCCAGTGACCGCCTTGACCGACAGCGCTGCGCCGCCGCGCGCGTCGCCGTCGAGCTTCGTCATCAGCACGCCGTCGAAGGCGACGCGCTGCTGGAACGCCTCGGCGACGTTCACCGCCTCCTGCCCCGTCATCGCGTCGAGCACGAGCAGGACATTCGTCGGGCGAGCTTCATCGCGCACGTGCTCGAGCTCGACCATCAGGTCTTCATCGACGTGCAGCCGTCCGGCCGTGTCGAGGATGATCGTGTCCGCGCCGCCCTCGGCCAGCGCGCGGATGCCGTTCCGCACGACCGTGACCGGATCCGATCCGTCCTCGCGGTAGACCGGAACCTGGATCTGCCGGCCGAGCTGCTCGAGCTGGTCGATCGCTGCCGGGCGCTGCAGGTCGGCAGCGACGAGCCCGGGCTCTTTCCCCTCCTTCCGGAGCAGAAGCGCGAGCTTGCCGGCCGCGGTCGTCTTCCCCGATCCCTGCAGGCCGGCGAGCAGGATGATCGTCGGGGCGCGGCCGGCGAACGCGAGGCCGGACGCGCCGGCGCCCATCAGCGCCGTCAGCTCGTCGTGGACGATCTTCACGACCTGCTGGCCGGGCGTGAGGCTCTTGAGGACGTCCTGGCCGAGCGCGCGCTCGCGGACCTGCGCGACGAACGACTTGACGACCTCGAAGTTGACGTCGGCCTCGAGCAGCGCGAGGCGGATCTCGCGCATCGCGCGCGAAATCGCCTCCTCGTCGAGCGCTCCGCGGCCGCGAAGGTCGCCGAGCGCGCCCTGGAGACGGTCTGAAAGTGCGTCGAACACGGCCCCGAAGGCTACCCGCCGCTACCCGCCGCTCGACTAGGCCGCCGGGAACCGCAGTCCTACACTCCGGACATGGCCGTAAGTCGCCGAACGGTCACCGTCCTCTTCGCCGACGTCGCAGGGTCGACGCAGCTCGGCGAACGTCTCGACCCCGAGGCGCTGCGCGGCGTCATCACAGGCTGGTTCGACGATGCCCGCGCCGTGATCGAGCGCCACGGCGGGACGGTCGAGAAGTTCATCGGCGACGCCGTCATGGGTGTGTTCGGCGTCCCCGCGGCGCACGAGGACGACGCCCTGCGCGCGGTCCGTGCCGCGCTGGAGCTGCGCGAGCACGCGAGCATCCCGCGCGACGGAAACGAGCAGCTTCGGATCCGCGTCGGCATCAACACCGGCGAGGTCGTCGCCGGCGACCCGAGCGAAGGACACGCCTTCGTCTCCGGAGATGCCGTCAATACGGCGAAGCGGCTCGAGGAAGCGGCGCGATCGGCGGAGATCCTGATTGGCGGCCAGACGGAGCAGCTCGTCCGCGGGATCGCGTTACTCGAGCCCGCAGAGCCGATTGTCGCGAAGGGAAAGCGCACGCCGGTGACGGCGTGGCGCGTCCTTGCCGCAATTCCCGGCCTGCCGGCGATCGCGCGGCGAACGGACACGCCGCTCGTCGGACGCGACGACGAGCTTGCGCGGCTGCGCCGGGCCTACGCGCGCGCCGTCGCCGAGCGGACGTGCGCGTTGTTCACGCTCCTCGGACCGGCGGGAATCGGCAAGTCGCGGCTGGTGTCCGAGCTGCTCGACCAGGTCCGGGAGGGCGCGACCGTGCTCGTGGGCAGGTGCCTCGCCTACGGCGACGGCATCTCGTTCTGGCCGATCTACGAGATGCTGCGCGACCTCGGCGGCAGCTCGGGCGTTGCGGGGCTGATCGCAGATCCAGATGAACGCGAGCTCGTCGTCGAGCGGCTGGCCGGAGCGACGGCGCGCGGCCGGTCGGCCGGGACGCAGGAGACGTACTGGGCGTTCCGCAAGGTCTGCGAAGCGCTTGCGGACGACCGGCCGCTCATCCTCTGCTTCGAGGACGTGCACTGGGCGGAGCCGACGATGCTCGACCTCGTCGAATACCTCGCCGGCTGGATCCGCGATTCGCCGATCCTCGTCCTCTGCGTCGCGCGACCCGAGTTCCTGGACGCGCGGCCGGCGTGGCTGGGCGGGGGCGGCGCTGAAGCGTCGTTGACCCTGACGCCGCTCTCGCGGACGGACTCGCTGGAGTTGCTCGACGGCCTCGGCGCGAGCAGCGAGACGCAGGAACGGATTGCGGAGGCCGCGGACGGAAACCCGCTCTACGCCGAGCAGATGGCCGCGATGGTCGCGGAAGGCGCAGACCAGGACGCGCTGTTCACGTTCCCGCCGACGATCCAGGCGCTCCTCGCGGCGCGCCTCGACCGGTTGAGCGTTCAGGAGCGCGCGGTGATCGAGCGCGCCGCCGTCGCCGGCAAGGAGTTCTGGCGCGACGCCATCCTCGCCCTCTCCCCCGACGACGAGCACGACGGCACAGACGCGAGCCTGATGTCACTCGTGCGGAAGGAGCTCGTGCGCCCGCACCGTTCCGCCGTCCGCGCCGACGACGCCTTCCGCTTCTCGCACGCGCTGATCCGCGACGCGGCG
>VAXB01000065.1:11732-25180 GCA_005883995.1 Actinomycetota bacterium
CGCGAACCGCGCGGGGGAATTGCTCGGGAGCGCGGGCCACCGCGCATTCGCTCGCGGCGACGTCCCCGCCGCCGTCAACCTGCTCGCGCGCGCGACGGCGTTGCTCGACGAGGATCATCCGATCCGCGCGCAGGCGCTCCCGGAGCTCGGCAGCGCGCTGATGCGCGCCGGCGACTTCGCGCGCGCCGACGAGGTGCTGAGCGAGTCGCTTGCACGCGCGGCCGCGGCCGGTGACAAACGGCTCGAGCTGAGAACACTGATCGAGCGCGAGTTCTTCCGCGCCTTCACCAGCCCCGAGAGCTCGACCGAAGAGCTCGTGGGCGTCGCCGAGCATGCGATCCCGTTGCTCGAGGAGCTCGGCGACGAGTTCGGGCTCGCGAAAGCCTGGTGGCTGCGGAGCGAGGCCGACGTGATCGCGGGGCGTTGGGGCGCGCGCGCCGACGCGCTCGAGCGCGCGCTCACGCACGCTCGCCGCGCCGGCTCACGCGAGAGCCTCACGATCGTGGCGCTGCTCGCTCAGGCGCTCGAGTACGGACCGACGCCGGTCCGCGAAGCGATCAGCCGCTGCAACGTCCTCCGGCGCGAGTCGCAGGGCGAACGGTCGGTCGACGCCGCGATCATGAGCACGCTCGCCAGCCTCACCGCGATGGAGGGAGGCTTCGACGAAGCGCGCCGGTTGTACGCCGACTCGAACGCGCTGCACGAGGAGCTCGGGCTCAACTACCTGCGCGCCGGCCGCTGCCTCGTCGGTGCGACGATCGAATCGCTTGCCGGGAACATGGACGCGGCGGTCGCCGAGCTGCAGCGGGGTTACGACGCGCTCGAGCAGATGGGCGAGCGCGGAACCCGGTCGAGGGTCGCGGCGTTCCTCGCACACGGGCTCGCCGAACAGGCGCGGTTCGCAGAGGCGGAAACCTATGCGCTGATCAGCGAGCAGACGGGCGCGCTGGCGGACATCGTCACCCAGGCGGTTTGGCGCTCGGCTCGGGCGCTGGTCGCAGCGGCGGGAAACGAGGACGACACCGCGGAGCGACTCGCGCGCGAGGCGGTCGAACTGGCGGAGGGAACGGATTTCCTCGACCTGCATGCGCGAACCGCGCTGACGCTCGCGACCGTGCTCCGAGGACGCGGCGGGACCGGCGAGGCGGCCGCGCTCGACGTGGACGCACGCCGGGCCTACGAACGGAAGGGCAACCGCGTCGCCGCGCAGCGGGTAGGCGCGCATGCGCAAGCGCGTTAGGCTCGCCCGAACCGACCGAGGAGGAGAGCAATGGACGATTCCTGGGAAAACGGAGGGGACGACGAGCGCGGTGAGGTCGACGACGGTCGCACGAAGGGCGGCATTTCCGGCCTCGCCGGCGTCGTTGATCCGAATGGCCCTGGTTGGGAAGCGACGTGCGAGGCGGCCTTCAATACCGCCTGGAAGGAGCATCACAAGCCCGGGACCCCGCCAGCCGTGTACAAGGCCGATCTCTACGTCAAGGGAGAGAATCCGATCAGCGGGTACAGAGTCGTTCTCAGCCCATAGGAGGGAACATGGCCAACGTCGCAAAAGTCATCACGATCATCGGCTCGTCGCCCGAGAGCTTCGCGAAGGCGGCCGACGCGGCCGTGCAGGAAGCGGCTAAGACGCTGCGCGGCATCACCGGCGCCGACGTCGTCTCGATGAGCGCGCTCGTCGAGAACGAGCGCATCAGCGAGTACCGGACGACCGTGAATATCGCGTTCGCGGTGGAACGCGGCGGGTCAGGCGGCGGCTAGGAGCTCGTTTCGCATTGACGCTCCGGCATAAGGCTTCATTGCGATACGGGCGCTAAAAGCGCACGCGCGAAGTCATCGGCGTCGAACGGACGCAGGTCGTCGAGCTGCTCGCCGACGCCGATCAGCTTCACCGGGAGGTTGAGCTCGTAGGAGATCGCGATCGCGATTCCGCCCTTCGCGCTGCCGTCGAGCTTCGTCAGCGCGACGCCCGTCACGCCGACCGCTTCTCCGAACAGCCGCGCCTGCTGCACTCCGTTCTGGCCCGTCGTCGCGTCGACGACCAGGAGCGTCTCGTGCGGCGCCCCGTCGAGCTTGTTCGCGATCACACGCCGCACCTTCGCGAGCTCGTCCATCAGGTTCGTCTGCGTGTGCAGGCGCCCGGCCGTATCGACGATCACGACGTCGGCGCCGTCGCGGCTCGCCGTCTCGATCGCGTCGTACGCGACGCTCGCAGGGTCTGCGCCGCGTTCGGCGCCGACGAAACGCGCATTCGCGCGTTTCGCCCAGATGTCGAGTTGCTCCTCCGCCGCTGCGCGGAACGTGTCGGCGGCCGCAAGCACCACCTCGTGGCCGTGCTGCCGGAGCCGCTCCGCGAGCTTGCCGATCGTCGTCGTCTTCCCCGTGCCGTTGACGCCGACGACGAGCACGACGGTCGGGCGCGCGCCGACGTTCAGCGTCGGCGGATCACCGAGCATCGCGGCGACCTCTTGCGCGAGCGCGGCATTCAGGTCGCCGATCTGGCCGCGTGCCTCGAGCCGGCGGACGAGCTCCGCGGTCGCGCGAACGCCGACGTCCGCACGGATCAGCGCTTCCTCGAGCCGTTCCCAGGCAAGATCGTCGCCCGGATCGAATGCTGCAGAAGCGAGCTCGTCGGTGAGCGCGCGGCGCGACTTCGACAGCGAGTCGCGCAGCCGCGAGAACATCCCGCTGCGGCGTTCCTCCGGCTCGGGCCGTGCGTCGTCGTCCCCCAGCAGCTCCGACCAGCTCCGCGCCATAGACGCGGAAGACTAGTTAGACGCCGCTCGCGTTACGCGACGACCGCTGTCGCTTCGTGCCGAGGCAGCCGCCGCGAGACGATCTGCGACACGCCGTCCCCGCCCATCGTCACGCCGTAGAGGATGTCGGCGGCTTCCATCGTCCGCTTCTGGTGCGTGATCACGATGAACTGCGCGCGGTCGGAGTAACGGCGGAGGAGTTCAACGAAGCGGCCGATGTTCGCGTCGTCCAGCGCCGCCTCGACCTCGTCCAGCAAGTAGAACGGGCACGGGCGCGCGAGGAACAACGCGAACAGGAACGAGATCGCGCCGAGCGCCTTCTCGCCGCCGGAGAGGAGCGACAACCGCGTCACCTTCTTCCCGACGGGTCGAAGCTCCACCTCGATTCCCGGCAGCGCGTCCTCGCCGACCTCCGGTTCCGTCAACCGCAGCCGCCCCTCGCCGCCGGGGAAGAGCGTCGCCGCGACCTCGGCGAAGTTGTGCTGAACCGACGCGAACGTCTCCGCAAAGCGGTGCTCGACCGTCTGCTGCAGCTCGTCGCGCAGCGACGCCAATTCGTCGAGACTCCGCTCGAGGTCTTCGCGCTGCGTCTGAAGCTCGACGAGCCGCTCCTTCTCCTGCTCGTACTCCTGCTTCGCGAGCGGGTTCACCTGGCCGAGCGACTCGCGCCGGCGCTCCAGCCGCTCGACCTTGTCCGCGAGCTCGTCGCGGTCGTCGCCGTCTGTGGGCTCGGCGTTCGCGGCCTCGAGCCGTCGCCTCGCTTCGTCGGCCTCCGCCTCGACGCGCGCGCGCTCGACCTGCACCGCGCTGAGGCGTTCGCCGGCTTCGGCGGCCTCGCGCCTTGCGTCGACTTCCGCGGCACCGAGCCGTCGCAGCTCGTCGGCGAGACCCGAGGTTCGCGATGCGCCTGCGTCAGCGCGCGCGCGCAGCGGTGCCTCGAGCCGGTCGGCTGCAGGGATGTCGAGCGTTGCCACGAGCCGCTCGGCGAGCCGCACCGCCGCTTCGGTGGTTGGGTCGGGCGCAGTCGAGTACGCGTCTGCCGGAATCGGCGCGGCGGCGCGCCGCTCCAGCTCGTCGACCTCTGCGGCAAGTCCGCGCCGGCGGGCCTCGAGCTCGAGCCAGACCGCCTCCGCCGTCTCGCCTGCGAACCAGAGCTCGCCGCGGCCGGGATCCCAGCCGAAGCCCTCCGGCGTGACGGCCGGAACGGGTGAGTCCAGTAGCTCGTCCTTCGATACGACGGGCAGCTGTGCGACGAGCTGCGCCGGCCGGCGGCCGACGAGGATGACGAGGCTGCCGAGACCGGCGTTGCGCGCGCGCTCGGCGAGCGCGAGTGCCGATCGCGCGTCGTCGGCAACGAGCGCCGACGCGCTGCGGCCGAGTGCCGCAGCGACGGCACGCTCGTTTCCGGGAGCGACGTCGAGCTGCGCCAGCGCGAGCTGCTCACCCTGTTCGGCCAGCGCGCGCGCCGCGGGCGGAAGCCCTTCCCGCTCGGCGAGCGTCCGCTCGAGCGCGGCAAGTCGCTCACGCCCCAGCCGCGCGTGCTCCTCCAACGCCGCGCGCTCGGCGCGGACGCGTTCGTCGAGCCTGCGCCGCGGACGGTCGAGCTCGCTCCGGAGCCTCTCGACCAGGCCCTGAGCGCTCTCGCGCCGGAGCTCGACGCGTTCCCGCGCGCTCCGCAGCCGGTAGAGCGCCGCGGTCGCCTCTTCACGGCGCCCGGCCGCATCGGCAAGCTCTTCCTCGGCCCGCGCGCGCTCCTGCAGCAGCGCGTCCAGCTGCTCGTCGACGCGGCGTCGCGCGAGCTGGGCGGCGGCCCGCCGCTCCTCGCCCGCGGCAAGCCTCTCCTCGAGCGCCGCGAGATCCAGCTGCGCGATGCGCGCTCGGAGGGCGGCAATTTGCCCGACGAGCTTCTCCGCGCGCTCGGCCGCGGTCGCCTGCAGGGCAAGCGGCCGGAGCCGCTTGCGCACCTCTTCCTCGACATCGCGCGCACGCTCGACCTGGATCGCCACGCGACCGAGCTTCAGCTCGGCGCGGTGCTTGCGCCGCTTGAAGCGGCCGAGCCCCGCGGCCTCCTCGATGAACGCGCGCCGCTCTTCCGGCTTCGACGAGAGGATCTCCTCGACACGTCCCTGCCCGATGATCGAGTGCATCGAGCCGCCGAGCCCGAGATCGGCGAGTAGCTCGACGAGGTCGATCCGACGGACCGGCGTACGGTTGACGAGGTATTGGCCCTCGCCGCCGCGGTGGAGCCGCCGCGCGATCGAGAGCTCGGAGTAGTCGACCGGCCCGTCGCCGTCGGCGTTGTCGAAGAGCAGCTCGACCTCGCAGTGCTCGCCGGCACCACGTGCGCCGGAGCCCGCGTAGATCACGTCGTCCGGCTTCTCCGCGCGCAGCTCCGTCGGCGCCATCGAGCCGGCCGCCCAGACGATCGCGTCGGAGACGTTCGATTTCCCCGAGCCGTTCGGCCCGACGACGACGGCGACGCCAGGCTCGAGCCGCACCTCGACCGGATCGGGGAACGACTTGAAGCCGCGCAGCTTGATCGCAGCGAGGTGCACGCGCGGTGGAGGCTAGCGGGGACCGCGGATAGCGGTCCCGCCAGCGTGGTGCCTACGAGTCGACCGCCATCCCGAGGATCTGGTCGCGGGACATCGTCCCCACCATCTCCGGGTGCTTGTCGCGGACGTGTCCCTCGACGTTGGCGACGAGCTCGTCGTCGTCGTTTCCGCGAACGGTCTCCCCGCACGGACAGTTGACCTGCTTCGCCATCGGGCCCCTCCCGTCTAGTGACGGCGGGATCTTAACCGGGCGGGTCGTCGATCCCGAGCGCGGCGAGCGCCTGCTGGGCCGCCTCCTGCTCCGCGGCCTTCTTCGACGCGCCGTTGCCGACGCCGAGCTGCTCGCCGTCGATCGCCGCGGCGCACGTGAAGCGCCGGTCGTGGGGCGGCCCATCCACCTCCAGGACCGAATACGAGACGGACTGGCCGCGGCGCGCGAGCGCCTCCTGAAGCTCGGTCTTGTAATCGACGTGCGTCGTCATCGCGTACTCGATGCGCGGGTCGAACGCCTTGACGACCGGCTGCTCGATTCGCTCGAAGCCGTGCTCGAGGAAGAGCGCCGCGAGCGCGGCCTCGAGCAGCGCCGCGAGGACGTTCCGGTTTTTCGAGAGCCGCTCGAGCTCGTCGGCCGGGATCTCGGCGCCGCGCTCGAGCAGCGTCTTGCCGAGGTCCAGTTGTCGCGCGACGACGGCACACGACTGGCGTGACACGACATGCGAGCGGACCTTCGCGAGCCGCCCTTCCGTGAACGCCGGGTAGCGCTCGTAAAGCGCGCGCGCGACCGCGAGCTCGAGCACGCTGTCGCCGAGGAACTCCAGCCGTTCGTAGGACTCGGCGCGGTCGGCGGCCCACGAGGCGTGGGTGTAGACCTGGTCGGCGCGTTCCTGCGGAAGAGCCTCGATCAGCTCGCGAAGGCCGTCGACCGCCGCCGACTCGCTACTGGTGCGACGAGACGTAGTCGACAGCCTGGCCCACGGTCTGGATCTTCTGCGCGTCGTCGTCGGAGATCTTGATCCCGAACTGATCCTCGAGCTCCATGATCAGCTCGACGAGATCGAGCGAATCCGCGTCGAGGTCCTCCTGGAACGACGCCTGTTCCGTGATCTCGTTCTCCTCGACGCCGAGCTGCTCGGTCAGGACTTCCTTGACTCGCTCGAAAACTTCCTCGCGCGACGCTGCCATGTCACCTCATTCGGGGGTCGTGGGGGTAGAGCGCGCGGACTCTAACACCTCCTCCTGCAGGCGCTGCGCGAGCCGTCCCACGACATCGTGCTCCACGCCGCGCGCGGCGAGCCGAATCGCGTTCGCGATCGCACGCGAGGAGGAATTGCCGTGGGCGATCACGGCCAGGCCGCGCAGACCGAGGAGGTACGCGCCGCCGTACGTGTCCGGGTCGAGGCGCGTTCGCAGCCGGCGCGCAGCCGGTCGGATCAGGAGGCCGCCGAGCTTCCCGCGCGTCGTCGCCGTGATCTCCGTTCGCAGCCCGTCGAGGATCGCCCTGATCGTCCCCTCGAGGAGCTTCAGCGCGACGTTCCCCGTGAAGCCGTCGGTGACAACAACCTCCCCGCCGCCGGTGAGGAGGTTGCGGCCCTCGGTATTGCCTTCGAACCCGTCCCGCTGCGCCAGGAGCGCGTGCGCGTCGAGCGCGAGCTGGTTTCCCTTCTCGGCCTCCTCCCCGATCGAGAGCAGCCGCACGCGCGGGGACGCGACGCCGAGCACCTCCCGGCTGAGGATCGTCCCCATCTCGGCGAACTGCGCGAGGTGCTCCGGCCGGGCGTCGGCGTTCGCGCCGGCGTCGATGAGGACGTTCGGCCCGTCCCGCGCCGGGATCACGACGGCGATCGCGGGGCGCAGAACGCCCTTGACGCGGCGGATGTGCAACAGGGACGCAGCGAGCATCGCGCCCGTGTTGCCGGGGGAGACGACGGCGTTCGCCCGCCCGTCGCCGACGGCACGGCAGGCGATGACGAGCGAGCTGCGCTCCTTCGCGCGGACCGCCTCGGTCGGCTTCTCGTCCATCTCGATCACGTCGGGCGCCTCGATCAGCTCGAGCCCCTGCGTGTCGAGCGTCGAGGGGCCGACGATCACTGGCTGCAGCTGGTCGGTCGCCGCCTCGACGGCTCCGGCCACTATGTCTTCCGGCCCTCGGTCCGATCCCATCGCGTCGACCGCGACGCGGATCGTCACGTGACTACGGCGCCTGTGTCGTCAGCGGCTCGACGTCGCGCCCGCGGTACGTGTGGCACGTCGGGCAGACGCGATGCGGCCGCTTCGGCCGTCCGCATTGCGGGCACGTGTTCACGCGTGGCGCTTCGATCTTGTGCTGCGCGCGGCGCTTGTCTCTGCGTGCCTTCGATGTTTTCTTCTTTGGGACGGCCATGAGCCGCCGCAGTCTAGCGAAGCCTTGTAACGGTCCGATACTTGCGGCTCAGTTGCCGTCGTTCCTCTCCGCCGCCATCAACAGCAGGCCGCCGTCGACGACGAACGTGGAGCCGGTGGCGTAGGACGCGCCCTCCGAGGCGAGCCAGACGACGATGCTCGCGATCTCGCGCGCATCGCCGGGCCGGCCGGCGGGGATCCCGTCCCGCTCGACTGTGCGCGGATCGACGTCCTCGTTGCCGGTCATCGGCGTCGCGATCTCGCCGGGCGCGACGTTGTTGACCGTGATCCGGTGCTCCGCGAGCTCCAGCGCCATCACCTTCGTCAGCCCGCCGAGACCATGCTTCGCGGCGACGTAGGCGGCCGACTCGGACTTGGGCACGAGCTCGTGCACCGACGTCACGTTGACGATCCGCCCTCCGCGCCCCTGCTCGACCATGCGCTTCGCGGCGCGCTGCCCGCAGAGAAACGGCCCGTCGAGATCGACGGCGAGCGTCTCCTGCCAGTCGTCCCACGACAGGTCGAGGAACTTGTCGGACTTACCGAGGCCCGCGTTGTTGACGAAAACGTCGATCCCGCCGAGCTCGTCGATCAGCTCGTCGACGACATTCGCCGCCTTCGGCAGCTTGGTCAGGTCGAGCTGCCGAACCTCGGCCCGACGGCCGGCGCGGCGAACCTCCTCGGCCGCTTCGTTCGCACCGTCCTCGTCCTCGTGCCAGGTGATGCCGACGTCGAAGCCCGCCTGGGCGAGCTCGACCGCCGTCGCCTTGCCGATCCCCGAGTCGGAGCCTGTGACGATCGCGATTCGTGTCATGACGCGCCGGATACCCTCGACCGCGATGGGAAAACTCGACTCGAGGGGGCGTGACGTGGAGAAGCGAACGCTGGGGACACAGGGGCTCGTCGTCTCCGAGCAAGGGCTCGGCTGCATGGGGATGTCGGCGTGGTACGGGTCGACGGACGACCAGGAATCGATCGCGACGATCCACCGCGCGCTCGAGCTCGGGCTCACGTTCCTCGACACGGCCGACGTCTACGGCCAGGGCGCGAACGAGGAGCTGGTCGGACGCGCCATCGCCGGGAGGCGCGACGAGTTCGTGCTCGCCACGAAGTTCGGCAACCGCTGGTTCGACGACGGCACGCGCACGATCGACGGCAGCCCCGACTACGTGCGCGCCGCGATCGATGCGTCGCTGAAGCGCCTGAACGTCGAGTACGTCGACCTCTATTACCAGCACCGCGTCGACGCGAACACGCCGATCGAGGAAACGGTCGGTGCGATGGCGGAGCTGGTCGAGGCAGGGAAGGTCAAGCACCTGGGCCTGTCGGAGGCGGGGCCGGACACGATCAGGCGCGCACATGCCGTACACCCGATCACGGCGCTTCAGTCCGAATGGTCGCTCTGGACGCGTGACCCCGAGGCGGAAGTGCTACCGGTGGTGCGTGAGCTCGGCATCGGCTTCGTCGCCTACAGCCCGCTCGGCCGCGGCTTCCTCGCCGGGCGCTTCTCGTCGCCGGACGAGCTGGAGGACGGCGACTTCCGGAAGCGGCACCCGCGCATGCAGGGCGAGAATTTCGAGCGCAATCGCGCGCTCGCCCAGCGGGTCCGCGAGCTGGCTGAGGAGAAGGACTGCACGCCGGCGCAGCTCGCGCTCGCGTGGGTGCTCTCGCGCGGCGACGACGTCGTGCCCATCCCGGGAACCAAACGGCGGTCGTACCTCGAGCAGAACGCTGCAGCGTCCGAGGTCGAGCTGTCCGACGACGAGCTGCGGGAGCTCGACGAGGCGTTCCCGCCCGGTGCGGCGGCCGGGCAGCGCTACGCGGACATGTCGTCGATCGGCAGGTAGGCGGCCTACCCGCCGGTCAGGATCGCCGCGAGCGCGCGCGGCCGCACGTCGTAGTGGAGCAGGTCGTGAAGCTCCATCCACACGGGCTCGTACGTCCCGCGGTCGGTCGTCCCGCTTCCCCGCATCTCGTCGCCGGTCCCGGTCCCGAAGTCGCCGCCGACTATGAGGCCGGAGAAGTAGTGGACCGTCTGGCCGCGAAACTCCTCGATCAACAGGCGTGGCCCGAGGACGACCTGCACGCCGAGCTCCTCATGCGCCTCGCGGGTCGCGGCATCCGCCGGCGTCTCGTCGCCGCGAATGTCGCCGCCCGGAAAGACGAAATACGTGTGCCGGTCGCGAACGCGGCGGATCAGTGCGATGCGCGTCTCGTCGCGGAGCACGACCGCCGCGCGGCCGCGGCGTTCAGAGCTGTTCACGAAGCGACTCGAGCGCTGCCCAGCGCGAATCGCCTCGCTCCTCGTCGTGCGCGTGCGGCTCGTCGTTGAGGTTCTTGCCGCACACGGGGCAGAGCCCGGCGCAATCCGGGCGACAGAGAATCTTGTCCGGGAGCTCGAGCGCGACGGCGTCGCGCGCCCAGGCCGCTAGGTCTAGCTTGTCGTCTGCGACGTACGGCGTCTTCAGGTCCTCCGACTCGCCCGGGCTCGTCGCCTGGTACTCGCGTGCGTCGATCTCCAGGTCAAGGACGGCGTCCTCGAGGCAACGGAAGCACGGACCGTGCAGCCGCGCGCGGAAGTGCAGCTCGAAGAGGCTGCCCGTGCTCGCCTTCGTGATCACGAGTGCGGCGGGCACCTCTTCCGGGACGGGGACGTAACGCTCGCCCGACAGCTCGAACGGTTCCAGCTCGAGCTCGATCTCGTCGCGGTACTGCTCCCCCGACCGGAGCTTGACCGATCTGAGGTTGAAGAGCTTTATGAGCTCAGCGTAGCGCCGGAGACACGTCTGCGCCGCACGGCCGCGGCAACGCGCGGCCGCGGCGCTTTCGCCGAGACGATCAGCACGACCGCAACCACGACGGCACCGCCGGCGATGAGCGTCGTCGTGGTGATCTTCTCGCCGAGGAACGCTGCGCCGAGCGCGACGGCGACGACCGGGTTCACGAACGCGTACGTCGAGACGATCGAGATGCGAACGTTCTTGAGCAGCCACGCGTACGCCGAGTACGCAGCGATCGAGCCGAACGCGACCAGATAGCCGAAGGCGAGCAGCGGCTCGAGGCCGAACGCGCTGGCGTGCACGTCGGCGGCCTCCCCGCGAATGAGGCCCGTGGCACCGGCGACGACGGCCGCCGCCAGCATCTGCATCGAGGCGGCGCGCAACGGGTTCTCCGGCAGCCGCGCACCACGCGCGTAGAGCGACCCCGCAGCCCACGCCGACGTCGTCGCCAGGAGAACCAGCGCCGGGAACGCATGGCCGCCTCCGCCCGGGCGGACGAGCAACGCCACCCCGCCAAAGCCGACGATGAGGCCGGCGATCGCCAGGGACGAGAGCCGCCGGCCGAAGACGACGCGGTCGAGGACCGCGACGTACAGCGGGATCGAAGCGACGATCAGCGCGGCGAGACCCGAGGCGAGTCGCGTCTCGGCCCACGCGACGCCGGCGTTCCCGATCGCGAGCAGCGCGGTGCCGACCGCCGCCGACGTCGCCCATTCACGGGCGGTCGGGCGCCGGCCGTTCCGGGTCAGCGCGTACAGGAGCGCGCCTGCGAGCAGGAAGCGCGCCGACGACATGAGGAACGGCGGCATCGACCGGTCGGTGATGCGCATCGCAAGGTAGGTCGAGCCCCAGACGAGGAAGACGGTCGCCAACGCGACCGCCACCGCTGCCGGTGAGCGGCGTGCAAACGCGCCCGTCATGCGGCCTAGCGGGAGTCGGCGCCGTAGAGGACCGCGAACGGTCCGACGAGGAGAACGAAGAGGATCATTGCGATGGTCATGTCTTCATTGTCGGCACCCAGACCCATTAGGACAAATCCAGCTACAATCTCTATCCATCATGGAACCTGATCGTTGGCTCGGCGTCGAACTGCGTCATTTCCTCGCTCTCGAAGCCGTCGCCCGCGAAGGGAGCTTCGGCAAGGCGGCGATCGCTCTCGGCTACACGCAGAGCGCCGTCAGCCAGCAGATCGCGATGCTGGAGCGCCACGTCGGGCAGAAGCTCGTCGAGCGGCCCGGCGGGCCGCGACCCGTGTCATTGACCGAGGCGGGACGGCTGCTCCTCACCCACGCCGAGGCGATTGCCGCACGCGTCGCGGCAGCGCAGGCGGATCTGAACGCCCTCGGCGACGGCGAGGCCGGTGCGTTACGCGTCGGTGTCTTCCAGAGCGTGGGCCAGCGCATCCTCCCGGAGCTGATGCGCCGCTTCGTCCGTCAATGGCCGAAGGTGGAGCTCACGCTGACCGAATCCGCGGACGATCGCGAGCTTTTCTCGCTCGTCGAGCGCGGCGAGCTCGACCTGTCGTTCTGCGATCTCCCGCTCGAGGAGGGGCCGTTCGACGCGGTCGAGCTCCTCCGTGATCCGTACGTCCTCGTGATTCCGGCCGACTCGCGCCTCGACCATCCGTCACTGCGCGAGATCGCGCAGCTCGACCTGATCGGGCACAAGCACTGCCGGACGCTGGTCCGCGTCGAGGCGGCGTTCCGTCAGCCGCTCCACTACGTCTTCCAGTCCGACCACAACCAGACCGTCCAGGCGCTCGTCGCCGCAGGTGTCGGCGCCGCGCTCGTCCCACGAATGACGATGGACGAGCACGACGACACGACGCGGATGGTCGAGCTGCCGAAGCTTCCGCCGCGGATGCTCGCGATCGCGTGGCATCGCGACCGGTACCGGACGCCGGTCGGGCGCGCGTTCGTCGAAACCGCGCAGACCGTCTGCGCGGAGTTGCAGCCTCAGGTTCTCGCGGCTTAGCGCCGGCCGGTCAGGATGTCGTGACGAACGGCGAGTCGTCGCTCGACGACACGGGTGCCGGCGGCCCGACCCCTGCGACGACCGTTTCCTGCGACCGCTCATGGAGGCGTTCGCGACCGCGCTTGACCGCCGTCAGGAACTTCTCGAGGTTGACCTCGAGCGTCGAGAGGATCGAGTCGGCCCAGTCCTCCATCTCGAGTCGCGTTTCCCGCGCCTGTCGACGCGCGTCGTCGACGATGTCCTGCGCCTGACGCTCCGCGATCTTCACGATTTCCGTCTGCGACGCTTCGCGCACCGCCTGCTCACGTGCCTCGCCGAGCAAACGGTCGGTCTCGCGCTTCGCCTCGGCGAGCATCTCCTGGCGCTCCTTCACGATCCAGCGCGCCTGCTTGATCTCCTCCGGAATGGTCGCGCGCATCTGGTCGAGGATGTCGTAGATCTCCTCGCGGTCGATCCGCACCTGGTCGGTCAGAGGAACGGCCTTCGCGTTGTGCACGAGGTCGTCGAGTTTGTCGATGAGAACTAGTACGTCCATTGGCTCCTATTCTGCAGGATTCTCGGGGGTCCCCGGGCGACCGTCCGGAAAAAGCTCCGAGAACCGCCTCGCGACGGCGTTCGGAACGAGTACGTCGACCCTTCCGCCGAACGCCGCGATCTCCTTCACGCCGCTCGACGACACGAAGCTCACCTGCGGGCTCGCCATCACGTACACCGTCTCGACCTCCGGGGCGAGCGTCCGGTTGAGCTGGTTCATCTGAAATTCCCATTCGAAGTCGGAGATCACCCGCAGCCCCTTCACGATCACCTTCGCCTCCCACTTCCGCGCGAAATCGACGACGAGCTCGGAGAAGACGTCGACCTCGACGTTGTCGAGGTCGTGCAGTGCCTCGCGCAGGAACGCGACGCGCTCGTCGAGGGAGAACATCGGCTGCTTGTGATGCGGGTTGCCGACGACGCCGACGACGACGCGGTCGAAGATCCCGGACGCGCGCGCGATCACGTCG
>VAXB01000119.1 GCA_005883995.1 Actinomycetota bacterium
CTGCGCTGCGGGTCTACCAACCGGGTTGAGAGGCGTAGGCCAGTGCGGCGGGGACGATGCGGCAACCGGCGCGCGGTCGCGAGGTCGAGAGATTCCCACGTGCCGGGGGCGGGACTCGAACCCGCACGCCCCACGGGGGACACCTGATTTTAAGTCAGGCGCGTCTGACCAGTTTCGCCACCCCGGCGCGCCGAAGGGTAGCGCCACGCCCGAACGAGTCCGTTAAAGCCCGGACCAGTTGTACGTCGACGGGATCTTCGCCGGCGGCCTGCCGATCGCGAACACGATCTCCTCGTGCGGCTTGAGCTCGTGGTCGAACGGGCTCCCCGACTGCTGCCGGCCGTTGATGTACCACTTGTAGCCCTCGCAGTACGCGCCGACGCACTTGTTGCTCAGGAAGACGCCCCATTCAGCGAAGAAGTCGCCGAGCGTGTAGTGCTTGTTCGACGGCGCCTCGACGTGGATGATCCCGTCGGGCGCGTGGGTGTGGAGCTCGGTGATGTACGCCGAGTCGTTGATCCCGATGAACTGCGGGACGGCGATCTTTTTTCCGTTCCGAAAAATGTCCAGGTGCTGGTGGATGTGGTACGCGAGCTGCTCCGTCGGGTTCGCGTCGAGTTTCAGCGGCGTGAGCCGGTCGTTCAGATGCGCGTACTCCGGCGCCCACGGCGCCTTCGTCTTCTGGATGCCCGGCAGCGCGTTCAGCGGATTGACCGCGCTCGAGACCGGCCCGCGCGTCGTGGTCGAAGCGTTGTTGCTACCGTCGCCGCGGAGGGCGAAGTAGAGAGCGGCGGCGATCGCAGCGATCGCCACGAGCCCGAGCACTGCGACGATCGGCCAGGGGCTCCGGCGGCTCGCGGACCCGGCAGGCCGGCGTTTGTCCCTGCGCTGGGGAGCCTGAACCGGTCGCTTTGGTGGTGCTGGAGTACGTGGTTTTTTCGCCACTGGGCGCGCGAAGGGTACCGGAGCAAACGAACGTGCCGGTGGAAGCTCGCAACGTGCGCGGTTTTCGTTGTCCCCGCAGCTTGACGGGAGCCGCGCCGCCTTCATATGCTCCCACGCGCTGGAGCCGATGGACCTCAGGGTTCGTCGGCTCTAGCGTTTTCTAGGCCCTCGCTTTTGACCGATGCGTGGCGGATACTCCGCCCCACGCCGTTCCCGACTAGCTGGAGGGCACATGGGATTCATGGACAAACTCCTCGGCCGCGGCAAGAAAGCTGCGGGCGACGTGACGGGCGACTCGTCGATGCAGCGCGAGGGTGCCGCGCAGGAGCGCGCCGGAAACGCCGAGGACCGTGCGAGCGAGCACGAGCAGATGGCGCAGGAACAGCGGGACCAGGCCGCCCAGGCCCGGGCCGAGCAAGACCGGATGTAGAGACATCCGGAGCGGGTCCGACCCGTAACGGGGTCGGACCCGCTCTCGAGAGCGATGAACCTGCCGTCCGACGCCGCCTCTACCGTTCGTCGGCCCGATGCTCATCGCACTTCTGATCGGTGTCTTCATCGTCGCAGCAGCGGCCGCGGCGTCATACGCCGTGGCACGGGCGCGCCTTCGCGACGCCGAACGGTCGCTCGAGGCCGAGGCGCGGGCCCGAACGGCGGCCGAAGCACGCGCGCGTGAGCTCGAGCCGGAGCTCGCGGCGCTCCGCGAACGCCTGACGGTCATCGGGGACATGAAGGGGCAGATCGAAGACCGCTTCAAGCTCCTCGCCGGGGACGTCCTCGCGAAGAGCTCCCAGTCACTCGTCGATTCGACGAAACAGGTCCTCGAGCCGCTCCGGCTTTCGGTGGAGCGGGTCGACAAGCAGGCGCACGAACTCGAGCAATCGCGCCGACAGGCGTACGGAGCGCTCGCGCAGCAGCTCCGTACGTTGACCGGCGACCAGGAACGACTGCGCGCGGCGACGGCGACGCTCGCGAATGCATTGCGGACACCGCACGTGCGCGGCCGCTGGGGCGAGGTTCAGCTGAAGCGCGTCATCGAGTACGCCGGGATGGTCGCTCACTGCGACTTCGTCGAGCAGACGACGACCGCCGATCAGGACGGCCGTCTCCTCCGGCCCGACGTCGTCGTACGGCTTCCGGGCGGTAAGAACGTCGTCATCGACGCGAAGACGCCGCTCGACGCCTACCTCTCGTGGCTCGAGGCGAGCGACGAGGAGCGCGACGGCCGGCTCGCCGATCATGCGCGGCAGGTTCGTGACCACATCACACGCCTCGCCGCGAAGCGGTACTGGAGCCAGTTCCAACCCGCACCTGACTTCGTCGTCATGTTCGTCCCCGACGAGACGTTCCTGCGCGCTGCACACGAGCAGGACCCGGCCATCCAGGAAACGGCCTGGAAATCGAACGTGATCGTGGCGTCGCCGACGAACCTGATCACCGTCCTGCGAACGATTGCCGCGATCTGGCAGCAGGAGACGGCCGCCGAGAACGCTCGGAAGATCGGCGACCTCGGGCGCGAGCTCTACGACCGCCTCGGCACGCTCGGCAAGCATGTGGCGAAGCTCGGGCGTAGCCTCGACGGCGCCGTGGGGGCCTACAACGAGGCCGTCGGCTCGCTCGAGGGACGCGTCCTCGTGACGGCGCGAAAGCTCAACGACCACGGCATCGGTTCCGAGGAACTGCCGCAGGTCCCGCCGCTCGAGCGGCAGAGCCGGCCGCTCCAGTCGCTCGAGCTGACCGTCGACGGCAGCTCGGTTCCGGCAGAGGCCGAGACCCTGCTCGAGCTTCCGAGCGTCGCGGCCGACGCCGCGTAACCGGACTTCAGTAGCGCAGCAGCGCGCCGACGCCCTCGACCGGGCCGAGGTCGTCGTGGTGGCGGATCGCCCAGATTGCGCCGCCATGCGCAAGCGTCTGGTGCACGGCTAGATCGAGACCCGCTTCGACGCGTTCGAGTTGCGTGCCGTCGAGCGGGCAGCTGCCGGCGTCGACCGACGCTCGTCCACACGCCGGACAGCGATAGGCGGAGTGATCACTGCCCTCCTGGAACAGCAGCACGTCGACGCGCCCGTCGGATGCGGCCTCGAGTGTCGCGGCCCAGCCGGAGACGGCGCGGCCGCTGCGGCCGAGCTCCTCGCGCCAGCGTTCGATCGTCTCCGACTCGTCCTTCGCCTGCGCCCGTTCGAGTACGGGGGCAACGGCGGCAAGCAGGTCCGACGGCGACGCGTGCGCCTCCGCCTGCGTCCAGCCGACGAGCGCGTCGCGCGCGGAGTTCGACAGCTCTTCGGTGAACCCGCTCCGCAGGTCCTCGGAGCACACGAGCACGATCTTCGGCGAGTGCATGCGCCGGCGGCTCCGGTCCAGCTCCTCGGCGACCCCCTTGAGGTGCTCGTGAACGAGCTTGTCGATGTGCCGCTGGTAGCGCGCCTGAGACCAGCCGCCCTGGTCGTGCTGTCCCGGTATGTCGTCGGATTCGTCCGCGATCACCTGCAGCCGGCCGCCGCGAAGGCGGTACAGCTGGCCCTGCTCGCGGCTGACGACCGCGACGATCGTGCCGTCGGCGCGCGCGACGAGCGGGACGAGCGGTGCCAGGTGAAAGTCGCGGCCAACGCGGACACTGTCCGTGAGCGACTCCGCCAGCGCGAGCGTCGACCAGAAGTTGTCGAGACCGGCCGCGAAGATCGCGAGTCCCTGGGCGCCCTCCCGGTCGAAGTCGTCGTCGAACCAGCGCCGGATACGCCCGAAATCACTCT
>VAXB01000120.1 GCA_005883995.1 Actinomycetota bacterium
TCCGCGAGATGATTCGCGTCTACGCGCGGACGCTTCCAGAAGAAAGGCGCCGCCTGCTCGAACGCTTCCGCTACGTCCATGCAGCGCGCAAGGTCGTCGGCGTCGGCAGCGTCGGCACTCGCGCCTGGATCGTGCTGCTGCTCGGCCAGGACAATGACGATCCGCTCTTCCTGCAGGCCAAGGAGGCGCAGCCCTCGGTGCTCGAGCCCCATCTCGGTAAGAGCCAGTTCGCGACACACGGTCAACGCGTCGTTGAGGGTCAGCGTCTGATGCAGAGCGCGAGCGACATCCTGCTCGGGTGGTTCAACACAGAGGGCCTGGACGGCGTCAAACGCGACTTCTACGTCCGCCAGCTCTGGGATGCGAAGGGCTCGGCACTCCTCGACGTGATCGAACCGAGCGCGTTCGAGTTCTATGCACGCCTGTGCGGCTGGACGCTCGCCAAGGCGCACGCCCGCTCGGGGGACCCGCTCGCTATAGCGAGCTACCTCGGGACGAGCAGCGTCTTCGAGCAGGCGCTCGCTGCTTTCGGGGAGACGTATGCCGACCAGAACGAACGCGATTACCAGGCGCTCAAAGATGCCGTCGACTCGGGCCGCGTGACGGCGGAGGCAGGCTTGTAAAGCTCATCGCCGCGCGCTACCAAGCGGCAGATGATCCGTCCGGCGTACGCGCTCCCTTCAGCGACCGCCTCTGTTCGGACGATCACGCAGGTTCCGAACCTCGTCTCGATCGGCTCGTCCACCGATGGGAGGCTGAGGAGCTCGCATCGTCGAATCCACGTGATGGAAGAACGCTTTGTAGCCGGCGCAAAGGTAGTTCAGTCCCTGTTCGCCGCCGGGCGTCGAGATGAAACGGTCCTTCGGGCAACCCCGTGGCAGTCGAGGCAGTACCGCGGCAACCGCTCGCGCTTGTCGAGCCCGGACTGCAACTGCTGAGGAGAAGAGACGAGTTCGAGCATGTGCCTGTCCTGGATGTTGCCGAGCAGGTATATCGCGGCTCGACGAAGTGGATCGCACGAATAGAGGTCGCCCGTGTGTTCGAGTGCGAGTGCGAGACCGCAGGTCTCCGAGTGGACGCACAGTCCCGGAGGCTCACCAACCCATTCGCGACGCGCGACGTCGAACATCTGGACGTAGACACCGCCCACGTCGCATGGCGCGGCCCACTGACCGGAGTCTGTTTGCTCATCGGAGGACCCCCCTCACCCGAGGCGGAGGATCTTGATCTCGGGAAGCCCCTACGGCTCTCGCGTGAAATCGCGGGCCGGGTGCAAGCAGGCGTCGCGGCGAACGTCCGCTAGCCGAACGTGAACGCATACGCCTCGGCGCCCGGCGTGCCGAAGGTGATCTCGAATGTGCGGTCCGCGATCGATCCTCGTTGGCGGACGAGCTGATAGAGCCGCTGTTGGGACATCGTCCCGCGGCCCTCCTCGTCGACGTCGAGTCCATGAGTCTCGCCGGGAGGTTGGCCGTCGACGAGAACATGGAACGGCACCGATGCGCCGGGCGAAGTCGGGCCAATGACGAGGTGGACGTCGCGAGCGTGAAAGCGAAACGCGATCCGCCCGTCGGCTCCGTTCGACACACTCGCTCCGCTCTCGATCGTCCAGTCACCCGAGAGCGCCCACTGGTTGAGCATCAGCATGTCCGGTACGACGTAGGTGCTGGGCACGCCGATTACGGCGCCGCCGTGGGACGCAAAGTTCCGGCCCTGCGCGTAACCAAGGTAGGTCTCCGGCGACCGCAAGTTCGTCCAATCGGCCTGCGCCTCGAATCCATCGGGAGTGAGGGCGACGAGGTCGTCGGCTATTCCGTCGACTCCCGCTTCGCGAAGCAACTGTTGGATGGCGCGTTCGCAGTCGTCGTATCCGCCCTCGCCGAATTGATGGTGGCGGATTCGTCCTTGCGCGTCGGCGATGTAGACGGCCGGCCAGTACCGGTTGCTGAACGCGCGCCAGACGGCATAGTCGCTGTCGAGCGCGATCGGATACGAGACGATCATCCTTTCGGCGGCCTGCCGAACATTGTCGACGTCCTGCTCGAACGGGAACTCGGGAGTGTGGACGCCGACGACGACCATGCCTCGATCCTTGTAGCGCTCCGCCCACGCGCGGACGTAGGCGAGCGTGCGCAGCCAGTTGATGCACGTGTACGTCCAGAAGTCGACGAGAACGACGTTTCCGCGCAACTCGTCCGCCGTGAGCGGCGGCGAGTTCAGCCAGCCGGTTGCGCCGTCGAAGCCGGGCAGATACCCCTCTGCCGGCAACGGCGCGTGACGGCGGACGCCGAGGAAGCTCACCGCTCACCGTCACTGATCGTCTCGCGCATCGGATCTCCTCTTGGACCGGGCCGCCCCGGCCCCGTCGATCAACGCAGTGACCTGAATCCGGCCCGCAATTCGGTCGCGAAGAGGCCCGGCTCTTGCCAGGCGGCGAAGTGGTTCCCCTGGTCGACCTCGTTGAAGTAGATGAGGTTGGGGTACGCCTCCTCGGTCCAGCTGCGCGGCGCCTGATAGAGCTCGCTCGGAAACACGCTCACGGCGGCCGGGACGGAGACGCCCTTGACGTCGAAGAAGCCGAGCGTGTTCTCCCAGTAGAGACGAGCCGAGGAGATCCCCGTGTTCGTCAGCCAGGTAAGCGTGATGTTGTCGAGGACATCGTCTCGTGTGAGGTGGCCGACCGGCTTTTCGTCGACGAACGCGCGCGAGATGTCCTCATAGCTGCGCGCGTCGTGGTCGAGCATCCAGGCTGCCAGGGCGACGGGCGAGTCGGCCAGTCCGTACAACGTCTGCGGCCGTAGCCCCATCTCGACCGCGTAGCCGATGCCTTTCGTATACAGGAAGCTCAGCTGATCGTACGCGCGTTGCTCGTCGGCCGACAGACCCGACGGGGGCGGGCCGCCGGCCCCGAGGACGTTCGACGCCAGTGCCTTCGAAATGTCGGGTGGAACGGTGCCGGGCATGTTGGAGTGAATGCCGAGCAACTCCGGAGGCGCCTGTGCACCCATCAGGTCCGTGACGATCGCGCCCCAGTCGCCGCCTTGCGCGACGAATCTCGCGTAGCCGAGGCGCTTCATCAGCACCACCCAGGCGCGTGCGATGCGGGCGCTGTCCCAGCCGGTCTCCTGCGGCTTGACGGAGAACCCGTAGCCGGGCAGCGACGGGATAACGAGATGGAACGCGTCCTCTGCGCTGCCGCCGTGTGCCGGCGGATCGGTGAGCGGGCCGATCACGTTGAGCATCTCGACGACCGAGCCGGGCCAGCCGTGCGTGATGATGAGCGGTAAGGCTTCCTCGTGCGGCGACGTGACGTGGATGAAGTGGATGTCGAGACCGTCGATTTCGGTCGTGAACTGCGGTAGTGCGTTCAGCCTTGTCTCGAGCCTCCGGAAGTCGTAGTCGCTGCCCCAGTAACGCGCGAGCGCCTGAATCGTCGCCAGCTGCACGCCCTGCGTCTGATCCGGGACGATCTCCTTGTCGGGCCACCGCGTCGCCGCGATCCGGCGTCGAAGATCGTCGATCTCCTCCTCCGATACGTCGATGCGGAAGGGGCGGGCGTCGATGCCGGTTTCGACGGCAGTCATGACAACCTCCGTTCTCGGTGACGAGACCCCCTGTACGACCCTACCTCGCTCAGTAGCTCCGAGCGAGACGGCTCACCGACGGCCGTCAGTCGTCATGTCGGTGGCGCCAGAAGAACCAGCAGACCCACGCCAGCACCACGAGGGAGACCACCAGCGCCGCAGCGAGGATGACGGCCGTTGCGCGATCGCCCGAACTGGCGAGGAGGGCGTCCAAGGCGATTCAGATCAACGTTGACATGTGAGCGCGGGTCGTGCGCGCGCGGAGCGTATGCCGTCACGTCCTTCAGGCGTGGCTGAGGCGTGGCCGCGAGGTCTGGGCGGCCGCGCCCAATGTCGCCGGGCGGCGCGTCGATAGGCGGCCACACCGGCCTGACCGAACCGTCTCCGCTCGGGCGACGGCGAAACACCCGGCGGCTAGGTCCGCGGACGGGAGAAGTGGGTGTCGGGGTACTTCTCGCGAACCGCGCGGATCGTCTCCTGCCGCATCGACCGCAGCGCCAGTATTTGTTCGTCCCACGTCGGGTCGTCGAGGGTTTGCAAATCGCGGATCGTTTGATCGATCCGTTCGATCACCGTCCGCGCCCGCGTTACCTCATCGGCCTCCACGGGCGGCGAGGTTCC
>VAXB01000066.1 GCA_005883995.1 Actinomycetota bacterium
TGACGAGGGCGCCGCACTTCCCACCCTGGTGGAGCGCGACGTTGAAATGCTTCTCGATCAGGTTCGGGTTGTACGCGGGGCTCGAGGCGAGCACCTGCACCGCGCCGGTCGTCGGGTCCATCGCGACGACGGCGCCGCACTTGCCGCGGAGCGCGCGCAGCGCGATCGCCTGCGCCCCCGGCCGCAACGAGAGCACGAGGTCGTTGCCGCGAACCGTCGTTCCCTTCAGCTTGTCGAGCGTCGTGTTGAACACGGTGTCGAGGTTCGAGTTCGATCCGGTGAGGAAGTCGTTGTACGCCTCTTCGATCCCCGTCTGGTTCCGCGACTGCGTCGAGTAGCCGACGGCCGCCGAGAACAACGGGCCGGTCGGATACCGCCGGAAGTAGAGCGTCTGCCCGTTGACCTTCTTGGCGACGTTCCGCGCGAGGACCGTGCGGTGGTCGGCGGCGTAGATCGTCCCGCGCTTGACCGAGAACTGCGCGACGAGGCGAATCGCATTGTCCTGGCGTTCGGCGAGCCCTGCATTGGCCCACGTCTGCCAGTACGTCGTCGCGACGATCAGCGCGGCGAGCAGGACGAGAGCGGCGACGCCGATCTGCGACACCTGCTTGTTCATCGCGCCGTCACCGGAGCAGATCCCGGTTGGCCCGGTTCGAGACCAGCAGCAGTCCCGCGAGCAGTACGAAGTTCGCGACGACGCTCGAGCCGCCGTACGAGACGAACGGCAGCGTGATTCCGGTCAACGGAATGAGGCGGAGGATGCCGCCGACGATGATGAACGTCTGCAGCGCAAAGCCGAACGTGAGACCTGCCGCGAGCAGCTTCGAGAAGCCGTCGCCGGCGAGCAGCGCGATCCGCATGCCGCGGAGGACGAAGACCATGTAGACGAGCAGGAACGCCGACGCGCCGATGAGCCCGAGCTCTTGCGCGATCACCGAGTAGATGAAGTCGGTGTTCGCGTACGGGATCAGCGCGTGGCCACCGAGGTCGGTGACGGTGCCGCGACCGAGGCCCGTTCCGCCGTAGTTGCCGTGCGCGATCGAGTAGAGCGACTTGACGAGCTGGTAGCTCTGGCAGTCCTGGCGGAGCTGCGGCGTGCCGGTGCTCGGGCAGTACACCTTGTGCGTCGTCCACGGGTGCAGCCAGATCGTGACGCGTTCCTGGACGTGCGGCGTCACCTTCCAGACGCCGACCGAGCCGATCAGGAACAGGCCGAGCCCGACCGCGACGTAGCTCAGCCGCGCCGTCGCGACGTACAACATCGCGAGGAAGATGCCGAAGTAGAGAAGGCCGCCCCCAAGGTCGCGCGTCTCGAGCAGCACCAGGATCGCAAGGCCCCAGATCAGGAGCAGCGGCCCGAAGTCCTTCAGTCGCCCCTGCGCGAGAACCTCGCGCTTCTCGCGCAGGTAGGCGGCGAGGAAGACGATCAGCAGAACCTTCGCAAGCTCGCCGGGCTGGAACTGCAGCGGGCCGAGACCGACCCACAATCGTGCGCCGTTGACGGTCCGGCCGAGCCCGGGCGCGAGCGGCAGCAGGAGCAACACGATCGCGCTCAGCCCGAAGATGTACTTGTAGGTCTCGAGCCGCCGGTAGTCGCGCCGGAGCAGGAACAACGTCCCGGCGAACAACGCGACGGCGACGATCACCCAGAAGGCCTGCCTGAACGCGTCCTTCGGGTCGAGCCGGTAGATCTCGGTGACGCCGAGCGCGGTCAGCAATCCCGCGATCGGGAGCAGATAGGGATCGGCGAACGGAACGGTGGCCCGGGCGACGAGATGCGCGACGAGATAGACGCCGAGGAAGATCCCGGCGTAGGTTAACGAGGTGGTCGACACGACCGACTGCCGGGCGATGTAGACACTCGCGAAGCCGACCGCGGTCAGGATCCCGACGACGACGAGAAACGCGAGCTCGCGATTTCGCGGGCTGAGCGTCACCGAAGGACCCGCCAGAGGACGATCGCCGCGACGATCACCAGGAACAGCACGATCGCGAGCCAAGCGAGCAGACGCCTCCGCCGATGCCGTCGCTTCGCTGCCTCGTCCGCCTCGACGCGCGCGCGGATCTTCTCGGTCGAGATCACCATCGTGTCGACGGCCGGGACTGCATCCGTCTCGTCAAGTGTGTCCTCGTCGTCCGCGGGCGCGGCGACGAGCTCCGGAGGCAGCGCCTGCTCGCGCGTCTGGCCGTCGCGGACCGGAGCGTCGGAGATCTCGAAGGCGACGACGGTGATGTTGTCGTCGCCGCCGCCACGGTTCGCCTCGCGTACGAGTGTGCGCAGCGCATCGTCGATGTCGTCCCGATGGCGCTCGACGACGCCGAGGATCTGCTCCTCGCTGAGCATGTCTGTCAGCCCGTCCGAGCAGAGCAGGAAGAGGTCGCTCGTCTGCGCGGGCACGCTGAAGGTGTCGACGTCGACGTCGGGGTCGGTGCCGAGCGCACGCGTGATCACCGACTTCTGCGGATGCGTTTCGGCTTCCTCGCGCGACAACTTTCCGCTTTTCATCAGCTCGTTGACGAGCGAGTGATCCTCGGTCAGCTGCTCGATCCGTCCGTCGCGGACGAGGTACGCGCGTGAGTCGCCGACGTGACCGAACGCGACGCGATCGCCCTCGACGAGCGCGACGGTCATCGTCGTGCCCATCCCAGATGTGTTCGGGTCGGTGCTGGAACGGTCGTAGATCCGGCGATTCGCCTCCTGGATCAAGTCGACGATCCGCGTCTCCCCGCCGCCGTCGGCGCCGCTCTCCCTCAGCGCACTCGCCGCGAGGCGGGAGGCGACCTCGCCCGCCTGCGCACCGCCCATCCCGTCGGCGATCGCGAACAACGGCGGCTCGCAGACGTAGGCATCCTCGTTGCGGCGGCGCCTCCTGCCCGTGTCGGTGACGCCTCCGACGCGGCCGATCACTGCTCGAACCTCAGGTCGGTGTCGCCCACGCGGACGATGTCGCCCGGCGTCAGCCGCCGCGGACGTTCGAGCCGCGCGCCGTTCAGGTACGTCCCGTTGGTCGAGCCGAGATCCTGCACCCACACGCCGTCCTGCCGCGGCTCGAACCGCGCGTGACGCGCCGAGGCGTAGTCGTCGTTCGGCAGCGGGATGTCGTTCTGACCGCCGCGGCCGATCGTCAGCTGCGACGAGTTGAGCATGTAGTCCGACCCGTCTTCGAGCTCCGCGCTCTTCACGACGACGAGCCGGCCGCTTCGGAGCGGCGGCGGTTGCGTGGCGACGCCGCCTTCGCGCGACGGCGCGAGGATGAAGCTCTCCTGCGGCAGCCGCAGATCACGACTCGCGGTGCGGACGATGCGCCAGATGAAGAGGTAGAGCAGCACGAGGAACGCGATCTTGAGGATCAGCAGCGCCGTGTCGACGGCGACGGAGCCGACGATCACGGGCTCTCGCGATCGAACGTGATCTCCGTCGAGCCGAGCGTGATCGTGTCGCCGCTGGATAGCTTCGCGCGCTTGACGCGCTTGCCGTTCACCTCCATGCCGTTCGTCGACCCGAGATCGACGATCCAGTACGACGCGCCCTCCTGCCGGAGCTCCGCGTGGCGGCGCGAGACGTTCGCGTCGGCGAGCTGGATGTCGCAGTCGCGCGAACGGCCGAGGACGACCTTCCGGTCCGTTACCTCATGGCGCGAGCCGTCGTACGACAACGTCACGACCTCCCGGTCCATGCCGAGCTCGACCGGCGACACGGCCTCTGTCGCCACGGGCGTCTTCGGCTTGTAGATCATCGTCGCCCCCGCCTCGAGCTGCGGCTCCGGCTCGTCAGGCTCCCGCCGGCGCTGGTCCGGCTGCACCATCCGCGTCGCAATCCCGAACTCGCCGAGGTCGAGATCCGCGTCGGTCTCGAAGGCGATGCGCGGCGACGAGAGCAATGCGTACTGCTCGCGGCGCGCGTGCTCGGCGAGGTAGTCCTGGAGCTCGCCCTTCAGGTTCCCCTCGTAGCTCTCGAACTGCCCGCGATCGTCCGGGGACAGATAGATCGTGTACTCGTTCGGGACGTAGACCCGTGACACGGACACCGTGCGGTGGTCATCCATCTCCTTCGCGAGCTTGCGCGCGAGCTCGACCGGCTGCACGTTCGTGCGAAATGCCCGGCCGAAGACACCCTCGAACAGGGCCTCGATTTTTTGCTCGATCGCGCGGAGAACCATCTGGCCGGGGATATGCCCCGGCGCCCGATGCTAACGCAAGGCTACGAGGCCAACGGTCGCCCAAACGCTCAGCACGAGCGGGATCGCAGCGACTCCCGGCACCGGTAGGAGCGTCGCGGCGAGCATCGCGGCCCCGAGACCGGCGATGTGCCAGAGGCCTCGCTCGCGCGCGAACGGCAAGAGCACGGCCGCCGCCGCGAGCGCGAGCGCCTCGAAGGGCAGCGCCGGATGCGCCACGAATGCGTGCCAAAGCACGGATGCGGTCGCGGCGACGCTTCGACTTCCGGCAAGCCCGAGGTCGTGCGGCGCGTGTCCTCCGGCGAACGGCAGCGAGGCGTGCCTGAGGCCGGCCACGAGCGCCGCGGCGACGATCGCGGCGGCGACCTGGACGGCGCGACGGATCGGCGAGCGAATCGCGAGCGCGAGGAGCGGCAGCAGCCCGAGCGCGGCGACCGGCGCGAGGATCGGCCCGAGCGCAGCGAACATGCCCGTCTCCGGCTCGCGCCAGGACAACGCGAGGAAGCCGGCCGCCGCGCACGAGTAAACGAGGGCGGCCGCAAGCGACAGGTTTCCGAGCGGCAGGACCGGGACTGCGAGCGCGGCGGCCAAACCGAGGCGCGGCCTGAAAGCGGCGGCCGCGCCGGCGAGCACGGCGAGGCCGATCGGCCAACCCGACGGGTAGAAGGGCAGCTTCCAGGCGGTCCAGCCGGCGACAATCGCAGCGAGGACCGCCGGAGCCGCGCGCACCGCGGCAGCGGGAAGAACGAGCTCACGACCCCCGCGACGCCGGCGCGGTCCTCGCCGCTTCCTCGCGACGCGCAGCGAGTCCGCGAGCGCGGCCGCCGCGGGCCGGCGTACGGGATCGAGGTTCAGCGCCCGGTCGACTGCAGCAAGCACCTGCCGCGGCAGGTCGGGCCGCACGGTGGCGAGCGGGGGTGCTCCTCGCTCGATCGCCCGCGCCGTCTCGAGCAGGGACGACTGCCAGAACGGGTGACGCCCGGCAAGCGCCTCCCAGAGGAGGACGCCGACGGCCCAGACGTCTGCCGCCGGGGTCGCCGGCTGACCAGCGAGACGCTCCGGCGCGATGTACGCAAGCGTGCCGGGGACATCGCCCGCCGCGGTGAGCGTCTCGGCCTGCGGCAGCCGCGCGAGCCCGAAATCGAGAAGCCTGACCGACACGGCGTCGCCGTCGGCGAGCAGGACATTCGACGGCTTGACGTCGCGGTGCACGATCCCGCGCTCGTGGGCGTGCGCGAGCCCCTCGAGCATCTGGGCCGCCGCCTCGATCGCCGCGGCGTCGTCGAGGTCGCCGCCGCGCATCGCCTCGCGAAACGTTCGGCCGGCCGTGTACTCGTACGCGATGTACACGTGCCGCGCGTCACGGCCGAATCCGTACGCGCGCTGGCACGAGGGGTGCCGCAGCCGCGATGCCGCCTCCGCCTCGCGCTCGGCACGCGAGCCGGCCTTTCCTTCGCGCGCGACGATCTTCAGCGCGACGTCGAGTCCCGTCTGCTCGTCGCGGGCGAGCCAGACCGATCCGGATCCACCGCTCCCGAGTGGTTTCAGGGGCCGATAACGGCCCAGTACAAGGTCGCTCTGGAGTGCTGCTGCGGCGGCGTCCGACATCGCTCCGAGTGGGTTGGCCGGTGGCATTCCAACTCCTTTTCCGGCCGTACCACGGGTTAGAGTGACCCGAGCCTCGGCTGGAACCGCCAATGACCGAACGCGACAGCGATATCGAGTTCGACTTCTTCGACGAGCCGGAAACCGAGGAAGCGACCGAACGCGCGCGACCGCGGCGACCTCCGCCGGGGGGCGGCCCGCCGTCGGGGCCGCGCCGGACGGTCCGGCCGCATGGCCTGATCCCCATGCTCCGGCTCGCGGGGCTGATCGCCTTCCTGATCCTCGCCGTGATCGTCCTCGTGTTCCTCGTCCGCGGTTGCGCGTCGAGCAGCAAGCACTCGACGTACGCGAACTACATGGACAAGGTGCGGCCGATCGCCGGCGACTCCGCGGCGATCGGCAAGCAGCTGAACGCCACGTTGACCGCGACCGGGATCAAGGAGACACAGGTGGAGACGCGGATCCGCGGCCTGGCCGACACGCAGCGGCAGCAGGCAGACCAGGCGAGCTCGATCACGCCTCCGGGCCCGCTGCACACCGAGCACGACCACCTGATCGAGGTCCTGCAGCTGCGTGCGAGCGGCCTCAGCCGCCTCGCCGACGCGTTCGCCCAGACGGCGACGACGCACGATGCGACTGCAGCCGGACGGCTGCTGGCCGAGCAGGCGCGCCTGTTGATCGCGAGCGACGTCAACTGGGACATCTACTTCAGCGACGCCTCGAAGCAGGCCTTGCAGGAACAACATGTGACGGACGTGAACGTGCCGGATTCGACGATCGTGGCGAACCCCGACCTCGTGACCTCCCAGGCGATGTCCACGGTCTGGCAGCGCATCCACGGAACCGCGACAACGGGCCAGCCGGGCGGCAATCACGGCAGCGCGCTGGGGGCGGTCGTCGCCCTCCCCGACGGGAAGCGCCTCGACCCGTCGACCGAGAACACGATCACGGCCTCGACCGACCTCGCGTTCCAGGTATCGGTCCAGGACTCCGGGTCGTTCCAGGAGTTCGACGTGAAGGTGACGCTGACGATCGCGAAGACGCCGAAGCCCATCGTCAAGAGCATCACGATCCCGGTCATCAATGCCGGCGAGACGAAGACCGTGACGTTCGCCAACCTCGGCGCGCCGCCGTTCGGCGTCCCGACGACGATCAAGGTCGACATCCAGCCGGTGCCGGGCGAAAAGACCGTGACGAACAACTCCGCCGAGTACAGAGCGATTTTCTCGCTCGGGTAGCCCCGCGATGCGCGCAGAGTGGATTGCGATCGGTGCACTGATCGCGGCCGGCGTCGCGATCGCAGTCGCCGCCGCCGTGTGGTGGAAGCTCCGCGCGGTCCGCGAGGGCCAGCTCGTCCTGCTCGGCGGGGGCAAGCAGGATCTCGTCGACTTCGCGGTCTCGCTCCAGGGACGGATCGACGATCTGCACCGCGCCGTGGACGAGGTCGCTGCCGGCCTCTCGCGGGTCGACCGGCGCGTCGACGCGGCGGTCTCGAAGACATCACTCGTCCGCTATGACGCCTACGGAGGCTCGGGCGGGCACCAGTCCGCGTCGATCGCGCTCCTCGACGCGGCTCGAAGCGGCGTCGTCCTGTCGGCGATCCAGGGGCGGGACTACGCACGCATCTACGTCAAGGAGCTCGACCAGGGACGACCGTCCGTGGCGCTTTCCCCCGAGGAGCAGGAGGCTGTCGAGCGGGCTATGGCACGCTAAGGGCAGCCTCGACGGATACATTTTCGGCCAACGTGCAGCAGGTTCTCGTCCTGAACGCCAGCTATGAGCCCTTGAACGTGTGCTCGGTTCGGCGTGCGCACGTCCTCGTCTTCAAGGGCAAGGCGGAAGTGATCGAGGAGCTGGCGCACCCGCTCCACTCCGCGAGCTCGACGTTCCCCTGGCCCCACGTGATCCGCCTGATGACGTACGTCCGCGTCCCGCGGGCGGTGCAGCGGAAGATCTCGCGGCGCGCGCTCTTTGCGCGCGACGGCTGGAAGTGCGTGTACTGCGGGACCGCGAGCGGTCGCCTCACGCTCGACCACGTCGTACCGCGCTCGCGCGGCGGCGACTCGGTCTGGGAGAACGTCGTCACGTCGTGCGCGCCGTGCAACCTGCGCAAGGGCAACCGGACGCTCGAGGAGAGCGGTCTCGAGCTGCGGACGAAGCCGCGCCCGCCGGCGCCGGTCCTGTTCATCAGGCTGGCCGCGCCGAAGATCCCGCACGGCTGGCGCCCGTACCTGCGCGAGCTCGAAGCGTCGACGTCGACCGCGGCCTAGCCGCGGTCTAGCCGCACTCGCGCGGGAGGTCGTCCCGCTGCTCCCACTCGCTCCACGAGCCGGGGTACAGCCTCCCGTCGCGACCAGCGAGATGCAGCCGGTGCAGGACAACGCACGCGGTGACGCCCGATCCGCAGTAGGCGACGACATCGCCGTCGGGAAGTTCCGGTAGCGGCTCGTTCCACGGCGCGTTGCGCGCGCCGGGGACGCGGCCGGGCCGGCGATCGATCGGGTTGGGCTCGCCGCGCCACCGTGCGGGCACGCGCGCGTCGACAACGACGAGCTCGTCGCGGCGGCGTGCGAGCTCGTCCGCCTCGATCGTGTCGTCGTCGCGCCGTCGCGGCGAGAACGTCCGCGGCTCAACCGCCTCCGCGCCGCCGATGAGTGGCCCGTGCCACGCCTCGAAGTCGATCACGGCGCAGCCGTCGTGGCCGAAGTGTCGCAACATCCACCACAAGCGCTCGGCGCCGCCCATGTTCCCGTAGGCGACGACGAAGACGCCGTCGCCGATTCCTGCGCGACCCGCCGCCGCCGCGAATGCAGTTGCGTGCGGGACCGGATGACGGCCGCCGCGACCCGGCGGGGACGCGAGATCACGGTCGACGTCGAGGAAGGATGCGCCCGGGATGTGGCCCGCCGCATAGAGCCGCTGTCCGGCGGCGGGATCGGCGATGTCCCAACGGCAGTCGACGAACTGGTACCGCACGGCGACGACGTTACGCCGCGCCGACGCCCAGCTCGTCTACCAGTTGCCCGGCGACGGCGGCAATGGCGCCGACAGAGGATGGATCACGTAGACGATCCCGCCGCTCGCCGTCATCCACGCCTTCTCGAATTGCGCCCGGTCGTAGACGCGGCGGACCGCGTCGTCAGTCGTCGCGGCCGGGTCGTACGAGATCACGTTCCCGTCCGTGGTGAAGCCGCCGATCACGAGCAGGTGACCGTCGGTGCCGCGGAAGAGGAAACCGTCGAGCTTGTTCGGCTCGAACGCGATCGACGCGACGAGCGGGATCCCGGCCTTGACGAACTGCTCCGCCTCCGCGAGCGAGTGCAGCTGCGTCACCTCGGACTCGAGCCCCCAGTGCGCCGCGTACGCCGTGTTGAACGGCCAGTTGCCGGTTCCGTTGTAGTGGTAATCGAACGTGTAGCGAGCGGCGTAGTCGATCCACGGGTCGGCAATGCCGGGATAGTCGTCGAGGACGGACGCGTAGTCGCTGCGCGTCGGGCCCTTGCCCCAGAACGCGACGACCATCGACGTCGACGTCGGGCTGCACCACGCCTCGCCGCCGCCGTCGTACTGCGGGTACTGGCCGGCGTGGATCTCCTGCGAGAAGGACGGGACGTGCAGGTCGATCGTCTTCGTCATCGTCGTCGACGACGCGACGTACGGGTTCGAATTGATCGGATCCGATGCGACCGCGCCGAGCCGCGTCACCGTCGGCGTCGCCGTCGAACCGGGCACGCGAAGGAGCGTCACGCTCAGCTGGTACGAGACGAGCGGATGGTCCTTGGCGAAGAAGGTGTCGATCGCGACGTAGCCGTCTGCGTCCGCCTGTCCACCGACGGAGGTGCGCTGGATGTCCTGGTCGCCGTACGCCCAGCGGCCCATGACGTACCACTTCGTCAAGTGGCCCTGGTCGGTCGTCCCCCGCATCCGCACCTCGATCCACGTCCCCGGCGGCGTCGACGCGTTCCAGGAAGAGACGAGCTCGGTGAACCCGAAGCCCGTCGCGAACCACGGTGACGTCAACGTCCCACCGGGTGCGTTTGCGAGCGTGACGCCGCCCCGCGGCAGCGGGAAAGCGTGATAGCTGACGTTGTACGGCTGCGCGGCGCGCGCCGTCCCGGCGAACAGCATCGTCAAGAGCGCGAGCAGGAGAACACGGCGACCCACCGGTCGATCGTACGGCCCGCGACGGCGGCGGACAAGCCCTGAACAACTAGCACCCGCCAACGGCTGCCGCACGCGGGCTGACAGAGCTGCGGAACGTCACCTGGGTCGACCTCCCGACGAGCCATTGGCCGATGTCGTCTCGCCGCGGGAGCTCGCCGAGATCCTTGGCGGCGTTGCGACCTAGCACGCCGCCCGCTCCTGATCGCGCGACGTCAGGCGGCCTCCGGTTCGACGTCCGCGGCCGGATGCCGGTGAACGCGGCCGACCAGATGCCCGTGCGACTCCGTCCCGTAGCCGCCGGGGACCGGGATGTAAAACTCGGGATAGCCCCACATCCCGTGCTCGGAGACGTCGAGCCCCGCCGTCTCGACGTGCTCCTCGACGCGGATCCCCCAGACGCGCTTCATCGTCCACAGGCACCCGAACGACGCCGTGAACGTGAACGTCCCGACGGCGAGCAGACCGAGCGCCTGCACGCCGATCTGGTGGAACGAACCGGTGTAGATGAGCCCGCCCCGCCCCGTCGCGAGGTTCGCGGCGAGCGCGGGCACGGCGAACACGCCGGTCGCCAGGGTTCCCCAGACTCCCGCGAGCCCGTGGACCGCGACCGCGCCGATCGGGTCGTCGATGCCGACGCGCGAACCCGGACGCGGCGGTGATCGCGACGAGGGCCGCGATGACGCCGTTCAGCATCATCGAGACGTCCGGCTTCTTGAGGACGATCCACGCAGTGCCGATGCCGCCGAGCGCGCCCGCGGCGGCGGCGAGGTTCGTCGTCAGCGCGACGTAGCCGAAGTACCCGAGCTTGTCGCCGGTCACGACGGCGAGCGTCGACCCCGGGTTGAACCCGAACCAGCCGAACCACAGGATCAGCGTCCCGAGCACGGCGTACGGCATGTTGTGGCCCGGAATCGGGTTCGCGCGCCCGTCGTGGCCGAACTTGCCGATCCGTGGCCCTAGGAGCACCGCGCCCGCGAGCGCGGCGAGCGCTCCCTGGTAGTGGACGACGGTCGATCCGGCGAAGTCCTGCATCCCGAGGCCGAACAACCAACCGCCCGCGTGCCAGATCCAGTGCGACGTGACCGAGTAGATGACGGTGAAGCAGACGCCGAACGCGAAGTAGACCCAGAGCTTCGCGCGCTCGGCCATCGCGCCCCAGACGATCGCGAGCGATACGCCGGCGAAGACAACCTCGAACAGATACGCCGTCGCTCCGGGGATCGTCCCGAAGAACGAAAACGGCGCGGCGCCGACGTGGAGCATCGCGCCGACGGACGGGAAGAACCCGTGCAGACCGAGCAGTGCGTTGCCGTCGCCGAATGCGATCCCGAACCCGATCGCCCAGTAGACGAGCGAGCAGATCCCGAAGATCAGAACGTTCTTGCCGGCGATGTGCGCGGCGTTCTTCATCCGCGTCAGCCCCGCCTCGAGGAACGCGAATCCCGCCTGCATGAACATCACCAGCACTGCGGCGACGACGACCCACACGGTGTTGATCGCGATCAGGAGCTGGTGATTCGTCATGCGAACGCACTCCCTGTTCGGTGGTGCGTGACGTTTCCGACGGGCGCCGTCCAGACGAGCCCGTCGCCCGACTCGTGCCCGCTACGTGCGGCGTCGGCGATCGCGGCGACGACACCGGGAGCGACCGCATCGTCGACGACGAACGTCAGCAAGGCCTTCGGCAGGAATCGCGATTCGAAGACGCGGCCGCGATACTCGTGCGTGACTCCGCGCTGGGCGCCGTGGCCGATCGCCTCGACCACGGTCACCCCGACGTGACCCGTTGCATCCTCGACCGCGTCGATAACCGTCTCGACCCGTTCGCGGACGACGACCGCCTCGACCTTGATCAACCCGCGACCGCGCTTCGCCGCTCGAGGAAGATCGTGTCCCTCCACACTCCGTCGCGCTTCGCGATCCGCTCGCGCATCCCGACGATCCGGAAGCCGCATGTCTGGTGGAGCGCCAGCGAGGCACGGTTCTCCGGAAAGATCGACGTCTGGATCATCCAGATCCCGGCGGCTTCGCTCCGCGCGATCAGCGCACCCAGAAGCTTCCGGCCGACGCCGAGGCGGCGAGCCTCGCGCGCGACGTAGACGCTGTTCTCGGTCACGCCTGCGTAGCACCGGCGGTGCGATGCGGGTGACAGCGCCGCCCAGCCGACGACGTCGCCGAGCACGGTAGCCACGAGCCGCTGCCCGCGGAGGTGGCCGGCGTCCCAGTCCTCCCACGTCGGCACCTGTGTCTCGAACGTCGCCAGCCCGTCGCGCATGCCGTCCCAGTAGATCTCGGTGACCGCCGGCCAGTCGTCCGGCCGCATCGGCCGGAGCTCGACGGCCGGCAGAGCGGCAAGGGTGTCGGTTCGCCGAACGTCGAGCTCCAGCATCGTGGTCTTCCTTTCAGCAGTCGTAGTAGAGGGAGAACTCGGCCGGATGCGGTCGCAACCGCACGACGTCGACCTCGTTCTCGCGCTTGTAGTCGATCCAGGTGCGGATCAGCTCCTCGCTGAACACGCCGCCTGCCGTAAGGAACTCGTGGTCGCGCTCGAGCGCGTCGAGCGCCTCGGCGAGCGAGCCCGGCACCTGCGCGACGCCACGGTCCTCCTCGAAAAGATCCCAGTCGGCCGGCTCGCCGGCGTCAAGGCCCTTCTCGATCCCGTCGATCCCCGCCATCAGCATCGCGGCGAACGCGAGGTACGGGTTGGCCGAGGCGTCGGGGCAGCGGAACTCGATCCGCTTCGCCTTCGGCGCGTCCGAGTACATCGGGATGCGGATACACGCGCTGCGGTTCCGCATCGAGTAGACGAGGTTCACCGGGGCTTCGAAGCCTGGCACGAGGCGGCGGTACGAGTTCGTCGTCGGCGCGCAGAACGCGAGCAGCGCCGGCGCGTGCGCGAGCAGGCCGCCGACGTACGCGCGCGCGAGCTGCGAGAGCCCCGCGTACCCGGACTTGTCCGCCATCAACGGCGTGCCCTCCTTCCAGAGGGACTGGTGGCAGTGCATGCCCGAGCCGTTGTCACCGAAGACCGGCTTCGGCATGAACGTCACGGATTTCCCCGAGGCGCGAGCGACGTTCTTGACGACGTACTTGTAGGTCATGACCTGATCGGCCATCCGCGTCAGCGTCTGGAAGCGCAGGTCGATCTCGCACTGGCCGCCCGACGCGACCTCGTGGTGGTGGAACTCGCACGGGATCCCCAGTCGCTCGAGCGTCAGCACCATCTGCGTGCGCAGGTCGTGCAGCGTGTCGTGCGGCGCCGGCGGGAAATACCCCTCCTTCTCGCGCACCGTGTAGCCGAGGCCCGGCTTGCCCGAGTTCCAGTGGCCTTCGCCCGAATCGACCAGGTAGCGCGCTTCGTTCGGGCCGAGCGCGTACGACACCTCGTCGAAGACGAAGAACTCGCACTCCGGCCCCACGTACGCCGTGTCGGCGATGTTCGTCGAGAGCAGGTACTTCTCGGCGCGCTTCGCAATGCGGCGCGGGTCCTTCGCGTAGCCCTGGCGCGTGAGCGGGTCGGCGATCTCGCAGATCAGGGAGAGCGTCGGCGCCTCGCAGAACGGATCGAGGATCGCGGACGAGGCGTCGGGCATGAGGAGCATGTCCGACTCCGAGATCCCCTGCCAGCCGCGAATCGACGAGCCGTCGAAGCCGAGCCCCTCGTCGAACGCCGACTCGTCGAACGCGGCGATCGGCAGCGTCACGTGCTGCCACGTCCCGAGCAGGTCGCAGAACTTCAGGTCGACCATCTTCGCCGTCGTCTCGCGCGCCCATTCGAGCGCCTCGCGTGCGTCGGGCGCTGCTTCCTGCCCGTTCATCAGGTAATGCCGCGTCTCGTCGATTGCCATCCCGCTCCTCCCGCGTCGGACCACAAAAAAAGAGCCCAGGACTCCGTGAGTCCTGAGGCTCCATTGCCTCGGTGTCCGCCTGCGCCGGCGGGCTACCAGGCCTCAGCGTAGCGCACGTCGCGGATGCCGTACAACTCGGCAACCGCAGCGCCGGCGGCAGCAACTCGCCGCCGCAGCTCCGGCGGATCGAGCACCTCGACGTCGGCTCCGAACGTGAGCAGCTCTCGGTACGCCGTGTCGACGTGCTCGAACGGGACGGTCAACTCGATCTGCTCCAACGCAGGTTCGCGCGAAACGTCGTCGAGCGCCGCGCGGCCGGCGGGATGGACGAGCGGACGCAGGAACCGGACGGCCGCGCGCGGCACGCGCAGACGAACGTCGAAGCGCGGCCGGTCGCGTTCGAACGACGTCGACCACTCCTCCCAGAACGCGGCGAGGTCGAACGCCGCGGGACGCTCGAATGTCTCGTCGCCGACGCGTGCGGCGACGAACCGCGACACGCGGTAGACGCGCAGCCCCGCAGACCGGCGCGCGACCAGATACCACGCCCCCGCTTTCAACACGAGACCGAGCGGGTCGAGCGTGCGCTGGACGACGCGCGGTCCCTCGCGGTAATGCGCGCGGACGCGCCTGCCCTGCCAGACCGCGGACGCGAGCGCGGGCAGATGCGGCGTCTTGTCCTCGCCGCGGAACCAGCCGCGCGTGTCGAGGTGGAAGAAGCGGACCGAGCGCTCGGCTCGCTCCTGGAGCTCGGGCGGCAACGCGGCGAGCACCTTCAACCGGGCGTCGGCGAACACCCTGCCGAGCCCGAGCTCGGCGACCGGCCCGGCGAACAGCGCCTCCGCTTCCTCTGCCGTGAGGCCGGTCAGGCGCGTCCGGTAGCCGCCGGCGAGCCGATACCCGCCCGCAGGACCGCGGACGGCCTCGACCGGAACGCCGGCCGCGGCGAGCGCGTCGGCATCGCGCTGGATCGTCCGCTCGGACACCTCGAGCCGCTCGGCGAGCTCCGCCGCCGTCAGCTGCCCCCGGGTCTGGAGCAGAAGGAGCAGCGAGATCAGCCGGCTCGCACGCACCCGCCGATCATAGGCGACAAAAGATGACGGGATTATGCCCTAGGCTCTCGCGTCATGAGCGACGACAACATCTGGAGCGACGCCTGGGGCGAGCAGGGCGAGGACTGGTCCGGCGGCGGCGCGAAGGACAAGCGGCTCCCGCGCGCACCGGAACGCCCGGGTGTCGGCGCGACCGTCAGCGAGCTTGGGCCCGGCAACTTCGTCGTCTACCACTTCCACCACGCCTGGGAGGAGCTGCTGATCGTGCTCCGCGGCCGGCCGCTCCTGCGAACGCCCGAGGGGGAGCGGCGCCTCGAGGAAGGCGATTCCGTCTACTTCGCGGTCGGAGCGGAGGGTGCGCACGGCCTGCGGAACGACACCGATGCACCGGTGCGGTACCTCATGGTCTCGACGCTCTCGTCACCCGAGGTCGTCGAGTACCCCGACCTCGGTCAGATCACGGCTCAGGCGCGAACCGCGTCGATCACCGGCGACCGCCTGTGGCTGATCCACGACCTCGAGCAGAAGGGAGAGAAGTGACGTCCTCCTCACGAAAGGCCCAGCCGACGCCGATCGACCTTGCGCGCGAGGCACGGCGGCTTGCACAGCTCCGCCAGGCGAATCGGTTGCGCGATCCGCACGAGCCCGGCGCGGGCGACGCGATTCGCGCCGCATACGACCGGCCGACCGATCCCAAGGAGGCCGCATGAGCGTCCACGGAAACCTTTACGACGACGATTGGGACGATCCGTATCCGACGCCGGAGGGCTGGCGTTCGCACTTCAAGCACCTGGGTGGCCGCGAGCTCGCGCTCGGCCTTTACGAGCTCCTGCCGGG
>VAXB01000067.1:0-4914 GCA_005883995.1 Actinomycetota bacterium
CGTGAACGCGGCGATCGCACGCCAGTAAAAGGTCCGCGACCGCCGCGCCATGTACGCGACGGCGGCGGCGAGGAACAGGAAGTGGAGGACGAACTTGACCATCCCCTTGAGCCACTGGTCGAGTGAATCCTTCGTCTGGATGTTGAAGAACCCGACGAGGTACACGACGAGCAGCGCGGCGAACACGATCAACACGATCGCCGTCGTCCGCGGGAACCGGCGCTCGCCGCGGCCGACCCATTCGAGCGCGAACGCGAGCAGGAACAGGATCGTGAGGACGTCGGAGATCGACACGTCGACGCCGAAGCTCCAGTGCACCTTTTCCCACGTGATGCAGAACAGCGTCGCGAGGAAGAGGAATGCGGTCGCCTTCATACCGCGACTCCGCGCAGGACGTCCGCCAACTCCTCGATGCGTGCGCCGCGCCCGAGCCGCTCGCGATCAGCCTCCGAGAGCACGGTCGCGCCGAGCCGGTCGGCCCGCCACGCGTCGTACAGCTCGCGGAGCGCGTCGGCCAGCGCATCGACGTCGTCCGGCGGCGCGACGACGCCGGCATTCGTCTCTCGGATCAACTCGGCTGCCGCGCCGTCCGGCGGGACGGCGGCGAGGATCGGCCGCTCCGCGGCGACGTACTCGAAGACCTTTCCCGAGAGGACGCCCTTCCCTCGGCCCGACGCTTCGGGGATCAGCAGGAGCAGCGCATCCGAGTTGCGCTGGAGCGCGAGCGATTCGCGGCGCGGCACGTACGGATGGAGCTCGAGCCTGTCGCCGAGCTCGAGCTGCTCCGCCCAGTCGCGATCGGCGCTTCGGAAATCGCCGACGAAGCGCGCCGTGACGTCCTCGAGGCCCGACGACGCCAGCGCCTGCAGGAACGGCCGTGGATCGCGCTTGCCGAAGAACGACCCGGTGTGCGTGATCCTGAAGCGGTCGCCGCGCCGGTACTCGAGCCCGGCGAAGTCGTCGAAGTCGGCCCCGTTCAGGATCGGCACGACGACACCGGCGGGATCGAGCTCACGCGCCTCCTCGGCGATCGCGTCCGACGCTGCGACGATCGCGTCCGCCTGCCGTGCGACGAGCCGTGCGACCTGCTCGCTCACCTTCTCCTTCGCACGGACCGCAGCATGTTCGACGTTGCGGTGCGGGTGCGCGGCAATCGAGTCGCGCAGATCCGCGACCCACCGTGCTCCGGTCGCTCGCTTCACGGCCGCGCCGACCAGATGCACGGAGTTCGGAGGCGACGTCGTGAGTACGACGTCGATCTCCTCTGCGCGCGCGATCCGGACCGCCGCCGGGATCGCGGTCAGGTTCCAGCTGACGTTCTCGTCAGGCACGAGCAGGCGCCGCGAAAGCGACCGCGCCTGTCGCGACAGGCGATCGAGCCCCGTGCGTCCGTGCAGCTCCTCGGCCAGCTTCCGCGAACGCGGACCGAGATAGCGAGCGCGATGCACCCACGCCTGAGTCGGCAGCTGCAGGTCCTCGTCGACGTGGAGCCACTTCGGATCGTCGGGGGCGAGGACGTGGGTCTCGATCCCGTGCGCCGGAAGGTGCGTCGCGAACTTGAGCGGACGCTGGACTCCGCCGCCGCCCGCCGGCGGGAAGTACATCGTCACCAAAAGGACCTTCACGCGCTGCGATGGTAGAGCGTGTACCGAGCGTCGCGGTACGCGACCCTCCACGGCGGCCGGACGTGGAAACGCGTCCTGTCGACGACGAGCCAGGTCGCGTGGAACCGCTTCGGGATCCGCACGTCGCCGGTGCGGAAGAACCTGATCGTCGCAAGCCGCCTCCCGTACGGGAAGTTCGCCTTCGTGTCCGCCACGTGCGCCGGAGGCGCGGACGCGACGTAGACCGGCGCGTAGGCCGAGATGCGATAGCTCGTCTCGAGGTCCGAGAAGACGACGGCCCGCTTGGGCACCTCGTGCCTGAGCGCAGCGAGGAGCCCCGGGGTGGGCACGTTCGGGTCGTGAGATACGGCCGGCGTCCAGTGCGCGAAGCCGTGCACGGCGACAGGAAGGACGAAAAGGGCCGTCGCGCCGGTGACGAGCGGCCCGCGGGCATCCCAGCGCGAGCGGAGCACGATCCCGACCACGAGCGCAGCGGCGCCGCCCGCGGCGGCGATCCACGTCGCCGCGCCAGGCCCGGCACCGTGGATCGTCCCGAAACCGCCGGGATACGCGAGCTGCAGCGCCACGCCTGCTGCGAGGGCGACGGGCAGCACGAACAGGCGCAGCACGTATGCAAGGACCGCCGCGCCCCCGGCGAGCGCGAACGCAAATGGGACGAAGCCGGCGGCCCGTCGCGCCTGCGACAGCGAGACGGCGTCGGCGAAGCGGGGGAACACCCACGGCAGCAACTCGACCGCCAGCACGGCGAGCGCGCCGCCGAGCACGAACGCCGACCAGCGCCGGCGTGACGCGAACGCGGCCAGCGGCACGCACGCGAGGGCCGCGACGGCGATTGCGCCGCCACGGGCAACGATCTCCGGGCGCAGCGCGTAACGGTGCAGCGAGTGGACGTGCACCTCGCTCGCGTAGCGGGCGAGCGAGCGGCGGAGCTCGACCGGTCCCGGCGAATGCGACGCGGTCTCGCGGACGATCGGCGCGATCCAGACGTACGCCGCGCCGACGGGGACGAGCAGCGACGCGTACGCAAGGGCGCCTGAAGCGACGTCGCGGCGGGCGAGCAGCCACCGGGCAATGACGAATCCCGCGAGCGGCAGCGCCAGGAACACCGCCGTGCTCGCGTGGACGAGGAAGACGGCCCCGCCGAGCGCCGCGAGCGTCAGCGCGAGCTGCCACGACGGCTCGCGCATGGTCAGAACGAACACGCTCAGTGTTGCCGGGACGAGCACCTGGCGGTCGAGCGACCCCGGCTGGCCGAGGAGCGCGAACGAGCCGCCGTGCCCGGGCGCGAGCGCGGTGCCCGCGACCGCCGCGACGAGGACCGCAAGGCCGAGCCACGCGCTGCGGAAGAGCGCGACGCCGGCCTCGTACGCGACCGCGAACCCGACCGCGGCAAGGGCGCTCGGCTCGTGCAGCACGACCTTGGTCGGGTCGACGCCGGCGAGCTTGGCGACGAGCGCGAGGAACCCGTGCCAGAGCGGGAACGCGTACCCCGGATGCAGCCCGCCGTCCACGAACTCGTCGACCGAGCGGATGTGCAGCGACCCGAATGCGTCGAGCTTCCGCACGCGCCCGAGGTGGAACAACGCGTCCCCGTTGACGACGCCGGCCACGCGCCAGAGCGCGATCCCGAAGAGGAGACCCACCGCCGCGACCGCGACCGTGTCCCAGGCAGGTGGACCGTCGACCACGCGCCAGGCGAACGGCGCGGCGGCCAGGGCGATCGCGGCGAGCACGACGAGCGCGATCCAGATGCTCGTGTGCGCGACGAAGACGACGACGAGCGCGAGGGTCAGCGAGGCCAGCGTCCAGGCGACGGTCGCTGCCGCGCCTCGCACGCGCAACGCTCGCGCGACGAGCGCGCCGGGCACGAAGAGCACGAGCGTCGCGGCAACCAGCCGCAACCACAGTCCGAAGCCTTCCGCGGGTAGGAGCCGTGCGACGCCGAGCAGCGCCAGCGCGAGAACGAGGAAGGCGGCGGCGCTAGCGCGGCGAGACGCCCACGCGGCCATTCCACTCCTCGGCGAGCTCGCGAAGACCGGGACCGTCGACACGCCGGGCATCCCTCGCATGCAACCGCATTCGGGCGCGGAACCCCTCGTCCCTGCGAACGCCGAGCGCCGCCCGGGCTGCGTACTGGGCGCCGGTCGCCGCGGCCGCGACGCGCGCGCCTACTGGACGACGGTCACGGCCGGGAAGTAGTGGACGTCCCAGCCGGCACGCCGGAGGCGCAGGCAGAGGTCGGTCTCCTCCGAGTAGAGGAAGAAGCCCTCGTCGAAGAGGCCCACCTGATCGAGCGCGGCGCGCCGGACGAGCAGGGCCGCGCCCATCACCCAGTCGACTGGCCGCGTCGCCCCGCCTCCTGACTGCGTGATCCCGACCTTGCCGAGCGACAGGAGGCTAAGCGCCGAGACCGCCGGCGCCGGAAACCGCCACGCCGACGCCTGCAGCCGGCCGTCGGGGTAGACGAGGCGCGGCCCGAGCGCACCGACGCCGCCATGCGTGTCCATGTGCGTCGTCATCCGGTCGAAGCCCCAGTCCGCAGAGGTCGTGTCCTCGTTCAGGACGTAGACGTAACGACCGGTCGTCGCGCGGATCACGGTGTTGTGGTTGGCGCCGAAGCCGGCTCGAAACGGCTGTGCGATCACTCGGACGTCCGGGAACGCGGCGCGCACCGCGTCCGCCGACCCGTCCTCCGAGGCATTGTCGAGCACGACCACCTCGACGCCGTCATTGCGGTTGCGCTCGAGGGAAGCGAGACACGCGAGCAGGAGCTCGCGGCTGTTCGTGTTGACGATCGAGACCGAGACTTCCGGAGCTCGTCCCGGCACGAAGCGCCGGTTCAGCGGGCGAGCCCGCGCGCGACGAGGGCGTCGCGGGCGGAGTCGACCGTGTCGGACGCCTCCTGCGTCTCGAGCCACGCGAGCAGGTCGTCCATCCCGCGCTGAAACGGGATCTCGGTGCGGAAGTCGAGCAGCTCCTCAGCCAGGCGTGTGTCCGCGTAGCAATGGCGGATGTCGCCCGCGCGGTACTGGTTGACGATCTCCGGCTGGAGATCCTTGCCGAGCCCGCGCGCGATCGCCTCGGCGACGCCACGTACCGTCGTCGGTCGGCCGGTCCCGACGTTGAGCGTCCGGCCGTCGGCCCCGTCGTTCGTCAGCGCGAGCGCGCAGCACCGCGCGATGTCGCGGACGTCGATGAAATCGCGCGACTGGTTCCCGTCCTCGAACACGATCGGCGGCCGGTCGTTCAACAGGCGCGAGGCGAAGATCGCGGCGACGCCCGTGTACGG
>VAXB01000067.1:5102-15983 GCA_005883995.1 Actinomycetota bacterium
GTCTGCGGGTTGCGGTACTGCCCTTCGCCGTAGATCGACATCGAGGACGCGACCAGGACGCGTGCGATCGCGTCGCGGCGGGCGGCGATCTCCTCGAGCAGCACCGCGGCGCCGATCGCGTTGATCGAGGTGTAGCGCTCGATCTCGTACATCGACTGACCGACGCCGACCGCCGCCGCGAAGTGGACGACGGTGTCGATCCCGTCGAGCGCGCGCCGCACGTCGTCGCGGTCGCGCACGTCGCCGACGATCAGGTCGACGTCGGCGGAGAGGTAAGCAGGCCGCTCGGCGTCCGGGTGAACCTGGGGGTCGAGCGAGTCGAGCGCGCGAACGCTGTGCCCGTCGGCCACGAGTCGGTCGGCGAGATGCGAGCCGATGAACCCGGCGCCGCCGGTGACGAGAACGCGCATCGCGCGCCGAGGCTACCAGCGGGCGCGCCGCGCGCACTTGACGTCGTTTCCAAACGGAGTAGTTTCGGATTGTGGTCCGCTGGGCTGCCGTCGTTGCAGCGGCCGGGATCCTGCTGCTGCCGTTATCCGCCGCCGGAGCACCGCGTGGCGCCGGCGGAGGAACGCTCGTCTTCTACAGCAACCGCACGGTGGACGGCGGTCTCTATGCCGTCCGTGCCGCCGGCGGGCCCCTCCGCTTGCTCACCCATGGCGTCGTCGACCCACCGCGGTGGTCGCCGAACGGTCGATATCTCGCCTATCTCCGCCACGGGACGTCAGGCGCGACCACCCTCTGGATTCGCAGCGCGGATGGGCGCGTCACACGGCTCCTCGCCCACGACGCCGGCGGCGTGACGTGGGCGCCGGGCGGGAGGGCGCTCGCGTTCTCCCGCGCGGACCGCATCTGGGTCGAGCGGGTGGATGGTTCCGGCCTCCACGCGTTGACGACGCCGCCCGCGGGAGCACGGGACGGAAGCCCCGAGTGGTCGCCGGACGGCTCGCGGATCGCATTCCTGCGCGCACCCGGCGGTTTGAGCTCTGCGCTGATGACCGTCCGGCCGACGGGTCGTGGGCTGCACCGCGTGGCCATGCGCGTGTTCGAGACGCCGAGCTGGTCTCCAGCGGGCCGACGGATCGCCTTCGACAGCAGCGGACCGAACGGCGTTGGACCGTTTGATCCTCGCCTCTACGTCTCCAGCCCGGACGGCACGCATCGGCACAACCTCGTCGCGCTGAACGGCAGCCTCGCGTGGTCGCCGAACGGGGCGTGGATCGCCTACGCCGACGGCGGGCTCTTCGTCATCCACCCCGACGGAACCGGCCGCCGCCGCCTCGTCGGCCCCGATTCGGTCTCGCAGCCGGAGTGGGCGCCGAACTCCGCGAGCATCGCGGTCGAACGCGGCCGCGAGTCGGACGTCTGGGTGGTCGGCCTGAACGGCGCCCAGCGCCGGGTCACGTTCGGCTGGCGCTACGGTTATTTCAACGGCGGCGCCGTCTGGCGCCCGCGGTCGCGGCCGCCGGAGCGCCTTGCCGCGCGCCTCGTCCCGTGGCAGATCCCGCCGAACGGTGTCGTCGTCAACGGCGTGCTCGAGGCAACGCAACCGATCGTTGCGCTCGCGGCGGATGCGAACCGCGTTGCGATGACGTATGCGCAAGGGCGCTGCATCGAGACGTGGAGGCCGGCTACCGGTGTCCGGATCCATTTCCCGTTCTGCAACCTCGCCTTCGGCGCGATGACCATGCCCGAAATCACGCGCGTGGCGGTCGCCGGGCCGCGGGTGGCGTGGGGCTTCTTCGAGCACGCGCTCGGGACGAACAGCTACGGAGTGTTCGCTGCGACGCTCTCGATCCCCAATCCAAATGCGATCGCCGGGTTGTGCTCGACGCCGAGCGGGACATGCATCCGCGCGCCCGCCGGTGATCTCGTCGGCTCGGGCTCGCTGCTCGCTTTCGACAGCTGGGTCGGGCCCGAGCCGTACTGCAACCTGCCGTGTCCGCCGCCGAAGCGCGACGGCCGCCTGTACCGCATCGACGGGAACGCGGCGGTGCAGATCGCGTCGTCGCAGACCGGCTTGACGCCGCTCGACGTCGACAACGGACGGATCCTCGTCGATGAAGGTAGCGGCGAACTCGCGGTCGTCAGTACGAGCGGTGCGACCTTGGCGACGGTCTCTGCGCCGGGCTTCTCGGAGGCGCGCCTGCAAGGCGCCGATCTCGTCGCGCGCATCGGCGGGACGATCGTCGACTACGACGCCGCCACCGGGCTGCTCGTACACACATGGCCCGCGCCGCCTTCGTGCGTCCTCGAAGACGTCCAGGGAGGCATCGCCGTCTGTGTCAGCGGCACCGCCGTGCACCTGCTGCGCCTCGCCGACGGCCGCGATGCATCGATCGTCCCGCCGGGCGCGGCGCCGTTTCACGCCCAACTTCAGCCGGCGGGGCTGTTCTACTCCTACACGGTTTCGGGCAGGCGGCCCGGACGGGTTGCATTCGTGCCGTCGAGCGCGCTCCCCTGACCCGCCGGCTCTCGCGGCGTCCGCAGGGGTCGCAATAGTGGCGTGTCCGCCATCCGCCGTCATCCGCGTTGTTCCCTCGTCCGAGGGACGGGCCGGCGCCTCCGCGCGCCGAGACCAGAGGGATGCGGCGGTACCTGTGGCGGATCGGCGCGCTCGCCACGCTTCTCCTGGCGGTGACGGCGCCGACGGCTTCGGGACGCGTGGAGCGGGCACGCGTGACGACGCGCGCCGCGGCGTCGCTCGAATCGCGCGAGACGCGCCGCCTCGAAACGTTCACCTCCTGGCTCGCCGCCGGGCACGCACGCGGCTTCATCGGCGAGGTCGGGTGGCCCGGGAATCCCCGCGCCGCCGGCGACACACGGTGGAACGACGTCGCCGCCGCCTGGTACCGCGACGCGGCGCGCCACAAGCTCCTCGTGTCCGCCTGGGCGACGGGCGAGCTGTGGGCGCCGAGCTACAAGCTCGCGGTGTACGGCGCCGCGGACGACGCCGTGGACGCGGCGAACCCTCAGGCGGCCGTGGTCGAGGGACAGCCCGCGTCGGCACGCGGCATCAACGTCGACGGAGGCGCCTTCGGCGAGTACGGAACCAATTTCGATCCGGTTGCGCCCGCGAGCCCACTCGACAACGTCGACGTCGGCACGTACGGGTCGACGTACGCCTACCCGTCCGCGCACACGTTTGCGTACCTCGCCTCGCGCGGCGTGCGCTTCGTCCGCCTGCCGTTTCGCTGGGAGCGCGTCCAGCGGTCACTCGGCCGCCCACTCGACGGCGTCGAGGTCGCGCGGCTTCGAGCGTCGGTCGACGCCGCCGAGCGCGCTGGGCTCCACGTAGTACTCGACCTTCACAACTACGGCGCCTACTACGAGCACGTCGGGACGACGGGCGTCCGCCGCGCGCTCGGAACGCCGCAGCTGTCCGCGGCCGCGTTCGCCGACCTGTGGCGGCGGCTGGCCGTGGTCTTCCGCACCGACAGCGCCGTCAGCGGCTACGGCCTGATGAACGAGCCCGCAAATCTTCCGGGCCCGCGCGCGTGGGAGCAGGCGTCGCGCGCGGCGGTCGCGGCGATCCGCTCAATGGGCGACCGGCACAGGATCTTCGTGTCGGCGTACGGCTGGGACGGCGTCACCGCGTTTCGCGCGAACCATCCAAGCGGCCCGTGGATCCGCGACCCGGCACACGCGACGTGGTACGAAGCTCACCAGTACTTCGACCGCGACATGAGTGCGCACTACCGGTTGACCTTCGCCGCCGAAGCCGCCGCGGCAGCGCACGCGCCGTAGCCTAGGTCCTAGTGACGCTTCCCTCACGCGAGGGATGGCGGAAGGGGTGAGCTTCGGTCACCCTAAAGGGGTAGCGCTCGAGCACGGAGGTCGATCCAGCCGAGCGCGCACTGCGGCTACACGGGGAGGGAACGAACTTGCGGCTACTGCCTTCGAGGCGGATGAATCACGCGCGGCGTGCGCCAGACGCAGCGCCTGTTCGCGTGGCTGTGTTGGTGGCGTCGAAGGACGGCAGCGCGACGATCGGCGCGACGGTGCGCTCGGCGGTGGCGCAGGCCGACGTCTTCGTCGTCTCCGACGGCTCCTCCGACGCGACGGCAACCGTCGCCCGGGCGGAGGGCGCTCAGGTGCTCGAGCTCGGCGAGAACATCGGTAAGCCGGCGGCGATCCACCACGCGCTGGCGACGCTTCGCCTGGCGGAGCGGTACGACGCGATCGCCATCCTCGACGACGACACGACGATCGCGCCGGACTTCATCGCACGCGCCGTTGCGCAGCTCGACGACGGCGTCGCGATCGTGGTCGGACGCACGTCGACGCGCTGGACGGACGAGAACCGGTGGAACGTCTGGCTCGGCGCCCGCGCGTATGCGTACTGGCGTTACCAGGCGACGCTCCGTCGCGGCCAGAGCGCGCTCGGCGTGATGAACTGCATCTCCGGCTCGAACTCCGTCTTCCGCGCGAGCGTGCTCGCGCAGGTCGTCGTCGAGCAGACGCCCTACATCGTCGACGACACGTACTGGACGCTGGAGACGCACCGCCGCAAGCTCGGCCGGATCGTCTACGCGCCGGACGCTCACGCATGGGTATGCGACCCGCTGAACCTGCGGGACTGGTACCGGCAGAACCTCCGCTGGATCTGGGGGATGTACCAGGGGATCGCCGGCCACCGCGTCGGGCGACACTGGACGCGTTTCGACGCGACGTTCGTGCTGCTGATCCTCGACTGGTGCGCGTACGTGCTCGGAGCGCCGCTCGCGCTCGGGCTTGTGATCTGGCTCGGCTGGTTCTCGCTGCACCTCGTGCTCTTCTACGCGGTCGGCTACATCGCCTGGACGGGGCTCGCAGCGATCGCGACGCGCAAATGGCGCATCGCGGTGATGACCCCCGCGATCGTGGTCATCGACGTCATCTATCGCGTGGTCTTCATCCACGCGCTCGTCAAGACGATCCGCGAGCCGCGGGTCACGACGTGTCGCTGGGTTTCACCGGTTCGATACTGAGAGGGGGGATGAAGCATGAGCGGTTCAGGTGAACTTCCATTCACAGGTTCGATCTTTACGTTGCCGTTGGTCGTGCTCGGGCTGACGCTGACGCTCGCGGGGTGGGTCCTGCGGCGCGTCGCGGACGCGCGCGCGTAAGGGGCTAGTCGGGTTGAGTCTGCGCCGGGGCACGCGAGGATGCCCGGCGCAGGTTCTCGACCGCCACGATCACGGCGCCCGGAATCGCGAGCACGATCGTGACGACGAAGAACAGGAAACCCGTCGCGAACGCCAGCTCCTTCTCGACGCCGAGTTGCGTCAGGAACGAGACGAAGAACGCCTCCCGGACGGCAAGGCCGTTGATCGTGAACGGGACGAGCATCACGAGAAAGAGCAGCGGCCCCATCACGTAGTACGGCCGCGGAGACAGGTCGACGCCGACGGCGCGGCCCGCCATCCAGATCGCCAGGACGCGGTAGGCCTGGACGACCAGCGTCAGTGCCAGCACGCCGACGAGGAGCCGGGTGTGCCCGCGAAACGCGTGGACGCCTTCGTAGAAGGCACGCGACGCACGCTCGAGCCGGAAGCGCCGGAGCACCGGCACGAACCGGCGGAGCGGCCGACGCGCGCTGCGCGCGAAGAAGAGCACCGCGAGGACTGCCGAACCGAGGACGAAGGCGAGCTCGACCCAGACGTACGCGCCAACGTCGTACCGGCCGATCGCGAGCGCGAATCCGATCGCAGCGAGCGTGAGCGTTGCGACGCCCCCGAGGGCACGCTCGAGCAGGACGATCGCCGTCATGTCCCCGACCCGGCCCGGATGGCGTCGCGACGTCTCGTAGATCCGTGACGCGTCGCCGCCGACGGCCGTCGGAAGCACCTGCCCCGCCGTGTACGACACGAAGTAGGCGCGGTTCAACCATGGCAGCGACTCGTGGACGCCGCGCGCACGGAGCAGCCTCTGCCATCGCCACGCCATCGGTGGGACGCCGAGCGCCTGGATCGCGACCGACGCCAGGAACCAGCCGAGGCTCGCGTTCAGGAGCACGTGCACGGTGCGGTGGATGTCGAGCTTCCACAGCAGATACGTGACGCAGAGCCCCGTGACGAGGAGCGTCAGGGCCGTACGGACCGCGCGGCGGCGCGTCATGCCGTGAAGTGCGCGTGGACGCGGCGAAGGGCTGTGACCGCGTCGCGGATGTCGTCGTCGGAGTGCGCAGGCGAGACAGGAAGCGAGAGCACCTCGCGCCCCGCGCGCTCGGCGACCGGAAGCGAGATCCCGGGGAAGCGCTCGCGGTAGTACGTCAACGTGTGCACGGGCAGGAAGTGGATGGACGTGGCGATGTTCTCGTCGGCGAGCGCGCGCTGGTAGTCGTCACGCGAGGCGCCGGCCTCGTCCGCGTCGATGCGGACGACGTACAGGTGCAGCGCGTGCGTGTCCCGCGGGTCGCGCGCCAGCGGCTCGATGCCGTCGAGCTCCGCGACCGCTTCGTCGTAGAGCGCGAACTGCCGCGCGCGTCGCTCGCGATGGCGCTCGACTTTGTCGAGCTGCGCGAGCGCGATCGCCCCGAGGATGTCCGAGAGGTTCGCCTTGTACCCCGCGACCGGGATGTCGTAGAGCGATCCGTCTCCGCGCCGCATCAGGCGGAGATCGCGAACGGCGTCCGCGACGTCCGAGCGGTTCGTCGCGACGAGCCCTCCTTCACCCGCGGCGATGTTCTTCGTCGCGTAGAGCGAGAAGCACGTCGCGTCCGAAAGGCTGCCGATCTTCCTGTCGCGGTAGCGGCTCTCCGCCGCGTGCGCAGCGTCCTCGACGACGGGAATGCCGAGCGCGTGGATGGGGTCGAGATCGCACGGCTGGCCGGCGAGGTGGACCGGGAGGATCGCCTTCGTCCGTTCCGTCACCGCCGCCGGGACCAGCTCCGGATCGATGTTCAGGTCGGCGTCGCGGACGTCGACGAAGACGGGCGCCGCTCCGGTGTGGACGATCACGTTCGCCGTTGCGGGCCACGTGATCGGCGACGTGATCACCTCGTCGCCCGGCCCGACTCCGAGCGCAGCCAGCGCGAGGTGGAGCGCCGCCGTGCCCGAGGCGAGCGCGAGCACGTGCTCGACCTCGAGGTAGTCCGCCATCCGGCGTTCGAGCTCGACGGCGCGCGGGCCCGTCGTCAGCCAGCCGGATCGCAGCGTCTCGACGACGGCGTCGATCTCCTCGTCGCCGATCGCCGGCGGCTGGAAGGAGAGCATGGTCGACCGGCGCGCGCTGATCACACGAGAAGCGTAGCCCGGCACCTCGGTGATCAGACCTTCTCGAGCGGCGATGCCGGAGCCTGCTCCACGTCGAAGCGGACCAACGCTGCGGCGCGATCCGCCTGGTCGAGGGCGTCGGCGCGCGCGGCGCCGACGGCGAGAATCGCGCCCGCCCGGTCCGGCCCGCGTAGGAGCGCGCCAAAGGCGTGGCCCGGCTGGCGGTAGAGCCGGATCCCTTTCACGCCGTCCAGCGCATAGGCCTCCTCCAGCCCCGTGACGCCGCGGAGCTGCCCAGGTGGAGCGACGAGGAAGCGAACGCAACCGCCGCCCTCCCGCGCCACGGGTGCGAGCTGCTGCAGCGCGATCGGGCGGCCGAGCGCGGCCGCGAGCGCCAGCCCGTTGAGATCGACACCGAGGACGGCCCGGCAGAGCTCGGCGTCGTGCCCGCCGCCGAGTCGCGCCGCGAGCTCGCCGACGCACGGCTGGCCGTCGCCGCCGACGAGGATCTGCGTGTAGCTCGGGCCGTCGGCGATCCCGAGGGCAGCCCCGGCGGCGCCGGCCACCTCGATCGCGTCGGCGATCGTCCGCGGGTCGAGCTCACTCGGCCAGACGTGCGCGAGCGCGACGCCGAACGCCGGCGGCTCCGCGGTCAGGCGGTCGGTGACGGTCAGCGGCCGGAACCGGCCGCCGACGGAGAAACCGTTCACGGTCAGCTCGCGTCCCGCAACGTGCTCCTCGACGAGCAGCGTCGCGCTGCGCGAAGCGTCGAGCGCGATCTCGACCGCGGACGCAACGTGCCGAGGCTCCGCGACGAGCGTCAGCCCGCGCTGCCCCTGGCGATCGGGCGCCTTGATGACGCATGGGAAGCCGAGCTCGTTCGCTGCGTCGGCGGCCTCGGCGGCGCCGGAGCAGACGACGTATCCCGGCTGGGGAACACCGGCGGCGGTGAATCGCTCGCGCTGACGCAGCTTCGACGTCGAGAGCGCGGCCGTCTCCGGCGAGATCGGGTGTGGCAATGAGAGGCGCTCGGCGACGCGTGCGGCGATCGCAACCGGCCAGTCGATGCCCGGCGCGATCACACCGTCGACGCGCTCGGCGGACGCGAGCCGCTCGATCCCCGCCTCGTCCTCCGTCGACACGATTGCGCGGCGGTCGGCGTACCGGAAGCCGGGCGCGGAGGGATCGCGGTCGACCGCGATCACGTAGAGGCCGTGCCGCCGCGCGGCCGCGAGCAGGCCGAGCTGCGCCGGGCCTGCGCCTAGGACGAGGAGACGCGCGGCGTCTCGCTCTCGAGGATCCCGCGCCACCACGCCTCATTGTCGCGGTACCAGGAGATCGTCCGCGCGAGACCATCCTCGAACGACGTGCGCGCACGCCAGCCCGTGAGCCGCTCGAGCTTGTCGGTCGACCCGATGTGGCGGTCGACCTGCCCCGGCCGCTCGGTGACGAACGCCTTGAGCGACTCCGGTTTCCCAAGGAGGTCGAGGACGCTGTCGGCGATCGCCGCCACCGAGATGTCGATGCCCGTCGCCACGTTCAGGACCTCGCCGACGACCGCGTCGAGCGGCGCGGCGATGACAGCCTCGATCGCCTCCGCATCGTCGTCGACGTACAGCCAGTCGCGCGACGCGTGGCCGTCGCCGTGGATCGTGAGCGGCTCGTCGCGCAGCCCCTGCGTCACGAAGCGGGGGATCACCTTCTCCGGGTGCTGGCGCGGTCCGTAGTTGTTGAACGGCCGGACGATCACGATCGGCAACCCGTAGGTGACGAAGTACGAGTATGCGAGCCGGTCGGCCCCGGCCTTCGTCGCGGCATAGGGCGAGCGCGGGTTCAGCGGATGCTCCTCGTCCATCGGCGCCCGCTCCGCTGTCCCGTACACCTCCGAGGAGGAGATCAGGATGAACCGCTCGACCGGCGCGGCGCGGATCGCGTCGAGCAGGATCTGCGTGCCTTCCACGTTCGTCGTCACGAACTCCGACGCGCCGTGCTCGATCGACTTCTCGACGTGCGACTCGGCGGCCGCGTTCACGATCACGTCGCACTGCGCGACGACGTCGCGCACGAGCTCGGCGTCGCGGATGTCGCCGTGCACGAACGACAGCCGCTCGTGCGACATCACGTCCTTGAGGTTCTCGACGTTGCCTGCATAGGTGAGCGCGTCGAGCGAGACGACGTCGTAAGGGGTCTTCGCGAGCAGGTGGCGGATGAAGTTCGACGGGATGAAGCCGGCGCCGCCGGTGACGAGAACCCGTTTCACGAGCACGCCTCGGTCAAAGCTCTTTGTCGATCGTGTACAGCGGGCGTCCTTCGACGTCGCGCTGGATCCGTCCGAGATATTCACCGACGAGCGCCAGGATGAATCCCTGGATCCCGAGCACGAACAGCACAGCGACGCCGCCGAAGAGCGGGCCTGGGAAGTTCGAGCGGTCGATCCAGTACACGATCCCGTAGATCCCGAGCGCCAAGGCGAGCACCGAGCAGACCGCCCCGAGCGCGACGCCGATCCACTGGATCGGCTGCGGCCAGAAACCGGCGAGCACGTGGAGCGCGAGGCGCGTGAGCCGCAGCGGCGAGTAGCGCGACGGCCCGTGGCGCGGCGCGTGTGCGACGTTGACCTCGACGACGGACGCGCCACCCGAGAGCACCAGCGCCTTCGTGAACTTCTGCTTGCCGATCGACCCGAGCATCGGCTCGACCGCCGTTCGGCGGTAGGCGTTGAAGGCGCAACCGAAGTCGGAGATCGTGACGCCGGTGAAGCGTCGGAGCATGCCGTTGATCAGCCGCGACGGAAGCGTCCGGCCCCACGAGTCGTGCCGAGCCTCGCGGCGACCGCTCGCGACGTCGTTCCCGGCCTCGACCGCCTCCACGAGTCGCGGGATGTCCTCCGGCTCGTTCTGGAGGTCGCCGTCCATCGTCACGACGATCTCGCCCCGTGCACGGACGAGACCCGCGTGCATCGCCGGGTGCTGCCCGAAGTTCCGCTTGAACCTGACCGCGCGGACGCGTGAGTCGCGCTCGTGCAAGCGCTCGAGCACGGCGTAGGTGCCGTCGGTCGAGCCGTCGTCGACGAAGATCAGCTCGTACGAGCGCGGCCCGTGGTCGAGCGCAGCGACGACCCGCCGGTACAGCTCCTCCAACGACCCCGCCTCGTTGTACACGGTGACGACGAGCGAGACGTCCGGAGCCGGCGCGTCCTGCTCCGCGATCTGCGCTCGTTGCAGGACATCCGCCTCGCTCATCACGCGGAGCCTACCCGCGGCTCACCCGAACGAGGGACGCGCGCGCCGCGCCCGCGTTCGATTCTCCGACCCGTGCCTGCGGCGGCATTCCACCGGAGACTCATGCTTGCGATCGCGCTCGCGCTGTACGCGGCGATCTTCGTCGCGTTCGTGCTGTTCGAGCAGCCGGGCCTCGGACTCGGCCACTTTTTCTACATCCCCGTCGCCCTGATCGCGCTCGCGGGAGGGACGGCAGGGGGTGTCGTCGGCGGCGCGTTCGGCGCCGCTCTCTACGCGCTTGCGATCGTGCTCACGCCGCGGCTTCCGACCCGCGACGTGCTGACAACGGCAACCGTGATCCGGACGATCACCTACTGCTCGTGCGGCGCGCTTGTCGGCTGGTTCGCGAGCCAGTACCGCGAGCACGTCGCGATGCTCAGGGAGCTCGCCGAGCGGGACTTCCT
>VAXB01000068.1:0-17236 GCA_005883995.1 Actinomycetota bacterium
ATCGCGGCCCTTCTCACAGCTTTGCTCCTTGCGGGGCTTGCGGCAGGCACCGCGTTCGGCGATCTGCTGCCCCCCGCGCCGACAGTGACGACCCCGACGGTCACCACGCCGGTTGCGGTCCCGCCGCTGCCGACGCCGACCGTGCCGGCCGTGACGGTTCCGCGCCCACCGGCTCCGCCGCCGCCACCGCCGCTACCACCGGCGCCCGCACCCGTGCCAGCTCCGGTGCCGGTCCATGTCTCGACGCCGACCGTCCAGGTGTCGACCCCGACCGCACAGCAGCCGGTCCCGTCGGCCTCCGTCTCCGGCGGTTCCCCGGCTTCAGTCGGCGGCGTCACGGCGGGCGGCGGCGGCGGTCGGATCGCGACCGGCGGCGTCGTAACGGGATCGAGCGGACCCGCGTCCGGCCGAAGCTCGGCGGGCGCGACGGCGGCCGGCGGCGCGTCCGGGCAGCCCGGCGGATCCGGGCCCGCGACCGGCGGACCCGGCTGGACCTCGGCCGTGGCATTCGCAGCAAGCGCCCGCAGTGGCCGGCGGTCGGCGATCGCGATCAATCGCCTTCGCACAGCACGGCCGTGGATCGCGACCGGCGGGCCCGCAGCACACCGGAAGACGACGCTGAACTTCAGACTGCGTCGGCGAGCGCGAGTCCTGTTCACGGTGACCCAGATCGCGCCGCAATGCCGGGTTGCGGGGCGCTTCGTCGTCAACGGGCGCCGCGGCGTCAACAAGGTCAAGTTCACCGGGCGCCTCGACGGCCGCCCGCTACCGACGGGGACCTACCGCGTCTCCGCGCAGGCCTGGGGCGGCGCGACGATCCTGCAAGTCATTCTCGTCGTCTTCGACTCCGCGCCGTCGCCGACCGAGCTCGAGCACGCGCGACACGCGAACGTCTGTGCCTCGTCGTCATCGTCGTCGTCTGTCCGCGCGCTCGCCTCGAACGCGATGCTGGCGTCGGGAGGTGCAGCCGGCGCAACCGGATCCGGCGCCTCGAAAGGTGCGGTCTCCGAGATCGTCCGCAGCCAGACGAGCAGCGCAACCTCGAGGTCGAGCGCCGGCCATCCCAGCGCGGCGCCGTTCTCAGCCTCGCGCATCTCGGGCAATTCGACGCGCCCGCTCGTGCTCGCGACGCTCGCGATCGCGGTTCTCCTCCTGGGCGTCTCGGCGCTCCCACAGCAGGCGATTCCCGACCCGCGCGTGACGGACGTGCTCGCGCGACATCGGCTCGAGGTCGCGCTTGCCGGCGTCGGCGCGCTCGCCGCCGCGCTGATCGCGCTCGTGCTGGCGTAGTTTCGTCCCAGGTTCTCCGCGGAACGAACCGGTCGGGCGCGATCGACGAATTCACGACCGGGCGCCCCGGCAAACGCGCCCCGAGTCCAACACCACGTCACAGCTCGAGGAGGGATCCGCATGCGTGATCGATCACCCGTCCAGACGGCGGCGCTGCTCGTCGGTGTCGTCTTCCTGCTGGTCGGAATCCTCGGTTTCATCCCGGGGATCACGTCCCACTACAGCGATCTGAAGTTCGCCGGCCACAACTCCGATGCGAAGTTGCTCGGGATCTTCGATACGAGCATCCTGCACAACATCGTCCACCTCCTGTTCGGCGTCGCCGGAATCGCGATGTCACGGAGCTGGGAAGGGGCACGCTCGTTCCTGATCGGTGGCGGCGCCATCTATCTCGTGCTGTTCGTCTACGGCGCGATCTTCCACGGCGAGAGCGGGAGCAACTGGATCCCGGTCAACTGGGCCGACAACATCCTGCATCTGGCGCTTGGCGCCGGGATGATCGCGATGGGGTACGCGCTCAGCAAGGAGATGGTCCGGCGCGACACGCCTGCACCGGCGGTCTAGGCGAGCTGAGCGGTGAGGCGGCTTCGGCCGCCTCACCGGTTTCAGGCCTCAGGCGCCCCACCAGAAGCTCGCGGCGATGACGACGTAGAGGCCGATCAGGATCGCGCCCTCCTCCCAGGTCGACTCGCCGTCGTAGACGACGAGCGCGGCGACGCCGGAACCGAGCAGGAGCGCGATCGCGAGCAGGGTCGGGAAGACGAGCGTCAGCGTCGTCGCGAACGCGAGGCTCGCGAACACGACCACCGGCGTCAGCAGGAGTGCGACCTGCAGCGCGGAGTTGGCAATCACCGAGATGGCGAAGTCCGGCCGGTTCTGCGCCGCGAACTGGACGCCGACGACGTTCTCGACGGCGTTGCCGGCGATCGCGACGATGACCAGGCCTGCGAAGTCCTGACTCATGTGCATCGCGTGTGTCGCAGGCGTGAGCGCCGAGACGAACCAGTCGCTGGCGAATGCGGCGCCGATGCCGGCGGCGGCGAGTACGAGTACGGTCGTCGCGAGCCGCCAGCGCGGCGGCTCGCCTTCCTCGTCGTCGCCTCCACGCAGGAAGCCGGGGAGCGTCACGACGAAGAGGACGATCAGAACCCCGGCGCACACGAAACTCAGCGCTCTGCCGTGGGTCGCCGCCGGTGTGTGGAACGCATGCGCGAGCGTCGGGACGCTCAGGATCGCGGCCGACAGCATCGCGAGCGTGGCGATCAGGCGCGCGCGCGGCGAGTTGAACCGCTGGGTGCCGTTGCGGATCCCGCCGACGAGGAACGCAAGCCCGAGGACGAGAACGCCGTTTGCGATCACGGAACCGACGAGCGCCGCCTGCACGACGCCGACGAGTCCCTCCTGGAGGGCGAAGAGCGCGATGAAGAGCTCCGGGAGATTCCCGAGCGCGGACTGCACGACACCGGCTGCCGACTGCCCGACGCGCCCTCCGAGCTGCTCCGTCGCGGTGCCGACAAGGCGCGCCAGGAGTGCGATCGCCGCGGCGGCGACGAGGAAAGCGAGCACGGGCGTCGCCTCGAGGTAGTGCACCAGCGCGGCCGCCGCGACCAGCAGAGCTGCGAGCGACGACTCGATCAGGTCACGGCGCGTCACGCTCCTATGATCGGCGCGATGACGGGTGAAGAGCTTCGCGAGACGATGCGCCGGTTCCCGGCTCCGGTCGCCGTCGTCACGGGCGCCGACGAGCACGAGGTCTTCGGGCTCACCGTCGGCTCGCTCGTGTCGCTTTCACTCGAACCACCTCTCGTCGGGATCTCGGTCGGAAAGGACTCTGCGCGCCACGAGCCGCTCCGAAACGCACGCGCGTTCGCGGTGAGCATCCTCTCCGAGGCCCAGGCGCACCTCGCGCAGCATTTTGCACGCAGCGGCGTTCCGCCGATCGTGCTGTGGCGCGACGTCGCGTCCCGCGACGGGACGTACGGGCCGCTCCTCGACGGCGCGCTCGCGTGGCTCGAGTGCACGACCTGGGCCGAGTACGACGCGGGCGACCACACCCTGTTCGTCGGAAAGGTCGTGTCGACGGAGCATGGCGCGCCCGGACGCGGGCTCGTCTACCGCGACTCGACCTACCATCCGGCGTAGCCGTACGGCCACGGGCCGCCGGCTCGTGACGCGCAATCCTGCACGCTGTTTTTACAACCCGGCGCCGTGCCTGGCACCAGGTGTCCGACCCGGACGTGTGCCGGCGAGTCGTGTTGTCGCCGTCCGCGCGCTTGTGCCGTGGCCGCGACCGGACTCGCGAGCAATTACGGCGCACGATCCCGGCGCGCTCTTGTCACGAAGCCCCGACGATGCCTGGGACCGTCCCTCAGTCTTCGACGCGTCCGAGCAGGACGCAACCGTTGTGGCCTCCGAGGCCCATCGCGTTCGAGAGCGCGACGTCGACGCGCGCCGCGCGCGCCTCATTCGGGACGTAGTCGAGGTCGCACCCGGGATCGGGATTGCGGTAGTTGATCGTCGGCGGGAGCACGCCTTCGTGGATCGCGAGGACGCACATCATCGCCTCGATCGCACCCGCCGCTCCGAAGGTGTGGCCCATCATCGACTTCGTCGACGACACCGCGAGCTCGTACGCGTGCGCCCCGAAGACGTCCTTGATCGCCTTCGTCTCCGCAAGATCGCCGAGCGGTGTCGACGTCCCGTGCGCATTGATGTAGCCGACGCGCGCCGGATCGACATCGGCGCGCCGCAGCGCCGTGCGCATCATCTCGGCGACGCCCGTCGCCTCCGGCTCGGGCTGCGCCATGTGGTGCGCATCATTCGACGCGCCGTACCCGAGCACCTCAGCGTAAATCGTCGCACCGCGCGCGCGCGCGGCTTCGAGCTCTTCGAGCACGAGCACGCACGCGCCTTCTCCCATCACGAAGCCTGCGCGAGTTGCGTCGAACGGACGGGAGGCGCGCGGCGGGTCCTCGTCCTCGACCGCGAGCCCGCGCATCGCCGTGAAGCCGGCGAGGATCAACGGGTGCATGCACGACTCGGCCCCGCCGGCGAGGACCGCGTCCGCGTCGCCGCGCTTGATCAGTTCGGCGGCCTCACCGACGGCGTGCGACCCGGTCGCGCACGCGGAGACCACAGCGTAGTTCGGCCCGGTGATCCCGAGCGAGATCGCGAGCTGGCCGCTCGCGGAATCGACCAGGACGTTTGGTAGGAAGTTCGGCGAGACCCGTTCCGGACCGCGCTCCCGGCGCACCTCCTCCTGCTCGAGGATCCCGTTGACACCGCCGATCGCTGTCCCGAAGACGATCCCCACCCGCATCGGGTCGAAGCCGTTCAGCCGAGCGTCGCCGACCGCCTCCTTTGCAGCCCCGAGCGACAGCAGGACGTTCCGCTCGAGCTTGCGCACCTCCTTCGGCGATGCGACGCCGCCCGCGTCGAACTTCTTCACCTCCGCGGCGACGCGGACCGTGTATCCGGAGGCATCGAAGGCCCGGATCCAGTCGATTCCGCTCGTGCCGGCGAGCGCCGCCGCCCACGTGGAGCGGGCATCGTTTCCGAGCGGCGTGACTGCGCCCAGACCGGTGACCGCGACGCGCTTCACGAGGCGAGCTTAATCGCGCGCGTACGGCTTGCAGGTTAGGAAGCCGGCGATCCTGGGCAGGAACAGTCCAAGTTTGGTTAGGGCCCCGGTCCCCGCCCCCCGTCTCCCCGGAGGTGCGTCGTGACCGTTGTTGTTGCCCCAACTGCCCCAACCGCCGAGAAGCCGCGGCTCGTCTTTTTTCACTCGTCCGTTTCAGGCCACTGCCGCCGCGTCGAGGGCTTCCTCGCGCAGGTCCTCCAGCGCCGCCGAAACCACGGAACCTTCAAGGTGCTGAGCGTGTCCGGCGAGGAACGGCCCGACCTGCTCGAGCGCTTCCAGGTGAACACGCTCCCGACGCTGCTCGTCGTCGAGGGGAAGCGCGTCAGCGGCCGCCTCGAGCAACCGCGCGGCTGCCGCGACATCGAAGGCTTCCTGTCGCAGTGGCTCAGGTGACACGCGCCGCCGAGTGTCAGGCCCGTCACCGGGTCTGACACTCGGCCATCGCGTCGTAAAACCGCTTTAGACCGTCACGCCTTCTTCGCGCAGCGACAGCTCGGCGAACTTGTCCCAGTTGTCCGAGATGGTGTCGGCCATCTTCTTCTCCTCGGAGATGATCTCCCCGGCCACGCGCGCCGTCTCCTCGTCGCCCGCCTTCTCCGCGATACGACGCAGGAGCTCGTAGCTTGCGATCTCCATGTGCTCCGTCGCGAAGCCGTCACGTGCGTTGCGGCCGGCCTTCTCGCCGCGGACCATGTCCAGCGGCATCTTCGCGATCGCCTGCAACATCCCGCCGACCTGCTTCACGCCCGACGGCGTCGCGTCATGCGCTTCGAGCCGCGCTTTCATCCGGTCGGAATGGCCCTGAGTCTCCATCTTGTGATGTTCGAGCGCATCGAGGATCTCGGGATCGTCCGTGGTCGAGATCATCCCGTCGAGCATGCGCAGGACGTTCTGCTCCATCGCATACGCCTCGTCGATGTGCTTGATCAACTGCTCTTTCAACTGGCTCACGTTGTCCAACCTCCTCATGCGGAACTGACCGAATTCGTATCCCCGAAAAGTCGCCCGTCCGAAAAAGACGCCGTCTTGCTGCTCGAGCTTGTCGACGAGCAAGTTGAACGGGGGGCGGTAGTGAAGCTCGAGCCCGCGCACCTCGAACGGCATCCCCGCCGCGTGGGCGAACTCGGTCGTGCCGCGTGAGCCGTTGATCCGCTTCACGCAGCCGTAGAGCGGCGGCAGCGCGCCGCCAACCCGTTCGACCTTCCAGACCCCATCGAGCTCGACCATCGAGAAGGGGGTTCCAACGCGGAGGCGTCCTAAACGCCGTCGGTAGCCTTGGTCGCCATGCCCGGCCCGTCCGTCCCGTTCCCTCCGATGGAGGCCGAGCTCGTGAAGGAGCTGCCGGCGGGCGACGGTTGGCAGTACGAGCCAAAATGGGACGGTTTCCGCGGCGTGCTCGAGAACGACGGCGGCGAGCTCGCATTGTGGTCGCGCAACGGCAAACCGCTCCTCCGCTACTTCCCGGAGCTGCGGCCGCTCGGCGACCTCCTCCCACCCCACTCCGCGCTCGACGGCGAGATCGTGATCGCACGCGACGGTGTCCTCGACTTCGACTCGATGCAGCTTCGCCTCCATCCTGCCGAGTCGCGCATTCGGAAGCTGTCGGCAGAGATTCCGGCCGACTTCGTCGTCTTCGACGTCCTCCTGTGGGACGGCGCGGCGCTGCACGAGCGTCCGCTCGAGGAACGACGCGCGCAGCTCGAGCGATTCGGCGACGGTTTTCGGCTGTCGCCGACGACACGGGAACCGAAGCGTGCCCAGGCGTGGCTCGACTCGTTCGAGGCGGCCGGGCTCGACGGGGTGATCGCAAAGAAGCTCGGCGTCTCGTACCTCCCCGGGTCGCGCGACGCGGTGTTGAAGGTGAAGCCGTACAAGACCGCCGACTGCGTCGTCGTCGGGGTCCGCTGGAAGGAGAAGCCGACACGGATCGCGACGCTCCTGCTTGGTCTCTACGGCGAACGTGGGGAGATGGACTACGTCGGCTCGGCAGCAGTTGCCGCAGGTCGCCACGCGCAAATCGCCGAGCGCGTCATGCCGTTGCTCGAGGGCGCGCCCGAACGAGGCTTCTCGGAACCAAACCGGTGGGGCGGCGGCGAGCTCGAGGAATCAGCGCTGCGCCCGGAGCTCGTCGCAGAAGTCCGTTACGACAAGGTGCAGGGGTCGCGGTTCCGGCACGGCACACGGTTCCTGCGCTTTCGGGAGGACAAGGAGCCGCGCGACTGCACGTGGCGCGAAGTCCGTCCGCCAAGAAATCCGAACGACCCGACCTTCGAATCGCTCCTCGCGGCCGCGGGCTGACTACGCAGCCGTGACGCCGGCGTCCGGGCGGGCGCGCAGCTTCGCGATCTCCGCGTCGCGCTCCCCGAGCTGCTGCTGCAGCCGCGCGACATTCGCGCGGAGACGCTCGGTAACAGAGACGAGCTCGAGGAATGCGCGCTGGCGTTCCTTCAGCATCGCCTCGACTGTCTCCAGACGACCCGTCGGGTCGGTGGACGGAGGAGGATCGTCGGCAACCGTGACGGGCGGTGCGGGGACGTGCGACAGCGGCGGTGGAGGCGGAGGCGCAATGGACGCCGCGGGCGACAGCATCGGCGCAGGGTCGGGCTCGGGTGCGGGCGCCGGCTCCATATCCGTCGCCTGCTCGGCGATTGCGTTTGCGAGCGTCAGCCACGTGATCCGGCCGGAATCGATCAGGATCTCGCCGAGGCGCCGGCCGCTTCGCCGCTGTTCAGCGAGTGCGAGCTCCAGCTCGTCCTGGCTGATCGCGCCGGCTTCAACGAGGACGTGCCCGATCGGCCGCCATGCCGCAAAGGTGGACATGGCCTCCTTATCGGCACCGATGGGCGAAACCTGGAGTCACTTCGGCGGATCAAGGCCGAGGCGCTCGAACAGCGGGCGCAGGGCCGCCTGCTCGCGCCGCATTCCCGCCATCAGGTCGCCCCGCTCGGCGATCCGGGCCGCCATCGTCTCGATCGTGAACCGGCCCGGCTCGACGCCCGGGACCTCCTCCCAGGCGAGCGGCGCCGAGACGCGCGCGTCCGATGTCGGCCGCACTGAGTACGCCGACGCGATCGTCCGGTCGCGCGCGTTCTGGCCGAAGTCGACGAAAACTCCTCGACGGTCGGCGACACGCCACGTCGTGGTCGCGATCTCCTGATCGTCGATCCGGCGCTCGACCTCTTCCGCAACTCGTTTCGCGAACCGCCGCACGTCCGGGAACGCCAGCTCCGGTTCGATCGGCGTCAGCACGTGCAGCCCCGTCGCTCCCGACGTCTTCGGGTACGCCGCGAGCTCGAGCTCACCGAGAACGTCCCGCACGACGAGCGCAATCTCGCGAACGTGCGGCCACTGCCCGTCCGTCGTCGGGTCGAGATCGATCAGCATGTAGTCCGGGCGTTCGATGTCCTCGACCCGCGAATGCCACGTGTGCAGCTCGATGCAGCCGAGGTTGATCACCCACGCGAGCGCCGCGGCGTTGTCGACCACGGCGAACACGGTCGAGTGCCCGCTCGGGAACCGGACGAATTGCTCATCGACGAACTCGGGATGCTTCGGGACGCGCTTCTGATGGAAGAAGTCGCCGTCGACGCCGTTCGGGTACCGCACCATGTGGAACGGCCGGCGACGGAGGTGCGGCAGCGCGCAGTCCGCGACGCCGAGGTAGTAGCGGACGAGATCGCCCTTGGTCAGCCCGCGCGCCGGGAAGAACGGCTTCTCCGGGTTCGAGATCGCGACATCGTGGCCGTCGACCCGCAGGTGGTCGGTCACGTCGCGTGAGCGCGGACCACGTCCGGCGGCGACGAGCAGCCGAGGAGCGCGAGCCCGAGCTCGACCTCTGCACGCAACAACTCGAGCACGTGCGTCACCCCCTCTTCCCCGCCGACCGCGAGCGCCCACAACATCGGCCTGCCGATCAACACTGCGCGTGCACCGAGCGCGAGCGCCTTCAGCGCATCCGTCCCGCGACGGACGCCACCGTCGAGAAGGACCTCTGCGCGGCCTGCAACCGCGTCGACGACGCCAGGCAGTGCGTCGAGCGTCGCCTGGACGCCGTCGAGCTGCCGCCCGCCGTGGTTCGAGACGACGACGGCCGCGGCGCCATGCTCACACGCGAGCGCGGCATCCTCGGCCGTGAGGATCCCCTTCACCACGACCGGCAGGCCGTAACCGGCGAGCCACTCGAGGTCCCGCCAGTTGAGCGTCGCGTCGAACGAATGGCCGAAGATGTTTCCGGCGAGTGTCAGCGTCTCCGGGATCTTGAAGTCGACGCGAATGTCGCGCTCGCGCCGGCCGAGGTATGGCGTGTCGACGGTCAGGACGAGCGCGGAATAGCCGTTGCCGGTTGCTTCATCGATCAGTGACTCCGTCAGCGCTCGGTCGCCGAAGACATAAACCTGGAACCATCGCGGCGCGCCGGGTGCGGCCGCTGCAGCCTCGGCCGGCCGAGCGGTTGCGGCCGTCGACAGGCACATGATCGTCCGCGCAGCAGCAGCAGCGCGCGCGGTCGCGAGCTCGCCGTCAGGATGCGCGAGCCGTTGCATCGCGAGCGGCGCGATCAGGATCGGCGACGCGACCGTCGTGCCAAGGACCGTCGTCTCGGTCGAGACGTGCTGAACGTCGACGAGGACGCGCGGCCGCAGTTTGCGCCGCTCGAAGGCGGCCAGGTTGTCCCGAAGCGTTACCTCGTCGCCGGAACCGCCCGCGAAGTACGCGAGCGCGTTCCCCTCGAGCCGCTCGTGCGCGAGCCGCTCGTAGTCCCAGACGTTGATCGGCGCGTCCACCGCCCCGAGCGTAAAGGGTCCGGAAAAGACGAAACCCGCCTCCGGTGCCGCAGACGGGTTTCACATTGCCGGGTGATGAGGGGGGAGCCGGCAACCCCATTGTCTGTGTCCGTGCTCCCGAGTACCTCCCCCCGAAGGGGGAATTCGTCGGGACCCAGAAGGCGGAGAAGGAGGGATTCGAACCCTCGATGGAGGCATTCACCCCCATAACGCCTTAGCAGGGCGCCGCCTTCAGCCACTCGGCCACTTCTCCGTGCCGGGCGGAGGATACCCCACGCTCCGGTGCGCCTCAGGCTACGCTAGCCCTCCTCGGAGGGGTGGCAGAGCGGTCGAATGCGGCGGTCTCGAAAACCGTTTCGGGCTCTTGGGTCCGACGAGGGTTCAAATCCCTCCCCCTCCGCTCAGCACTACTTCGGACTGCTGTCCGCAATCGGCGGATGCCACAGGGACCAGAAGGGCGTCCGGTGGCTATCGGTATGGCCGTGCGGTCCGGAACAGACCGCGCCGTGGCATGTGCACACATACTGGTCCCGCTCGGCTACCTGTAGGCGCATGTAGTTGCACAGATGCAGAGGACACGTCTCGTTGTGTGACCCCTCCATCTCTGCCCTAGTGAACCAGCACGCGGCGAGCCCCGCTGCACGAGCCCGATCGCGGCCGCGTCGGAAACCCGCGGAATAGGAGCCGAGAAAGCGGGCATAACGCGTGACCATGGCGCCGACGTCGACCACCAGCCGCGTCGCTGCGACGACGGCAGAGGCGGAACGCAGGCGCGCTGGATTCGACCTGCGCCGCACGGTGTCGCGCATCTCTGCGGCTCGTCGCACGGTCAGCATCCGCTCGTCTCTGATGACACGTCTCTGGTCCGACGCCGAATCGGCGTATCGGACCAGAATCCTCGACTCGCTTCCCGCCGCCGACACGTCGACCGCCGCGTTGGATGTCGGATGCGATGACGGAGCGTGGACCGAGATGGTTCGCAGGAAGCTCGCGATTCCCCCTGCGCAGATCGCGGGTCTCGAGATCGTTGCGGAGCGCGCCGCGCTCGCGCGCGCCCGCGGTTTCGACGCGCGCGTCGGAGATCTCGATGCGAACTGGCCGTTCGAGGACGGGTCATTCGACGTCGTACATGCCAACCAGGTGATCGAGCACGTCATGCGTCTCGACCATTTCGTCAAGGAGACGAGGCGCGTGCTCCGGCCGGGCGGCCGCGCGGTCGTCTACACCGAGAATCTCGCAAGCTGGCACAACATCGCCGCGCTCGTGCTCGGTTACCAACCTTTTTCGCTCACGAACATCTTGGCAGCACATCCATGTGGTCTCGCTGACGGCACTGCGCGACATCTTCGCCGCGCACGGATTCGCGATTGCCGAGGCCTGGGGGACGGGTTACCACCCGCTTCCGGGGCGGCTCGCTTCTCGCCTCGCAGCGCTCGACCCGCGCCACGCTCACTTCGTCGGAGTCGTCGCCGAGCGTTCGAGCGACAAGCTACTGACGATTGCCGCCGCGTTGTACGTGCTCCTTCCGTTCGACGTCATTCCCGATTTCATCCCGGTCGTCGGGCATTTCGACGACGCGATCATCGTCTCGCTCGTCCTGATGACGTTCAGGCAGCGATGGCTGGACAGGCTAGGACGACTCGTGCGGCGACGCCCGCGCCTCTCGCAGCCCGAAACGGCGTAGTCGGCGACGCGTGTAGGCGCAGACGTTGGTCGTCGGCAGTCGGCCGAGCGTTCGAGACGAAGCCGGTGAGGGACGCAAACCACGGTCGCGCAGTGTCCGTACTGCCTGCAGGCAACCCGATCCCGGAGGTGGACGATGCAGAAGAAGATTTTCTTGCTGTCCGCACTGATGCCTGTGACCCTTGCCGTCGCAGCCGGTGCCTATGCCTCGCTCATGAGTTCCGGCCCTCGCATGGGGCCGCAAGCGAAGGTCACGCGGCCGGCCTTCCAGGGCTACTACGACGGCCACGAGGACACGTACCTGAACACCGACGTCTCGAGCAAGGCGGACGCGAAGATGATGCACATCAACTACGCCCCGGTGCTCAATTCGGTGCCGCTGAAATCAGCGCCCGAGATCTACCTCGTTCAGGGCAAGGCCGCTGCCGGCCAGCTCGCCGTCTTCGGCTCTGAGCCCGGCGAGTCGAGCTATTCGCCCGTCTGGAAGGAGACGATCCTGACCTGGAAAGGGAGCGCGAAACCGGTCCTGATCAAGAGCGACACCCAGATCAACCAGCTCGAAAAGAAGGGCGGGCTGACCGAGCGCTCGACCTCGATCAGGCTCAACTGCCCGATCATCAAGGTGGGCAAGGGCTGAGTCGCGCTCGGTTTGAGGTTCGCGACGTTCAAACACCCCGAGAGGCAGCGGCGTGATTGCCGCTGCCTCCCGGTAGGCGCGTGGTTTACGCAGGGCGACGAAACCGAGGGGTACCGCGCTCTTGATCGGGGTGAAGAGCATCGAGCCTGAGTAGCCGGGGTTGTGCGGCAGCACGATGACCTTCCAAGGCGACTTGAATGCACAGCAGGGGTTGCATTGCGGCTGGTAACCCGACGGCAGCGTGATCGGCCCTGACGTGCCGGGGGCTACCCGATACGTCACCAAATACAGCCCAAGGACCTGACCTGCTGGCTTAGTCGCTGATCGTCTTCGTACGGTCGCTAGGCTCCCGGGTCCCTTGGAGAGGTGTCCGAGTGGTCTAAGGAGCGCGACTGGAAATCGCGTACGTGCTGCAAGGTGCGTCGCGGGTTCAAATCCCGCCCTCTCCGTGGGAGCCAAGGGTCAGACCCTCCGGGTCTGACCCTTTTTCAGGAGACGGTCGTCTTGACGTCCATGCCGGCCTGTTTATGGCCCGGGACGGAGCAGTAGAGCTCGACCTTGCCCGCCTTCAGGATCGTCGACAGCGTGCCCGTCCCACCGGGCGCGATCAGCTTCGACTTCGGGCCGCCGACGATCGCCAGGTCGTGCGGCAGCTTGCCGGTGTTCTTGATCTCGAAGGTCACCCTGCCGGTCTTCAGCTCCGGCGGCGCGAGCACGATCTTGAACTCCGTCTCCGTCACCTTCACGCTGGACGGCGTCGCAGCGGCCGGCGCAGCGGGCGTCGTCGCAGCCGCCTGTCCCTGCGCGACCGTCGTCTTGACGTTCATACCCGCCTGCTTGTGACCCGGCACTGAGCAATACAGCTCGACCTTGCCCGCCTTCAGGATCGTCGTCAGCGTGCCCGTTCCGCCCGGGGCGATCAGCTTCGACCTCGGGCCGCCGACGATCGCCAGGTCGTGCGGCAGCTTGCCGGTGTTCTTGATCTGGAAGGTCACCTTCCCCGCCTTCAGCGCCGACGGCGCGAGCACGATCTTGAACTCCGTTTCCGTAACGTCGATCGTGGCCGGTTTCGCAGCGGCCGCCGGCGTCGCCGCCTTCGTCGTCGTCTGCGCCTGCGTCGCCGGGGCAGTCGTCACCGTCGTCGCGGTCGCGGCCGTCGTCGTCGTCGCGCGGACGAACGTGTCCGCCGCATGCTCGCTCTGCTTCGTCTCTTTCGGCTCGGCGCCGAAGACCTCGACCGCGCTCAGCATCCCGAAGAAGAAGACGAAGGCGACGATGATGAACGCGGGCAGGCCGCGGCCCGGGTACTGCGGCCGCACGCGCGGGAACAGGAATGACGAGCCCAGCGCGAAGAGGATGAAGACGAAGGCCGTGACGGCGAGGCCGACCTTGTGGCCGGTGGAGAGGCCGAGGACGAGCACGCGCAAAGTCAAGCACAGCCTAGGATCGGGCTCGTGGACGACCGGCTCGCGACGTACCTGGAGGTCGCCTCGCTCCCGGACGACGACTTCGTCGACCGTGCGTACCGGCTCCTTCTTCGGCGCGACGCCGACGGGCCGTCACGCGATGACGCGCTCCGCTCGCTCGCGAGCCAGACGTTGTCGCGCGCCGCGCTCATCGCGGACCTTGCCACGAGCGACGAGTTCGTCCGGCTGCGAGCCCTCGAGGACGCCGTGGCACGGGCGGCTGCCGCGAGAGCTGCCGGAGAGCGGCCACACGAGCTGACGAGCCCGCGAGGCATCGACGAGCGTCCGGTCGAGCTTGCCTGGACGCTCGGCCGCTTTGTCCACGCCGAGCGGATGCTCGACGTCGGGTACGCGTTCGCCGAGCCGGCGTGGCTCGCGGCGGTCACAACACTCGGAGCGCGCGAGGTCGTCGGCGTCGACCTCGCCGAGCGAGATGTCCCCGGTGTACGCGGCGTGGTCGCCGACGTCCGGCGGCTGCCGTTCGCGGATGGATCCTTCGACGTCATCTTCTGCATCTCGACGCTCGAGCACGTCGGCAGGGACAACACGCGGTACGGCGGGCGCAACGAGGAGGACGCCGCCGCGCCGCTCGCCGCGCTCAACGAACTGCGCCGGGTCACGGCCCGCTGCGGCCGGATCTTCGTCACCGTGCCGTGCGGCGAAGGCGGGAGCGACTGGTATCTACGCGAGCCGCCCGACGCGTGGCGCGAGCGGTTCCGCGAGGCAGATCTCTACAACTACGACGACGAGGTATACAGCGAGACGGCCGAGGGCTGGCGCGCGACATCGGACGGCGACGCGGGGCTTCTCTGCGCCGAGCCGCATCCCGGCCGCCGCCGCCACGAGCTCGTGCGGCGCCTACGACGCGGCTAGAACGCGGTCGGCCGTGCGCCGCCGGACGGTGCGCACGCCCCACAGGACAAGCGCGACGATCAACGCGAGCGGCGCGAGCACGATCAGCGCGGTAAGAGCGATCGCGCCCGCTCCTTCGAGGAAGCCGACCGCGGCGGACACGGCATTGCCGAACCGGCCGCGATGGTGCGTCGCAGTCGCGGCAGCGTGCTCGGTCGTGAGCGCGAGCGAAATCCGCGACAGCGCGGCCTCGCGAAGCGTGGCCTTCCGCGCGCCGGTCGCGGCACGGAGGTTTCGGCGGGCGTCGTCGAGCTGGAACTGGAGGCGGAGCCGCACGTCCGCGGGAAGCGACTGGCGCAGCGCTGCGGTGAGGCGGACGATCTGCAGCTGCAACGCGCGGACGTGCTGACGTTGCTGGCGCACCGTGTTCTCGAGATCGACGATCGAAACGTGCTGCTCGAGCACGGTCCCGAGCGCCGACAGCTGGATCATCGCGTCCTCGACGCTCGACACCGGCACGCGCAGGACGAGGTCAGCTTCGCCGGGCTCGCCGCGCTCGGACGACTGGGACACCGACGCGACGTAGCCCCCGAGACCACGCGTCACCTGCATCGCCTGCGCGGTTTTCCGGCCGAGCGACTCGAGATCGTCCACCCGGACGCGCAGGTCTGCCTGGTAGTCCTGGTGTCGCGTCGTGCTCGGTGTGGGGATGCCCAGCGGCGTGCTGCCGTGGACGGGCGCGCTCGGGCTCAACGCGCTTCGGGACGGCAGGCTGTTGACGCTGCCGCTTCCTGTCGCACCGTGCTGGTTGAGCTTCGCGAACTCCCGGGAGGAGTCTTGGTGAGACGCGCGGGACGAGAGGAGCCCGTCGATCGCGGCGGCGGAAACAACGGCTGCGAGGCACGCCGGAACGAGCACCAGCGCGGCGCGCCGCCACCCGAACGCCGGAAACGTCCGCCGCGGCTCGGGCTCGCCGAGCGCCCGCACCCGCTCGCGCAACCCGGCCGGCGCGGCAGTCGGAAGGGAGCGCAGCTCGTGCGCGAGCTCTGCCTCAAACGTCGTCATCACGCATCAGCTCCTCGAGTCGTTGCAGTGCGCGGCTCAACCGCGTCGAACATGCCGTTCGGGTTATCCCGAGCAGCCGCGCCGTCGTCGGCCCGTCGAGCTCGAGCACGATCCGCAGCGCGACGACTTCGCGATCCGCAGCGGGCAGCTTGCGCAGCGCGACGGCGGCGGCGCCCTGACCCCACGCCGGGTCGTCGACCGTGGAGACGTCGCGTGCGTAGTGCTCCTCGCGACGGCGACGGCGCTGCTCGGACCGGAAATGGTCGAGCGCGCTGTTGCGAGCGATCGCGCAGAGCCACGCCCGCGCGGTGCCTCGCCTCGGATCGAACCGGCGCCAGGTTCGGAGCGCCTTCTCGAACGTCTCTCCGGCGAGATCCTCGGCAACGGCGCGGTCGCCGGTCAGGAACAGGAGGTACGCATGGACAGCGTCGAGCTCCGCCTCCGCGACGGACGCGAAGGACGGACTGGCACTTGCAAGCGCCGGCATGGTCGCGGCTGCGTTCACGTCCCACATACGCCGCGGCAGCCCCGAACTGTCACATGGGCATTGTCGTCTCAGCAGCCGCCGGCCGCAGGCTGTCCGCCTGGCCCGACGAGGTGCTGAACCGCCGTCCCGGTCCCCGACTGGAGGCAGTAGGACGCCGCGTCTGCCCGCCCGAGCGTGACGCCGAACGAGGGCGGGAGCGCCGCGCCGACGTACGTGCCGCTCTGCGCGTGGAATGCCTCGAGCTGGAGCGCCGCCTGGCTGAAGTTGATGCCGGCGGTCGCCTGCTGCGCTTCCGTCTCGGCACGCTGGGCGGACTGCGACGTCGGGCCGTTCTGGCGTGCGTCCATCATCCAGAGCGCGCCGACGAGCGCGAGCGAGACGAGCAGGCCGAGGAGTCCGATTCCGCCGCGGGACATGCGGCCGTTATCGGGCGGGGGCGCCGTTTGCTTGAGCTCAGGGGTGGTACTGCTGGTCGATCGACCGCACCGTGTCGATGTGCACTCGGACCCAGAAGCCCGTCTCCAGCCCTTCGTACAGCGGCTTCGGGAAGGGGTTCTTCCCGGCAACGAGCTGCGCGAGTTGCGCAACGCTGATCGGCGACGTGGTCACGCCCGTCTTGAGGACGTCGACCCGCGCATTCGCCGGAGCGACGTAGGTCAGAAGCCGGTGTCCCTCGTCGACGACGTAATTGTCGTTGGGGACCGGCTCGCCAGGCGACACGGCGCCGTCTTGGGCAGCCGCGACGTTCGCGGTCGTCCCGCCGAGGAACCATGCCGGGTCGAATTGCATGCGGTAGTCGGCGCCGTGCTTCTTCAGCGACTTGATGTACCCGAACTGGACCTGCTCCGCCGGCGCTCCGACGCCCGTCTTCGCCGTCCCCGCAGCGGCCACCGTTCGGGTGATCGTCCTCGTCACCGTCTTCGTGCCTCCACATCCCGCAGCCGCGAGCGCGAGCACAGAAGCGAGCGCGAGCATCCGGCGCGCGGTCACGCGACAAGCATCGCACCGCGGCCCGACATCGCCTATGCCGTCGCGCCCACCGCATCGAGCTCGTCCAGGCTCGGCGCCGCGCGGATCGACGGGCTCAGCGTTCCCCACACCGCCAGGGTCAGCCCGGACGCGGCGAACACGGCAATCGCGATGCGAGCCGAGACGACGTCGAGGAGGACGCCCGCGAGCAACGGCCCGAGAGGCGCGATCAGTAAGGCGACGGTGTCCCACGCCGCCTCCGCACGGCCGAGCAACCGGTCCGGAGTCATCGCGATCCGGTAGCCGTGAACGACCGAGTCGGTCGACGGAATCGCGAGCGCAGTCGGCAGGAGCGAGGCCGTCAGG
>VAXB01000068.1:17245-21326 GCA_005883995.1 Actinomycetota bacterium
GACGACGTACGAACGACGACAGGAAGGATCCGAGAAGGAGGCAAGCGCCGAATGCCGCGATGAGCGCACCGACGGCGCCGCCGGAGAGGCCCTGCCGCCGTCCCAGGATGACGACGGCGAGCAGGAGGCCGGGTCCCATGAAGTTCGCGAGGCCAAAGAGCAATGCGCATGTGCGCAGGAAGGGGCGGCTCCACAGGTACCGGAAACCCTCAGCGAGGCGCGAACGAAGCGACGCGGTCTCCGGCTCGCGCTCCTCCTGGAACGGCGTGCGCATCAAGAGGAGCGACACCGTCGAGAACGCGTACGAGAGCGCGTCGACGACGAACGGCAACGCGCGGGCAAGACCGAACAGCGCACCCCCGAGTGGCGGGCCGCCGAGCCGTACCGCCGCCTGCCGACCCGTCTGCGCGGCGGCGGCCGCGGGAAGCTGCCGCGTCGGCACGACGGACCGCAACGCTCCGGCATACGCGGCGGAGAAGAGCGCTGCGCCCGCGCCCTCGATGAACGCCGCGATGGCGATCCCCCAGAGGGGGGTGTGACGGGCGACGATCGCGGCAGCAAGCGCACCGATCGCAGCGACCCGGACAGCGTCGGCGCCGACCATCAGCCGCCTGCGGTTCCAACGGTCCGCTGCGACGCCCGCCGGGAGCGCGAACAACGTGAATGGCAGCACGCGCATGAACGCGACGACGCCCGTCTGCGCGGAGGAGTGCGTCACCGCAAGGACGAGCAGTGGATAGGCCACGGAGGATGACTGCGTGCCGGCGCTCGAGAGCAGTTGCCCCGCCTGGAGGAACATGAAGTCGCGGTTACGCCGCAGGGGAACCGCGTTCACGCGCGCGACGCTAGTTCACCGGACGAAATCGCGCTGGCGCGCGAGATTTCGTCCGGGTCGCGCTTCGTCAAATGCAGGCGGCCGTGCGACGACGGCTCGCGGCGACGATGTCGTCAGCTCTTGCTGCGGAGGGTGAGGATCGAATCGCGGGCGGCAGTCGCTGCGGCCGCTCCAGCCTCTTTGGCGGTGTCCTTCATCGCCTCCGTCCGATCGCCGTCTCCGTTTCCGGAGAGGAGTTGCCTCACGGACCGCGATGTCAGGACCTCGCTGACCGCGACGGTCACGGCGCGCGCGACGTGTTTGCCGCTGTCCTCGAACGCGTCTTTCGCGGTCCTGAGGACTTCCGGGCGGCTGACGAGGACCGCGCCGATCCCGGCGCCGGCCACGCTGCCCGTCACGGCGCCGAGGACAGCTCCGCGGATCGCCCAAGCCTTGACGTCCCGTCCGTCCTGACCGCTTTCCATGCCCGGCTGGTCCTGTTCGCCGTCGTCCTCGTTGTCGACCGCCGCCTGATCGTCGTCGACGGTCGCCGTCTCCTGTTCAGCCATTCCTCGCTCCTTCCGTCAAGACTTTTGTTCCACTGCTTCTTCGTCCTCCGAGTGCTCGCGGCCGGCGCCCGAATCCAGGCGTTCGGCGGCTCGAGTTGTCGCCGCCAGCGCGACGTCGAGCGCCGCTCGGCGCAGCACCGTCGGAAGGTCCGCGTCCGACGTATCGCCGCCATTCGTCGTCGAGGAGCTCACGTCGTCTGACGATTCCTGCCGACGCCTGTCGAGAAGCGCTTTGACGCCCACGCCCACTCCCGCTCCTGCAGCGAAGATCGCGGCGATCAAAAGCGGATTGCCGCCGGATCCATGCTCCCCGCTCCCACCCTGCGTGCCCTCGAAATCTGACGCCATCGCTGTCTCCTCTCGCCGTGCCTTCGGCGGGCCGTGTTCCCGGTTTGGCGTGGATGACACCTATGGCGACCACCCCGCGAGCGACGCTCAGCGAGGCGTGTTTTCTCGATCAGATTCGAGCCGCGGAAACGAACGCGGAAGTCGACGGCTCAGCCGCGTCTGGCGGTCATCAACCAGCCCCACGGGTGCGCTTTCGCCGTTCTTCAGAGCAGCTGCGTCGACCCGGAGAGGGAGAGCCGCCGAGGGGAGCGTCCTGGTGCCCTACGGCTTCGTCGGAAACGGGACTGGCGCCTGGACCAGAGCCAGCCCGGGCATTTCCCTGGCCGTTCTCGTCCGCGCGAACCACGAGCGCTCGAGGAACGATCTGCGCTCAGACTCGCGGCCAGCTTCGACGGAGCTTGCGAGTTGACTCTTCCGAGCCTCCCGCAAAGCATCATTGCGCCGCGCATCGTCGTACATCTGGGTCATCTGGGACACGATTCCCTCCTCGCTCTAGGACTTGCGCAAACAAGACGGGCGGGGAGCCGACGATCTTCCTGCGGCAGCGCCGCCATCCTCGAACCGGGATTGGCGAGAACCGGAATGGGCGCACCTGGGATCGAACCAGGGACCTCCCGCGTGTGAAGCGGGCGCTCTCCCGCTGAGCTATGCGCCCGGGAGACCGCGAGAATAGCGCGCAACTCCGTGGGCTACGATGGGCGCGCCGCGGCGGTGGAAGTGTGTGAACCGCGTCAGGGCCGGGAGGCAGCAGCGCTAAGCATTCCTTCCACGCGCCGCGGTCTTCCGCAGCCCGGCGCCGTCCGCTAGACGGACCCGCTGAACGTGTCGCAGGCGTTCGGCTTGCCGGTCCGATAGCCGACGCTGAACCAGTGCTGACGCTGCGCCGACGAGCCGTGCGTCCACGTCTCCCGGTCGACCTGTCCCTGCGTCTCCGACTGGATGCGGTCGTCGCCGACCGCAGCCGCCGCATCGAGCGCGTCGGCGATATCGGACTGCGTCAGGTCGACGACGTAGCCCGTCTGCACCGCGTGATTCGCCCACACGCCGGCGAAGCAATCGGCCTGGAGCTCCGAACGCACCGACGCGCTCTCGGGGCTTTGCCGGTTGTTCCCGATTCGGTCGAGGATCCCGAGCTGGTCCTGCACATGGTGGCCGTACTCGTGGGCGAGGACGTACGCCTGCGCGAACGCGCCGCCTCGAGCGCCGAACCGCGAACGGAGCTCGTCGAAGAAGCCTAGGTCGATGTAGACGTGCTTGTCGACGGGGCAGTAGAACGGCCCGACGTCCGTCGACGCCGGGCCGCATCCGGTGTCCGTCTGGCCGGTGAAGAAGACCGTCTTCGCGATCGTGTACGTCCGGCCGGCGCTCGCGAACTCCTTCTTCCAGTACGCCTGCACGCTGTTGACGTCGCCGACGATCCGGCAATCCTGGCGTGCGTTCGCCTGCTGACCCGTCGTGCACGCGGTGTCGATTTCGCTCGGCGGCGCCTGCGCGACCGTCTGGTTGTCGAGGTTGGTCAGGACGCCGGAGACGCCGGTTCCGCTGCCGGCGAGGGCGCTGATGAGGAGGTAGATCACGAGGCCGACCAGGCCGAGGCCACCGCCGCCGACGGTCAGCCCGCCGCCAGGGAGCCCGCCGAGCCCGCCTCCTCCTCGCCGATCCTCGATCTGGGACGGATCGAGGCCGACGCCTTTGCGAAACCGCACCACGGCCGTCTTTTCGTCCCGTCCGGCGGCCGCAAAACCTCGCCTGACCCAACAGTAAGATCGCTTCGGTGGCCGCGCTCTACCGGAAGTACCGACCGCAGGACTTCGACGACGTCGTCGGCCAGGAGGCGATCGTCCGGACGCTGCGCAACGCGATCTCGGGCGGTCAGGTGCGGCAGGCGTATCTCTTCGCCGGACCGCGCGGCACGGGCAAGACATCCCTCGCGCGCATCCTCGCGAAGGGCCTGAACTGCGCCCAGGGGCCGACGCCGACACCCGACAAGGTGTGCAACGCGTGCGTGACGATCGCGAACGGCACGTCGCTCGACGTCGTCGAGATGGACGCGGCGTCGCAGCGCGGGATCGACGACATCCGCGAGATCCGGGAGCGGGTCGTACTCCAACCCGTAGAGGGCCGGTACAAGGTGTACATCCTCGACGAGGCGCACCAGCTCACGGACGCTGCGTGGAACGCGCTTCTGAAGCTGATCGAGGAGCCGCCGCCGCACCTCGTCTTCGTGTTCTGCACCACCGACCTCTCGAAGGTGCTCCCGACGGTGCGCTCGCGCTGCCAGACATTTGCGTTCCAGCGGCCAAGGCTGCCCGAGCTCGTCCGCGTTCTCCGCGGCATCGCCGACGGCGAG
>VAXB01000068.1:21372-21635 GCA_005883995.1 Actinomycetota bacterium
GAGGAGGAGGCGCTGTTTCGCCTCTGCGATCTCGTCGTCGACCGCGACACTGCGGGCGCGCTCACGTTCATCGAGGAGCTGTCGGAGCAAGGGCAGGATCTCGGGCGGCTCGTAACGGACCTGCTCGAGCACCTCCGGCACCTGATGCTCGTGCAGCACATGGGCGAGGTGCCGGACACGCTGCCCGTGACCGAGGAGACGCGGGAGCGCCTGCGCGCGCAGGCGAATCAGCTCGGTGAGGCGACCGTGATCCGACTCGTCGA
>VAXB01000098.1 GCA_005883995.1 Actinomycetota bacterium
CAAGCGTCCAACATCATCCGCGGTGACTGGTACATCCTCTTCCCGGTGCTCGGCGCGACGATCTACGGCGTCCGGAGGTACAAGCGCACGGACGCGGGCCGGCAGCTCTGGGACCGCCTCCTTCTGAAGGTCCCGATGAAGATCGGCGACGTCGTCCTCAAGGTGACGATGGCGCGGTTCTCGCGGACGCTGTCGACGCTCGTCGCGGCCGGCGTCGACATCATCAAGGCGCTCGAGATCACCGGCCAGACCGCGGGGAACTGGGTGGTCGAGGACGCGCTCGCCGGCGTGCGCGCGCGCGTGCACGAAGGCGTGCCCATCGCGCAGCCGCTGATCGAGAACGACATCTTCCCGCCGATGGTCAGCCAGATGGTCAAGATCGGGGAGGAGACCGGCGAGCTCGAGAAGATGCTCGGGAAGATCGCGGACTTCTACGAGGACGAGGTCGACGCGTCGATCCAGTCGCTGACGTCGATCGTCGAGCCGATCATGATGATCCTCGTCGGACTGATGGTCGGCGTGATCATCATCGCCATGTACCTGCCGATGTTCAAGATGCTGACGCTCGTCAAGTAGGCGCGGGCGCGCGGGCGGCGGCGCTCGTACTTCCGACAATAGGCCGAACGGCCTATTGAACCTGGTCGGCCGGCGGCCGACCATGGTGTCATGCAGCTTCTGCTCTCCGCCTACGCCTTCGCGCTCGTCGCGGGGCTGATGTTCGCGGTCATAACGGCGTATTTCCTGCCGCCCGAAGACCTCGACTGATCACCTGACGAGAACGCGGCGTTCGTACCGCGACAGCGTTCCCTCGTCGAGCGTGTACACGATCGGCTCGGCGAGCAGCGACTCACCGCGCAGCTGCGCCTTGAGCGCGCCGACGAGCAACCCCTCCGCGAGCCATTCCATCGTCGGCGCGACGTCTGCGGCTCCGCGAACGAGCCACGTTTCCTCGCCGAGCTCCCGCTCCTCGACCACGTGCGGCGGCCGGAGGAACCTCGCCTGGCCGACGGGCGCACGCCGACCGACCCCTTCGATCGCCCGGCGCGCCTCCTCGGGGTCCGCCGTGAGCAGCTCGATCGAATAGCGGCGGTACCCGCGCGGACTGCGGCTCGCGGAGATGATCTGCGAGTTCGGGACGTACGTGCGGTCGCCGTTCAGCGAGCGGATGACCGTCGTCCTGAGCCCGAACTGCTCCACGATCCCGCTCACCTGCGCGGGCTCGATGCGCACGAAGTCGCCGACGCCGTACCAGCGCTCGAACGCGATCAGCGAGCCCGCGATCACGTCCATCAGGAACCGCTGGACACCGAACCCGACGAGCACGAGGACTAGGGCTGACCCGCCGAGGGTGGCCGCCGTCCGTGGCAGGAATGTACTGGCCAGCAGGATCAGGACGATGATCGCGGCGACGTACGGGATCGCAGTCGCGACGAGCGCGAGCGCGGTCTCGCCGCGCCGGAGGCGGACGAGCTCCCGTTCTTCGGCCGGACGCTGCGCTTCCAGCCGCGGCACGACGAGCCGGACGATTCGCGAAAAGAGGAGCGCCGCCGCAATTGCGACGGCGCCCCAGACCAGCCGGTCGTAGCGTCCCGAGAGGACGGCGACCGTCATCGTGCCCTTGCCGGCAGCGGCCCTGCGTCGACTGCGCCGCGTCGGCGGACGGCGTTGATCGGCCGCGCCACGTCCTCCAGCGAGCGCCGCTCGGCCGCGACGGCGAGGAAGATCGCAACGATCCCGGCGCCGATCATCAGCGCAGCGCCGAGCAGATAGCCGTAGTTCACGTTCGTCCGGCTCTTCGTCGCAATCAGCGCACCGAACAGCGTCGGCGACAGCGCCGCGATCCCCGTGCCGACCGAGTAGAAGAGCGCGATCGCCATCGCCCGCGCCTCCATCGGGAAGAGCTCGCTGACGGTCAGGTACGCCGCGCTCGCACCCGCAGATGCGAAGAAGAAGATCACCGACCACGCGATCGTCATCGTCGTGGCGCTCAGGACATCGTGCGTGAACAGGACGCCGGTGATCACCAGCAGGACGCCCGACGCGATGTACGTGAACGAGATCATCGGACGCCGGCCGATCGAGTCGAACAGAGGTCCGAGCACGAGCGGCCCGAGCACGTTGCCGACGGCGAACGGGATCAGGAAGAGCGGTGCGTGCTCGGCCTTGACGTTGAAGAACTGCGTCAGCACGATCGTGTACGTGAAGAAGACGGCGTTGTAGAGGAACGCCTGTCCCGTCATCAGCGACAGCCCGAGGATGCCGCGACCCGGGTAGTTCTTGACCACGTACTTCGCAATCGTGCCGAAGCCGATGTGCTCGCGCTGCGCGACGGCAAGCGGCTCGCCCTCCGGCTCCGGGAGGTTCGGATGCGTCTTGCGAACCTCGTTCTCGATCTCTCCGACGACCTCCTCGGCTTCCTCCGCGCGTCCGTGCGTGAGCAGCCAGCGCGGGCTTTCGGGGATGAAGCGGCGGATGGTCAGGATGCCGACGGCAAGGAGCGCGCCGACGCCGAAGCCGATCCGCCAGCTGATCGTCTCACTGAGATGGATCAGCAGCTCGTAGGAGATGATCGCCGCGGCTGCGGTGCCGACCCACCAGCTGCCGTTGATCGCAAGCGCGACACGGCCGCGGACACGCGCCGGGATCAGCTCGTCGATCGCCGAGTTGATCGCCGCATACTCGCCGCCGATGCCGGCCCCGGCGAGGACGCGGAAGATCGCGAAGCTGTAGAAGTTCCATGCGAACGCGGTCGCGACCGTGAAGATCAGGTAGACGCCGAGCGTCACCATGAAGAGCTTCTTCCGGCCGAGGCGGTCGGTCAGGTAGCCGAAGAACAACGCGCCGGCGACGGCGCCGAGCAGGTACCAGGTACCGGCCGACGACGCCTGGTGCGTCGTCAGGTGAAGCGTCTGCGGCTTCGTCAGGACGCTCGCGATCGCGCCGACGAGGGTCACCTCGAAGCCGTCGAGGATCCAGGTGATCCCGAGACCGATCACCACGAGCCAGTGCCACCGGCTCCAGGGCAGCCGGTCCAGCCGGCGCGGGATCATCGTTTCGGTCGCTTGGCCGGTGGCGCCCAACTCGCCGGCCTGCGCAGCGGAAGCACTCACGTCCAACCTCCTCGCTCGCGGAACGGTTGCGATGAAAACGCGGCGGCCGGGCGGGCGGATACGGGACAGTTAACGCAATCCTTACGGCGATGCGTTTTAAGCACGCTGGAGGCGCGGAATCCCGTTCTTGCTCCCTCCGAGGAACGTCCAGTGGAGCAACCAAGCAAAGGGGTATGAACATGAAGAAGCCATTCGCCGCGGCCGTCGTCGCCGCGCTCGCGATCGCGCCGGTCGCGGGCGCCGGGGTCGGCTCGGTCGCCACACCGGCATCGAGCACCGCGAACGTCCAGGTGTCGCAGTCGGCGTCCGCGTCGGCGATCCTCCAGCTCGTCGTACAGCTGAGGGCATCGACGAACGTCACGACGGCACAGCTCCAGCAGCTTCTGACGCTGCTCCAGGGGCTCGAGACCTCGCAGACGCAGTTGCAGAACGTCCTGACGCAGCTCGGCAACATCCAGGGTGCGCCGACCGCCCTGACGCAGCTGCTCTCGCTACTGCAGGGGGCCGTCCAGCCGGCGCAGCTGCAGAGCTTGACCACGCAGCTCCAGACGCTGCTCCAGGGTCAGCCGACCCAGGCGCAGATCCAGCAGTTCCTCGGGAGCCTGCAGACCCTCCTCGGGCAGCTGCAGCTCACGCCGGCGCAGATGACGCAGATCCTGACGCTCGTCCAGCAGCTGTTCACGTCGCAGACCACGTCGTCGCAGCTGCGGCAGATCCTGCGCCACCTGTTCGTCGTCTTCATCGGGAACGAGGGGACGCAGAGCGGCAAGGTCACCCTCTGTCACCGGACGGGATCGGCGAAGCACCCGTACCACAGGATCACCGTCAGCATGAACGCGATGCTTGCGCACATGCGG
>VAXB01000099.1 GCA_005883995.1 Actinomycetota bacterium
TCGCTCCGCTAGCGAGAGTCGCCTTTCTTTGGCTGCGCGATGAGCCCGCCGATAATCGCGCCGGCCAGCAAGAGCTGCACCTGAGTCGCGAAGCGACCGGATCGGTGCCAACCGTACCGACCGTGAAACAGCTTGCCTCCCCGCGGACGCAGAAACGGCAGAACATGCTCGAGGTCAGGAGCCGAGCTCGCCAGTCCGCCGAGTGTCGCTGGATCAAGCGGACTCCGTTTGCCGGCAAGGAGGAACAGGCAGAGAAGGCCGCTCCCGATCTCGAAGCGGCGCGAACCAATGTCTCGGTGGGGGATGCGATCACCTGCGAGGTGAAGGATCGGCCCCACGAACAGCGACGTGAGTCGTGAACCGGTCGCTGCCCCAGCGGCCGCACCGGTCGCAACATGGAGCGAGACAATCATCGCGCGACTGCTACCACTCGCACCCGAGGGGGCTCGTGATCACAGAGTTCCTGGGAGTAACTCGCCCATCCGCGTGAAAGACGTCGATCATCGCGTGATCAGGCGTAACCGTATCTTGGGCTTGGTCGTTCCACTGTTCTGACAAACACAAGGAGGAATGATGGCTCTGTTCATTGTGCTTCTGATTCTCGCGCTGATCGTGTTCGGGGTGGGCTTCGCGGTTCACCTGCTGTGGTGGCTGCTGATCGTCCTGCTGGTCATCGCGATCTTCGGCTGGCTGTTCGGACGCCGCCGCGCTTGAGGGATGGCGCGGCCGGCAATTGGTCTCTTCGTTGCCGCCTCTACTCCTGGTCGGAGACCAGGAGGTTCGTGCCAAAGCGCGGTGGCGGTAGGCGAGCGCTTGACGCCTCCTCCGTGAGCCGCGAGACGTCCGTATCCTTCGGCCGTGTCGTACGTATCCGTCTCGCGGCTCCGCGTTCCGCCCGAGCGCACGGACGAGCTTGTCGCCGCGTTCCGCGGACGCGCGCGTCTCGTTGACGACTTCGATGGGTTCCTCGGACTGCAGGTGTGGCAGTCCGACGGCGATGCGGGTGAGCTCCTGATGGTCAGCCACTGGCGCGACCGCAACTGCTTCCGCGCGTACATGCGGAGTGACGAGCACCAGGTCTCGCACGACCGGATTGACCCAGCGCTCGCGCGCGACATCAACCTCGTGAAGCTCGAGCACCTGCAAACCTATGCGGTCGTCGCCACATGACGCGGCGCGACATCTCGCCTCCGCAGGGAGGGACGCCGCCGCCGGCGGTCTCCCGCGACTCGGCGGGACGCGAGATCGAGCTCCGTCCGCTCGCGAAGGAGATCTGCAGGCGCTACCGCACCGAGTTCCCGGACGAGGAGGAGCGATACGGCGAGGCCGGGAACGCATGGTGTGTCCACGACAACCTGCACATCCTCAACTGGGCGTTCCTCGACACGGCGCACGGCAACGTGCTCAACCAACAGGTTCGATGGCTCGGACGCGTCCTTGCAGCACGCGAGTTCCCAGTGGAGCGGCTGGCGCGCGACCTCGAGCTCGCCGCGGACGTTGTCCGAACCGAGCACCCCGACGTTGCTGCTGCGCTCGAGCGCGCGACGGCGTCCGTCGAAGTGCCTCTGTAGCCTCACCGTCCGCGCAAGTACAACGGCGTACTGCGCGGTCGGCCTAGTTGGTTGGAGCGCGCTCGTGCTCGCGCCGGCGGAGCTCGATCCGACGGATCTTGCCGGTCAGTGTCTTCGGCAGATCCCCGAGAAATTCGATCTCACGCGGGTAAGCGTAAGCTGAAAGTCGCTCTCTGACGAAGCGCTTGATGTCGTCTGCGAGCTCGTCGGACGGGTCGTGGTTCTCTGCGAGAACGATGAAAGCCTTGACGATGTTGCCGCGGAGCTCGTCTGGTGACGCGACCACCGCCGCCTCGCGTACGGCCGCGTGCTCGAGGCAGGCGGACTCCACCTCGAACGGCCCGATCCGGTAGCCGGCGGAGATGATGACGTCGTCGGCTCGCCCTTCGTACCAGACATAGCCGTCCTCGTCCTGGCGTGCGGCGTCCTTCGTGTGGAACCATTCTCCGCCGAAGTCCTCGACGGTTTCCTCCGGGCGCTGCCAATACCCAAGCGGGTAGTGCGGATTCGAATGCGCGCGCAGGCAGATTTCGCCGCGCTCGCCGCGCCCAACAGGATTCTCGTCTTCGTCGAGGATCTCGACGTCCCAGCCCGGCATCGGCTTGCCCATGGACCCTTCGCGCACCTCCATGAACGGATAGTTCGCGACGAGCGGGTACGACTCGGTCAGGCCGTAGTAGTCGAGCACAGTGACTCCGTACTGCTCGCGGAACCAACGGATCGCCTCGGGGTTCAGCGGCTCGCCGGCTGAGCAAACGCGGCGGAAGACTTGCGGGTAGCGTGTTCGTGCGTCGGTGATTGACATCATCGCGCGCATCGCTGTCGGCGTGGTGAACACATTCGTAACGCCGCGGCGGCTGAGGAAGTCGAGCTGCTTGTTGGGGTCGAATCCGCTCTCACGCCGATAGACGCACTGCACCGCTCCGAGACGCCACGGCCCGAGGAGTGGCGCGATTCCGGCAGCCCAAGCCCACTCCCCCATGCCGTGGAAACGCTCGCCGTCCTCCACCTCGTGGCAGTAGAGGAATTCCTCGTGCCCGAGGATGTAGCGATGCGCATGGACGATGCCTTTGGCGAGTCCCGTGGTGCCGGACGTGTAATAAAGCTGCGCCGGGTCGTCGGCGGAGGTGTCGCAGATGATCGGATGAGTCGAGGCGTCGCCGAACGCTTCGTCACCGACGAGCAGGAGCTCGGTCGCCGCAGTGCCGAAGCGGCCGGCATTCGCCGCGTCGGTGACGACGAGCTTCGCGCCTGAGTCGGTGAGCCGGTGCCGGATCGACTCGTCTCCGTAGAGCACCGACATCGAAAGCAGAATCGCTCCGAGCTTCCAGACACCGAAGAAGATCGCGGCGGTCTCGGGGGCCGGCGGCAAGACGACGGCCACGCGGTCGCCACGCTCGATCCCGCGCGCTGCGAGCGTGTGTGCAGCTTGGTTCGCGAGATCCTGGAGCTCCCCCCACACGAACTCGCGATACGAACCGTCGAAGCTCTCCCAGACCATCGCTGGCTTGTCGCGCGGATGCTTGTCGCAGACGTCCGTAGCGAGGTTGTAGCGCGAAGGCACAACCCAGCGGTGGGCCGAACAGGCCTCCTCATATGACCTAAATGGCATCGCGCGACCGGAGCATCGCACCAGACGTCGCTCCCTACAAGCTCATGAACAGCGGCGTTACCGTCTGCGCATCGGCACCGACGGACGCGGGAGGGGCGGCGCACGGCGCCGCCCCTCCAAGCCTCGGGATCAGCCGACGACGTCGACGTCGCTCGCCTTGAGGAAGGCAATGCGATGGTTGAACGAGATCTCGTAGAACTTCGTCGAGCCCGTCACCACCTGGTACGTCTCCGGCGCGTTGAACGTCGACGCGGAATAGTAGTCCGCGCCGACGAGGTCCTTCGCGACGTACACCTGGCCCGCCGGAATCGTGTACCCGAGGTTCGCGACCGAGACGCTCTCCGGGTACGCGCGCCCGTAGACCGGGATCGACGACGCACCCTCCTTGGGCGTCACGAGGGTCCCGTCGCCGGGGACGGTGTTCTTCCCGCGCGGATCCTCGAGCCATGCTTTCCGGCCGCCGTACCAGATCGCGGCCCAGTCGCCGGAGCGGCCGGCGACGGCGAAGCTCTGTCCCGTCACCGCCTTGTCGCCCCAGTCGTTCGCCTGCGTCGTGCCCACGCCGGCCGGC
>VAXB01000069.1 GCA_005883995.1 Actinomycetota bacterium
TGCCCGACATGACGGCAGGCGCGGAGCAGCTCGCGGCTCGTCATTCCGCCGGGCTCGGGCGTGCCGGTCCCGGGTGCGAATGCCGGGTCGAGGACGTCGACGTCGACCGACACGAACGTCGGGCCGCCGCCGGCGAGCTCAATGGCGCGCCGGACGATCTCGTCGATCCCGAGCGCTTCGACGTCGTGCGCGAAGAAGCTCGTGATCCCGCGCTCGCGTTGCCAGCCGAACTCGGTCTCGCCCGGCCAGTAGCCGCGAAGGCCGATCTGGACGTAGCGCCGTGGATCCACGTGCCCCTGCTCGACGAGCCTGAACATCGGCGTGCCGTGCGACACCTCGACCCCGAAGACCTCGCGGCCCGTGTCCGTGTGCGTGTCGAAGTGGATCAATCCGAGCGGCCCATGGCGTGTCGCGCAGGCGCGGATGTCTGGCTCGGCAATCGAGTGGTCCCCGCCGAGGACGATCGGGATCGCGCCGGCGTCGACGACCTCGCCGACGAGGGCCTCGATTGCGGCGTGCGAGCGCGCCGCGTCGCCCGGCAGCACCGCCGCGTCGCCGAAGTCGGCAATTCGGAGCTCGGCAAACGCGTCGACCTTCGTCTCGAGGTGCGGCCCTGGCGGACAGCTCGCCGCGCGAATCGCGCGCGGGCCGAAGCGAGCCCCCGGGCGGTCGGACACGAGGTCGTCCATCGGCGCGCCGACTATGGCGACGTCGAAGTCGCCGAGGAGCGATGCATCCTGGGTGAACCGCGCCCCGCCGTACGTGAGGAGCCCGGCGTAGTCCGGTTTCTCGCCGTACGCGCGCCAGCGCTCGAGCGGGTCGATCAACGCGGTGCGGCGAGCGCCGGCGGCATGCGCGCGAGCCTAGCCGACGGTCGCGCCGCGGCGATCGGCGGCCTCGCGCCGCGCGACCTCCTCGCGGACAACCGGTGCGACCTCGTTCCCGAACAGCTCGATCGAGCGCATGACCTTGTCGTGCGGCATCGCCCCGACGGTGATCTGCAGGAGAAACCGGTCGTGCCGGAAGATCTCGTACTGGAACAGGATCTTCTCGACCACGTCCTGCGGGCTGCCGACAAAATTCGCGCCCCGGCGCGTGCGCGACGCGTCGAAGTCCAGCCGTGTCATCGGCCGCCAGCCGCGCTCCTGCCCGATCTTGTTCATCATCTGCGCGAACGGGGCGAATGCGTCGTCCGCGGCCTGCTCGGACGTCTCCGCGACGTAGCCGTGCGAATTGATGCTCAGCGCAATCTCGGCGGGATCGTGCCCGGCCTCGGCCGCTGCGCGTCGGTGAAGCTCGGCGAACGGCGCGAACCGCTCCGGCAGGCCGCCGATGATCCCGAGTGCCATGGGCAGGCCGAGCGAGCCGGCGCGGATCGCCGACTCGGGCGTGCCGCCGACCGCGATCCAGATCGGCAACGGCTCCTGCACCGGGCGCGGATAGACGCCGCGGTCGTCGAGCGGCGCCCGGTGCTCGCCCGACCACGTCACGCGTTCGGATTCGCGCAGCGCGAGCAGGAGCTCGAGCTTCTCGCTGAACAACTCGTCGTAGTCGTGGAGGTCGTAGCCGAAGAGCGGGAACGACTCGATGAATGAGCCCCGGCCCGCCATGATCTCCGCGCGGCCCTTCGAGAGCAGGTCGACCGTTGCGAATTGCTGGAAGACGCGCACCGGATCGTCGGAGCTGAGGACGTTGACGGCGCTGGTGAGCCGGATGCGCCGCGTGCGCACAGCCGCCGCTCCGAGGACGACGCCCGGCGCGGAGACGACGAAGTCGGGGCGATGGTGCTCGCCGACACCGAAGACGTCGAGCCCGACGGCGTCCGCGAGCTCGATCTCCTCGAGCAGGTCGGCCATTCGCTCGGCAGGTGTGATCGTCGCTCCCGTGGCCGGGTCGGGCGTCAGCTCGCCGAAGGTGTAGATGCCAAGTTCCATTACTTGAGGACTCAAGTATACCTGGGCTGGGTGCGCGCATTTAGTGCCTGATCCTTTCTTCAGGGTCAGGCACTTTTTTCGCTCGGTCCTCGCGACAGCGGCGGTTCCTGACGCGAAGAAGGTCAGACCCGAAGAAGAGGGTCTGACCGTCGGCTGGTCGCGGGGCGGCGGCTCTCGCCGGCTGGCATGGGTGCTACGTTCGGCGATGTGGAGGAGGGTCGGCCGCGCGTGCCGACGGGCGTCCTGACGCCTGTCGTTCGGCGTGGGCGCAGGCGACTCGGGCCTGCGGTCGCGCTTCTCGTCGTCGCGGTCGCCGCAGGCGTCGTGGCGGTGATCCTCGTCCGCAGGCACGAGCGCACGCGGCCGGCGCACGCGGCGCGGAAGCCGCTGCGGCCGCGTCTTGGTGCGCGCGCCGCGATCGTGATCGATGCCGGGAGCGGCCACGTTCTCTGGGCGCTCCACCCGCACCGCCGGCTCGCCGTCGCGTCGACCACGAAGATCATGACGGCGTACGTCGCGTTACAGCAGTTGCCGCGCGACACGATCGTCACGGTGTCGCCGGCGGTGACGCGCGTGCCGCTCGTGAAGGAAGGGCTCCGGCCGCACGAGCGCGTGCGTGCATGGAAATTGTTCCACGGCCTCCTGATGTTTTCGGGAAACGACGATGCCCTCGCGCTTGCGATCGCGTCCGCGGGAACGCGGCGCGCGTTCGTCGCCGACATGAACGACCATGCGCGCGAGCTGGGCCTGCGCGACACGCACTTCTCCTCACCGAGCGGTGTGATCGACCTCGGCAACTACTCGAGCGCGTGGGATCTCGCCGCACTGACACGCGTCGCGTTGCGAAACCCGCGCTTCCGCCGCGTCGTTCGCACGCGCATCGCGCACATCGCGTGGTCGGCGCCGACGTTCGAGAAGGTCTACGTGAACAAGAATCCGCTGCTCGGCACCTACCCGGGCGCGAACGGCGTCAAGACCGGGTGGACGACGCTCGCCGGCCACTGCCTCGTCGCCTCGGCGACGCGGCACGGACGCACGATCGTCGCCGTCCTCCTGCACGACGGGAACGTCGCCGCCGACGCCAGGAGGCTGCTCGACCTCGGTTTTGCGACCGCGCCCTAGTGCACGTGGAAGAACGCCGAGTAGATCTCGCGTGCAGCCGGTGCGGCCGCCTCGGCGCCGAATCCGCCGTGCTCGATCAGGACGACGACGACCGCACGCGGGCGCCCTGCCGGCGCCCATGACGCGTACCACGAATGGTCGCTTCCGTTCGGGGTCTGGGCGGTGCCCGTCTTGCCCGCCACCGGAACCGGGAACGACCCGAAGATCGCGGACGACGTTCCATCGGCGGCGTGTGCCGCGTTGAAGAGGCCGGAGCGGATCGCGTCGACGTCGGTGAGGTGAAGGCGCCGGCGCGGCGGGAAACGCAGCCGCCGTACGACTGCTCCTCCGGGCCCGAGGATCGCGCGGCCCACATGCGGACGCACGGCCCGGCCGCCGTTTGCAAGCGCCGAGTATGCGACCGCCAGTTGCAGCGGCGTCACCGCGAGGTAGCCCTGTCCGATCGAGAGGTTGACGGAGTAGCCCTCGTACCAGATCCGCTGGGCCGGATCGTGGAACGTCTTCTTCAGCCAGCCGGGCGTCGGCACGACCCCGTTGTATTCACCGGGAACGTCGAGCCCGGTCGTGTGGCCGAGGCCGAGCAGGTGCGCCCAGTGCTGCATGTCGAGTGCGCCCGTCGATGCCTGCCGCGCGTAGAACATCGTGCCGAGCCGGTAGAACCACGTGTCACAGGAGATCGTGAGCGCCTGGCCGAGGTTGAGGTTCGCGTTGATCGCCGGCTCGACGTTGTGGAACACGATGTTTCCGACCGTGAGCGAGCCGGTGCAAGGGATGCTCGAGTACGGCGTGATCAACCCCGTTGCGAGTGCTGCCTCGGCGACGATCGGCTTGAACGTCGACCCGGTCGGATAGAGGCCCTGCGTCGCCCGGTTCAACAACGGCGTGGCCGGCTCGCGGAACAGCGACGAGAAGTACCGCGGGTCGTGCGCGGCGCGGCTCTCGTCGAAGGTCGGATAACTCGCAAGTGCGTAGATGGAGCCGTCCCACGGGTTCATGACGACCGCGGCTCCTGCGTCCGCGTCGCCGTGACCCGCGCGGTGCGCGAGCGCGATGCCGTCCCGAATCGCCCGCTCGGCAACACGTTGCAGCCGGGCGTCGATCGTCAGTTGGAGTGACTGCGTGCTCGCCCTGAGTGGAATTGCGCGCAGCGGCCCGACGATGTTTCCGCGCGCGTCGACGGGAATGCGCCCGCTCGTAAGCCCGCGGTCCAGCACGTGCTCGTACGCCGCTTCCACGCCCGACTGTCCGACGACCTGCCCCGCACGTGTCCCCGCGTAGCGGCGTTGGTGGAGCTCGCGTGCGTCGACCTCGCCGAGCAGGCCGAGGAACTCGCTGCCGAACGCTCCCGTCGGATACCACCGCTGTGGCAGCACGGCAACGTCGAAGCCGTGGAACGTGTTCGCGCGCTCGTCGATGTAGAACGCGAGGTCGCGGGACGGCCGGGTGATCACGACCGCCGGCGCGAACGGCGTGCGCACCACGCTGCGCCGGATGTTCGCGATCAGCCTCCAGGTCGGCAGGTGCGCGACCCGCGCCAGGCGGCGCAGGCGCGCGTGTCCGGCCGCCGACGGCGTCCAGCGCCCGTGCGCGTCGATCGTTCCGAGTGTGTCCGCGTCGGCGGTCACGGCAACCGTTCCGGTGGTGCCGGCGAGGAGCCTGCGCGAGCGGTCGACGATCGGCCCGCGTGCGCTCGGAAAGTGCACGGTTCGGAACGACTGCGCCTGTGCGACGTGCGCGAATTGTCGTCCCTGGATCACCTCGAGCGCCCAGAGGCGCAGCAGCAGGATCGCGAACAGCGTCATCGCCACGAGGCCGAGCGCGCCGACGCGGACGTAGAACGCGGGGCGATGGAAGAAATCGCGCTCGGCGGCCGAGATCGGCTCGACGCTCAGGCGAGGCCTGAGTACGAGGAGCGGCGACGCGAGCGACCGCCACCGGCGCCGACGTCGACGCACCGATACCCAGTCGCCGGCTCCGCCGAGACGCACGCGTGCCTGGGGCCGTGGGACGGCCCGGCGGCGACGATGACCCCGGAACATTCGCTGATCCTTTCGGTGGCGGCCGGCCCAAGCCTAGTGGCTCGCCCTATCCTGGGAGTGGTGGGGTCGGTCTTGGTCCGTGCGCGCGGGCTCGCCAAGACATACGGCGAGGGGCACGCGGCGGTCCGCGTGCTCGACGGCGCCGATCTCGATGTCGACCGCGGCGACTTCGTCGCCGTTGTCGGCCGATCGGGATCGGGGAAGTCGACGCTGCTGCACCTCCTCGGCGGCCTCGACCGGCCGGACGCCGGCGAGATCGAGCTCGACGGGGACCGCGTCGATCGGTTGGACGAACGCGGCCTCACGGACGTGCGGCGACGGAAGGTCGGATTCGTCTTCCAGGCGTTCCACCTGCTGCCGGAGCTGAGCGGGATCGAGAACGTCCTCCTGCCGGCGAAGCTCGCGCGGGACGGACTCGAGGCGGCGCCGCGCGCCGCCGAGCTGATCGAGCAGCTCGGGTTGAGCGAGGTCGCGGGGCGCCTCCCATCGGCGCTCTCCGGCGGCGAGCAGCAACGGCTCGCGGTCGCGCGGGCCCTCGTGAACGACCCCCCGCTCCTGCTGGCGGACGAGCCCACGGGGAACCTCGACGAGGAGTCGGGGGCCGCGGTGCTCGATCTGCTGCGACGCGCCGCCGACTCCGGCCGCGCGGTCGTGCTCGTGACACACGATCGGGCTGCGACGGCGCTCGCCGACCGCGTTTTCAGACTCGAAGCCGGACGCCTGGTCGCGTGACGGCGGTCTTCCGCCACGGGCTCGCGCGTCTCCGGCGTGACCGCGCGCGAACTGTGATGACTGCGCTCGGTGTCGCCGCCGCAGGCGCGATGGTCGGCGCGGCCGTCACGATCGTGTTCGCGCTCGCGACGGCGTTCGACCGGTCGGCGGCGGCCGCAGACATGCCGGATGTCACGGCCACGTTCGCCGGGCAACCACTGGACCGCGTCGTGTCGCGCGTGAGCGTGCTCGTGAACGTTCGCGCCGCCTCGTATCGCTACGAGGAGTCCGGCGTGAGCATTGCGGCCGGCGTGAATTTTGCGAACGCGGTCGTCGACGGAATCCGCGGCGGCGGGCCGCGTGGGTACGCCCTGACGTCCGGACGCGACCTGCGCCGAGACGGCGAAGCGGTCGTCGAACGCGGACTCGCGCGTAGCTGGCAGCTCCACGTCGGCGACAGGATCGAGCTTGGCGGCGGTTCGGCCCGTATCGTCGGCATCGCGGCGACTCCAGGGCTCGTCGCCTATCCGCTCAGCCGCTCGCCTCGCATCTACGTCACGTACGAGACGGCGCGCGCGATCACGGGTACGGGGGGCTCCGTCAACGACGTGCTCCTCTGGCTGAACGACCCGTCGCAGCTCGACGTCACGCTCGCCCAGGCCCGCTCGGCGAGCTTCGGGCTGAGCGACCTGCGGTTCGTGACGAAGAGCGGCTACCGACACGTGATCGGCCGCGCGGCGGGGCTCGTGGTGGCGCTCCTCGTCGCGTTCTCGCTGATTGCGCTCGCGGCCGCCGGCGTGATGCTCGCCGCGTCGGCGGGAGCGGAGATCCAGCGGCGCCGGCAGGCGATCGGCGTCATGCGGGCGGTCGGTGCATCGCCCGGCGCCGTCGGTGCCGGCTACGCGCTCGAGACGACGGTCGTCACGGCGCCGGCCGCAGCGTGCGGGCTGCTGCTCGGGTGGGCCATCGTCGCCGGCCCCACCGGACGGTTGCTCGGGATCCTCAACGAGCTGACGCCGCCCTGGGCGGCGACGCTCGGGCTGCTGGTCGCCGCGTGGATCGCGATCGTGCTGCTCGTCGCCGCAGCGACCTGGCTGCCGGCTCGGCGCGCCGCGCGTGCGAACGTGGTCGAGTCGCTCCGCGGAGCCGACGTCGTCGGTGCGGCGCGGCGACTGCCGTTGCCGGCGCTCGCCGGTTTCGGCGCGCGACTCGCGCTCGCGCGCCCCGCACGAGCTGCCGCGCTCGTCGCGGTGCTGGCCGCGTCGACCGCGGTCGTCCTGCTGATTCTGTCGATCGCCGACGTCCTGCGCAGCCTGGAGCGGAACGCGCAAACGCTCGGCACGCGCTATCAGCTCACCGTGCCTGCATCCGAAAGCTCTCTCTCGGCTGTTCGCCGCGTCCGCGGCGTCGCGGCGGCGGCCCTGCGCTACGAGACGGACGCCGCCGATTCCTTCGACCTCGGCGAGTCGTTCACGCTCGTCGGCTTCTCCGGCGACGTCTCGCAGTACGAGGCGCCGCCGCTCGCGCAGGGGCGCCGTGTCCGCACGCCGGACGAGGTCGACGTCGGCCTCGGCCTCGCGCAGGCACTCGACCTCCACGTCGGGACGACGCTCGCGGCGCAGCTGCCTTCCGGCCGCGAGGTGCGCTTCAGCGTCGTCGGGATCATCGACGCGCTCCGCAACGAAGGGCTCGTCGCCTACGTCCAGGCGCCTCGGCTGCGCGCTGCGATCCCGTTCGCGGCGGCCGACATCGCCGTGAAGCTCACGCCGGGCGCGAGTCTCGACCGCGTCCGCAACATCCTGATCAGCCGGGGCACGTACCCGCAGAAGACCGGTGGGATCGCGCAGGACTCGGGTCTCGGCTCGAGCGGCCGAACGTCGTTCTTGCGCATTCTCGCTGCGCTTTTGCGAAGTGTCGCCGTGCTCGACGGCCTCGTGTGCGTCTATGCGCTCGCGCAGATGCTCGCGCTGATCGCGCGGGAGCGCCGCCGTGCGGTCGCGCTGGTGCGGGCGCTCGGCGCGAGCCGCGCGCAGGTCTTCGCGGTATTCGGCGGCGCAGCGCTCGTTCTCGCGGCGGTCGCGACGCCGATCGGGATCGCGGTGCAGCGCGGCGTGCTCGGTCCCGCCGTCGCGCGGATCGCCGCGTCGTATGTCTCGCTGTCGCTCGGTGCCGGCGGGAGCGCGATCGCGGTCGTCCTCGTGGGCGTCGCGGTTGCGACGGCGCTCGCCGCGGGTTGGGCGACGCGCAGTGCAACGGCAGACGCGATCGTCACGCCGCTGCGCGAGGACTGACCCGAGTGCCTGACCCTTTCTTTTGGGTTTCGCGCCGGCACTATCGGTAGAGGTTCGCGTTCCGGTCGGCCGGCGTACCGGCGAAGTGCTTGGGCCGTCCGCCCTGGAAGTCGAGGTATGCGAGCTGGCGCGAGATTGCCGCCAGCTTGACGCTCGGATCCGTGTCGAGCATCCACGTTTGGAGCACGACGTGACCGTCGGTCGTCTCGGCGAGCCGGAACGCGCGCGCCTGTTGCGGATAGTCGATCAGCGACGACGTCGAGATCAACCAGTAGCCGCCGCCGGCTGTGCGCCGCGGCTCGATCGAGTTGCGGTGCGTGTCGCCGTTGACGGCCGCGACGACGTGCGGGTCCGCGTCGAGGAGCGCGAGTGCCGCCGCGCCGCCGCGCGCGCTCGTGAGCGGGTTGTGCGAGAAGACGACAACCCAACGCGAGCCCGCGTCAGCGAGTGCCCGACGCAGCCACGCAAGTTGCGCCGGGCGGATGAGGCCGGTCGTTCCGCCCCGCCGGTCGATCGTGTCAAGGACGACCCCGCGCGCGCTCCGACCGAGCGCAAACGAGTAGTCGAGCAGCGGCCCGGTTCCAGGCACGTGACTCGCCGTGCGCAGCCTCTGCACGACGTCGACCGCCGACAGCTCGCGCCGGCGGCGATCGGCCGCGACGCGCACCGTGGTGCCGGGGATGCCGTGGGCGAGCAACCGGCCCAGGACGGTCGGGTCACGCGAGCTCGCGGCCTGCAGAGCCCTGCGGTCGAATTGGATCAGCTTGCGGCCACCGATCGCAATCGCGCGTGTCGCCCGAGTCGGCGCGACGTTTCCCTGCACGAGCACATCGTGGTTGCCGACGGCGGGATACCAACGCGCGCGAAGCCCCGGAGAGACGAACGGCTGCTCGGCCTCGGTGAGGAGGCCGCTGTGCTGCGGCGGGTCGACGTCGGGTCGGTAGTAGAAGGGATCGGGGTTCGTCGCGGCCTGGACGCCCTCGTACCCGGGCGCGCCGCTGTTGGGGTCGACCCGGCCGCCGCCGAGGACGGCGAGCGCCTGATCGAGCTCGTTCTGTTGCGCGTTGTCGATCAGGTCGCCGGTCTCGACGACGGCGTCCGGGCGCAGCTGGTCGACTGCGCGCACGGCGGCGTCAAGAACCTGGGTCGTCAGCGCCTCCTGCGGACGGAACGCCGAGGTGAAGGGGGTGCCGAGCCGGTCGAGCCATTCGACGCGCGCAGGCGACTCCTCGTCGGTGACGTGCGCGTCGGTGATCTGCGCGAAGACGGCGAGCGTTCGGGTCGCCTCCGCACGCGGCGCGAGGGCCGTACGATCGACCGGCGGCTCGCCGGGGCCGGTGACGAGCACTCCGTTTCGCCCGCGGTCGACATACGTACTGTGCAGCGTCGAATCGCGCGCGGATGTCACGGACGAACAGCCCGCGCAGCACGCGAGGACGAGGACCGTCACCGCGGCGCGCGTCGACGTTAGGCTCGGGCGATGCACTTCGGCGTCATCCTGCCGAACTACGGGCCGAGCTCGGATGCCGGCGGAATCCGTCGCACGGCGGAGACGGCGGACGAGCTCGGATTCCACTCGGTCTGGACGACGGAGCACATCATCGTCGGCCCCGAGGGGGTCGATCCGTACGGACGCGTCTACGACCCGCTGATCACCTTGAGCTGGATCGCAGGTTGGACGCGGCGAATCGGGCTCGGTACGTCGATCGTGCTCGTGCCGCTCCACCATCCGATCCACCTCGCCAAGGAGGTCGCGACCCTGCAGGAGCTCTCGGAGGGACGCGTCACGCTCGGCGTCGGCATGGGCTGGCACGTGGACGAGTACGAATTCATGGGTGTGCCTTTCGAACGGCGCGGCCGTCGCGGCGACGAGGCGCTCCGGGTGATGCGAGCCCTCTGGAACGGCGAAGGCGACTTCGACGGGGAGTTCTGGTCGTTCCACGGCGCGACGTTCGGCCCCGTTCCGACGAAGCGCCCGGAGATCTGGGTCGGAGGAAGCTCTCCGGCGGCGATCCGGCGCACGCTCGAGCTCGGCGACGTCTGGCATCCGTCGCGCGGCTCCGACGCGGCGGCGGTCGCGGCCGTGAAGCGGCGGTACCCCGAGCTCCGAATCGTCCCGCGCGTCGCCGCCGACGGTGTCGACGCGATGCTCGAAGCCGGTGCGGACGGCGCAGTCGTGCAGTTCGCGGACGACGCGGCGATGCGCGCGTTCGCGGCACAGCATCTGTAGCGATCTTGGACGCGCAGGTCGCACCAATCGTCGCCGGATTTACGTCCTCGCCAGGATCGACGGGGCCGTCAGTCAGCGCGATGAAGCCGCCGGCGAGAAATCTTGAGTCGCGCCGAGCGGCTCCAGCGCGTCAGACTGCGGCGTACCGCTTGGCCGCGCGCGCCCGGGCACGGTCGGCCTCGACCTCGCGATCCTTCGGCGCTGCCGTCGTCACGAGCGCGTCGAGCAGCCGCTGCGTCGCGGCCGAGACCTCGTCGACCGCCCGGTCGAACGCCTCCTCGTTGGCGCGCGAAGGCTTCGTGAAGCCGCTGACCTTGCGGACGTACTGGAGCGCCGCACCGCGAACCTCGTGCTCGTTGGCGGGCGGCTCGAAGTTGAAGAGCTGATGGATGTTTCGGCACATGGCCGCATCGTACGTTCGCGCGGCGACGTCGCGCAGCCCCCGTGACACGGGTCGTAGGATTCCCTCGGGATGGCCCAGAGGTGGGACGACGACGAGCGCGGCCAGGGCGTCGGCGATGCGCGCGCGTACGTCGCGGGAGCATCGGAGGTGATCGAGGCGATGGATGCCCGGATTGGGTCGCCGAAGAGCCCGATGCGCACCTTCTGCCGCACCTGGCAGCCGCATGTGAACCGCTGCCGCTCGCGCTCTGCGGGTCACGGACGTCCGGCGATGGGACGTTCGAGGTGGAGTTGGAGTGGCGAGGTGCGCCGGCCGTGGGGGAGATCCGGCGAAGCATCTACGCGCTGGTCGGAAGCGTGGCGGAGTCGGCGTCCTATGTCCGTCAGCGACGGGGCGCCGGCGGCAAGTTGACGTTCGAGCTCGTCACCGGAGAGCTCGGCGGGCGGTTCGCGCCTCACGGGCACACCGTGCGATTCGTGATCGCGCAGTGAACACGATCGCGGGCGTGCTGCTCGTCGTCCTGCTCGCTGTGCCGCTCCTCATCGTCGGCGTTGCGTTCGTCTGGGCCGCGATCCGCGACGGTGCGGAGGACAAGGCTTTGCATCGGCGGCTTGGCATTCGCCGCAAGACGCGGCTCGGCCGCTAGCTCGACGCGCCGCCGTTCCGTTCGTCAGCCGTACGTCGACGACCCTGCGCCGCGCTCGGCGTTCGCCGGGTACGGCTCGAGGTCGTTCACGAACCGGGGCTGCGCTTCCACGCGCGCGAGCCACGCGCCTACGGACGGGAACGCCGCGAGGTCGAACCCCGCCTCGGGCGCTGTGTGCGTGTACGCGTACAGCGAGACGTCGGCGATCGTGTAGCGCTCCGCTACGGCGAACGTTCGCCGTCGCAGGTGGCGGTCGAGCATCGCCAATGCACCTAGCCCGAGCTCGCGGCGCCGGACTGCCTCCGGCTCATCCGCACGCCAGCGGTTCGTCAGCAGGCGGAAGCGCAGGCCGCCGATCCCCGGCATCACGTCCGTCTGCTCGAGGACGAGCCACTTGAGCACGTGCGCGCGCTCGAACGGATCCTCCGGGAGATAGCGCGTTCCCTCCGCGAGGTACCAGAGGATCGCATTCGACTCCTGCAGGTAGCGACCGTCGTCGATCTCGAGCACCGGGGTCGAACGCGCCGGGTTTTTCCCGGCGAAGTCGTCGGTCAGCGTGTCGCCGCCGAAAATGTCGACGGGCACGCGCTCGTAGGGCTGTTCGAGCTGTGCGAGCAGTAGGCGGGCCTTGAAGCAGTTGGCCGAAGGGCCGTAGTCGTAGAGGCGCATGCTCGTGATGTAACGCTGTTCACGGGTTCGATGTGAGAAGAAGTGCCAGGCGCTCTGAACGCGCCTGGCACTTCGTGTGTCTCAGGGCACGTACGGCGCCCCGGCGCGCTCGAGTGGGTAGCCGAGATCGCGCCACTCGTTCTTGCCACCGGCGTAGTGGTGGACGTTCGTGTACCCGAGCTCGACAAGGCGCCCCGCTGTCTCGTGCGAGTCCTCGCACTCCGCGCTACTGCAGTAGACGACGATCTCCGTAGCCGGGTTCGGGATCCGGCGGCCGATCGTCAGCGGGTCGATCGACGA
>VAXB01000070.1 GCA_005883995.1 Actinomycetota bacterium
TCCTCGAGACGCTTTCCAAGACCTCGTGCACGCTCGCCTGGAACGGTGACAAGACTCAGACGACCGCGGCGGGACGGTACCTCTCCGACATCGCGTCGCTGCGCGCGGTCGGCGGCGACGTCATTCCGTCGTTCGGCGGGTGGAGCGCGGACCAGGGCGGAACGGAGATCGCAGATTCGTGCAAAGACGTCAACGCGATCGCCGCAGCGTACGAGAACCTGATCACGACGTACGACGTGAAGCGCCTCGACATGGATGTCGAGGGGCGGTCGCTGACGAGGACCGACGGCATCGATCGCCGCAACAAGGCGCTGAAGATCGTCGAGGATTGGGCCGCCGCGCAGGGCCGAACGCTGCAGGTCAGCTATACGGTTCCGACGACTCCAGCCGGACTCGAGCCCACCGGCATCGCCATCCTGCAGAACGCGATCGCGAACGGCACGCGCGTCGACGTCGTGAACATCATGACGTTCGACTACTACGACAAGGTGACGACGGACATGGGCGGCGCAGCGATCAGCGCGGCGCAAGGACTGTTCAACCAACTGAAGACGCTGTACCCGGCGAGAAGCGACGCGCAGATCTGGGCCATGGAGGGCACCACGATCCTGCCGGGGATCGACGACTACCCGCAGAAGAGCGAGGTCACGTACCTCTCGGACGCGCAGCGGCTGTACGACTTCGCAGCGTCTGTCGGGATCAGCACGCTCTCGATCTGGGCGATCCAGCGCGACAACGGCGGTTGTCCCGGCTCGACGGACTCCAACACTTGCTCGGGGATCGTGCAGAACACCTGGGACTTCAGTCACCTGCTGGAGCCGTACACGCGCTGACGCAGACGGTAGGTTCGACGGAGTGGGATCCGATTTCGTCCAAGAGCCCGAGGCTGACTATGAACGGTGGGTGCGGGAAGCCCTCGATTCGCTGCCGGCGGATCTGCGCGATTCGATCTCCAACGTCGCGATCCTCGTCGAAGCGGAACCGCCGCCCGGGCAACGGCTGCTCGGTCTCTACCAGGGCATTCCCCTCACGCGGCGAGGCAGTGGCTACTCCGGCGCGATGCCCGACAAGATCACGATCTTCAGTGGCCCGCTCGAGCGTCTGTACGGGAGCAGCGTCGAACAGCTTCACGCCGCGGTCAAGCACGTCGTCCTTCACGAAATCGCGCACCACTTCGGAATCAGCGACGAGCGGCTGATCGAGATCGACCGGTATTAGACGCGCGCGGAGGCATGTGGCGCCGCTCGCGCGAGCGGCGCCACGCTAGCGGATGCTCAGCCTCGCGCGAGCTGGCCGCGGATCTCGCCCGCGGGGTTCTTCGCCGTGTGGACGTTCACGTACAGCAGATGCTTCTTGAAGTCGTTGAGCGCGCTCGCGCTCAGCGTCGCCGTCCCGCTCACGCCGCTGTGGCACGGTGCGCAGAGGGGGATCAGGACATTCCCTGATTTGCCCTTCGCGCCGGTGTGGATGTGCGCGGCCGTCGCCGAGCCTGTGAGCTTCGCAAACGTGAGGCGCCACTTGAGTTTGCCGCCGCTCACGGTTCCTTTGAACAGGCCATGTGCCGCGGTGTTCTTGACTACCTGCTTCGGCACCTCCTGGCCCGAGCTGAGCGCGGCCGTCCAGGATGTCTTCTGCGGCGCCGCTAGTGAGCTGGCGGCCAGGATCAACGTGCAGGTTCCGGCGGCGATCGCCGGCAGTGCGAGCTTCCTCATGTCTCCTCCTTCGTGGACAACGCGATCGTGCTGCTGAAGCACATTCGCCGGAATCCGCGATCCGGTTCGAACGCTCCCAGGAGTGAGTGACGCTCGCCCCCCGGCTCTTACCTCTTGCTGGTCGGAGCCGCGCTAGCCGCCGGCCGCGGGCCTATCTCGGCCGCGCCAGGCATGATTCGTACGCCGGCGCAGGCAACCTCGGCTAGGGCAAGCGCTCCTGGTGGTACCTGTCCTTGTCCTCCTCACGCCACTTCGCCTCGAACGCGTCCGCGTCGGCGAATTCCTGCTCCGTTCGCGCTCGTTCTTGCGCATCTTCGCTCGCGGGATGCTCGCGGGCGACCGTTCTTCGACGTGTGGCCAGGCCAACGACGACGAAGGCCACGGCGAGCAGGGCAAAGAGGATCCACATGATCACGCAAGCAGCGTACCTCGCGGATAGAGACCGGTCAGGGTGTATTGCGGAACGCACGCGCGGCGGTGCGCTGCGTGACGTGGCACGGGAAGTGTGAGGTGCCTGCTCGTACGAGCGCAGCTGACTCTCCGCGAACGCTGGTCGGCGGGTAAATGACGTTCGATGAGGAAGGACCTATCGTGGCGCGCGATTCAATTCCCTGGCAGTTCGACGAGCTTGCGCATGCGGGGCCGGAGCACCTCGACCCCGAGTACGTCGCTGCCGTATCCACGCGGAACCCGCTTCACCACCTGCCCGACTTCTGGAAAGCTGCCTCGCTCCAACGGATCGCGCAGTTGCTGAAGCCTGGAGGCGTGCTGCGCGTGCGCGACATCGTCTACTCCTTCGATCCGAGCGAGACGGCAGCGACGGTCAACGCCTGGCTGGCTTCGGCCCCGGCCGATCCGACGATGGGCTGGACGGCCGACCAACTTGCCGAACACATTCGCGAAGAGCATTCGACCTATTCGTGGCTGATCGAGCCGATGCTCGAACGAGTCGGCTTCGAGATCAGCGACCGATGGGTGAGCCCAAACCGCATGTTCGCCGCCTACACCTGCATTCGCAGGTAGCCGGCCAGCGCAGGAACCGAACGCGCCGGCAGCGTGGCGATCTCTCGCCTCGTCGATAACCGTCGCAGCGGAGTACTGGTGGCTGTGGCACCCTGGATGGCGTGGCGCGAAGCCTCGCTCAGCGCATCCACAATCCGCGCGGCCGCGAGTGCGGCTGCGATCCTGACTGCTGGTGCAGACGAACTGCTCTCGGCCGCGCTGTCAGATGGTGGTTCCCGGGGCGATACTTCGGTCTGCATCACAAGAGCCGCGGGTCGGCCGCCTGGAAACGCGCGCAGGCTGAGCGCCGCCGCTCGTAGCGCGAGGTCGAAGTGCATACCGACTGCCGGCCACGTCGAGGTCGTTAGCCTCGGAGTTGTGGACGAGCAAGTCGTGCCGGTTCTACGCGTGGAGGACGCTGCCCGCGCCGTCGCGTGGTACGCGCGCCTTGGATTCCGAAAGGAGTGGGAGCACCAGTTCGAGCCCGGATTTCCCTGGTTCGTCTCGGTCGCGCGTGGCTCGGTCCGCCTCTACTTGTCAGAGCACACGGGCGATGCCCGCCCCGACACGCTGATCCACCTTTACGTAACCGACATCGACGCAGTGTCGCACGAGTTCGGCGTCCCGGTCGACGAAGAAGGGCTGGCCGGGCGCCAGTGCGACATCAGCGATCCCGACGGAAACCGGCTGCGGATCGCAACCCCGCGCGGCTGAGCCGCAGCCGCTGCGCAGACTCGTCGCGCCTCGTCTACTGTCGCGTTCCGATGGGATTTCGCGTCGTCCGACCGCAGCAGTGCAAGTGGATCACCCGGCCGCACGAGCCGGGCGAGCCGGCGCGACACGTAGCCGAGCTCAGCGCGGTCGCGAACTTCCATCACACGCGTGGGAATCTGTGGCGCTACGAACCGGGCGCCAAGGGACGGCGTCATCGCCATCGTCTTCAGGAGGAGACGTTCGTCGTCCTCAGCGGGATCTTGTCAATGTATGTCGAGGACCCGGCGGAGCGCCACGATATTCCGGCCGGCGGTCTCATTCACGTCGCGCCAGGAACACCCCTTCAAGCCGCAAATAACGCCGACCACGATCTCGTCGTCTACGCCTACGGATACCCGCCCGAAGAGGAGCACGCAGAAATTCTCGAGCCGGTGATCTAGTCGCGCCTTTCGCGCAGCGAACTGCGAACGGCGGGGACGGCTGTAGGGCCCGCCGGCTACCGACTAGCGAACGGTTCGCGCCTGCAAGAACAGCCAGATGGCTGCAACGGCGGCGATCCCGAATATCACGCCCAGCAACCAGTGGCCGCCGATCAGGAACACAAGAGCCAACAGCACGAGAACGCCGGCGATCAAACCCGCTCGCCGCAGCATGCGCTGCCGCGCCTGCGATCTACCGCCGATGCTCATCTAGCGACCTTACCTCCCCGAGCCTCGCGTGCTCTTTCTTTCGTGTCAGCAATCGTTCGCGGGCGAAGCCGTATGCAAGACTCGCCCAACGTCCGGAACCGAGACCCCGCCCGCGATGACCCTCCCGCTGAGCGGCGGCTGCAATTGCGGCGCGGTTCGCTTCGAAGTCTCGGAGCCACTCTTGCGCGCGAGCTACTGCCACTGCAAGCGATGTCAGCGGCGGAGTGGTACCGCGGCTTCGGCGCAGGCGCACCCGGCCCCGGGTAGCTTCCGGATCGTCGCCGGTCAAGAGAGGCTGCGGATGTGGAAACCACCCGACAGCGACGGCGAGAAGTGGTTCTGCGGCGACTGCGGGTCGGCGATCTTCGGCTCGAACCCAGTCATCCCGAATCGGTCGCCATCCGGATGGGGACGTTCGACGACGATCCCGGCATTCGTCCGTCGGTGCGGCAGTTCGTGACGTACGCCGCGGCGTGGGAATCGATCCCCGACGACGGCTTGCCGAGGTTCCCCGAAAGCCGCCACGCTCCCGGCGCGCGTCCGCTCTGAGCGGTTCGGCGAGGGCGGCCCTTCCACCGTGAGGATGTGGAAGGACCGCCCGAAGGGAGCGCCTTACCTGCCGCCGTGGTCGTCGCCGGGCTCCGGCTCACCGTGCCGGTCGTCGCCGGGCTCAGGCTCTCCACGACGATCGTCGTGCGCGACGCTCGTCGCGGCGCCGACCGTGAACTTCTGCGTCATCACGGACGCATGCGGCGCGCAGAAGATGCGCCAGGTGCCCCGCGTGAGGCGGACGGTAACGGTCTTCGTACCCGTGAACGCGACCGACGTGAGCTGGCGCACCGACGATCCGTGCTGGAGCTCGAAGTTGTGCTCGGCCGAACGGTCGGAGACCGTAATGCGATACGTGCCGGGGCGCAGCGTCTTGACCGTGCTGCTCCCTTTGACCAGCGCGATCGTGAAGCCTGGGCCGACGGTTCCGCGCAACGCCGAGGGTGCGGCGGTGCCGCCGGCGCTCGTCGCGGCGAGCACGCTCCCGGCAAGCGCAGCGAAGAAGAGGATGGTCGCAAGTCGTTTCATGTCGTCTGACTCCTTTCGAACAGTGGGCGTCTACGCCGTCGAGACTGCCCGCGCTCCGGTCCGGGTCACAAGACGACATTGGTCGTAGGACCAAGGTCGTCTTGCCTGCGAGCCGTGGAGGAATGCAGCCTTAGGGCGTAATGGCCGAGGCGAATCTGACGAGCGCGATCCCGGGTATATGGCGAGGGATGGAAGGGCAGGCAGCAGGCCGCGGCTCGACGGCGACTTCGGGCATGCGTGGTGCGATTGGGCAGTACGCGCTCAGCGGCATCGCCGCGCTCCTTCTCCTCGGCGCGGCGGGCGTCTATCTCCTACGCCACGTCGGCCAGAGCGAGGCGATCCGCAACGCGAAGCAGGTCGCGGCGCTCGCCGGCCGTGGGATCGTCGAGCCGAACGTCACGACGGCGCTGCTGCGCGGCAAGCCCGCGGCAATCGCGAAGGTCGACGGCGTCGTGCGTCACGGAATCCTGGGCTCGCGCGTCGTGCGCGTAAAGCTCTGGCGGCCGGACGGCACGATCGTCTATTCGGACGAGCATCGGCTGATCGGGTCGCGGTATCCGCTCGGCTCGGATGAGCAAGCCGTCCTCCGGAGCGGTCGGGTCGACGCCGAGGTCAGCGACCTCAGCCGGCCCGAGAACCGGTTCGAGCGCGGCTACCACAAGCTGCTCGAGGTCTACCTTCCGATCCGCGCAGCGTCCGGCGAGCGGCTCATGTTCGAGACGTACGACCGTTACAGCTCGATAGCCGCGAGCGGACGGCGGCTTTGGCTTGCCTTCCTGCCACCGATTCTCGGAACGCTCGCGCTGCTCTGGCTCGTGCAGTTACCCCTCGCGTGGCGCGGCGCACGCCGTCTCCGTGAGGGACAGGCGCAACGCGAGACGCTGCTGCGACGCGCGATCGAGTCGTCGGAGCTCGAGCGGCGGCGCATCGCGCGCGACCTTCACGACGGCGCGGTCCAGGACCTTGCCGGCGTTTCCTACAGCCTCACGGCGACGGCCGACACCCTCGGGACCGAAGACCCGGCGCAAACGGAGGCCGCTGTCCGCGAGGCCGCCGCCGGAACGCGGCGCACGATCCGCGAGTTGCGGTCGCTGCTCGTCGACATCTACCCACCCGACCTGCACCGCACCGGTCTCGAGGCCGCCCTCCGTGATCTCGTTGCACCACTCGCACCGCGTGGAATCAGCGCCGACGTGGATGTGTCACCCGAACTTTCGCTCTCGGAGCCCACCGAGACGCTGCTCTACCGGTGCGCGCAGGAAGCGTTGCGCAACGTGTCGTCGCACTCTGCTGCCCAGAACGTGCGCGTTCGCGTGCAGGGCGAGGACGGCATCGCACGCTTGACGGTGGCGGACGACGGACGCGGCTTCGGCGGCGCGGCCTCCGAAGGGCACTTTGGCCTGCGACTCCTCGGCGATCTCGTTCGTGAAGCCGGCGGCCGGCTCGAAATCGACTCGAATCCCGGGCGCGGAACGCGCGTTTGCGTCGAGGCGCCGCGATGATCCGTTTGCTGCTGGCGGAGGATCATCCCATCGTCCGTGCCGGGCTCGAGCGGCTGCTTGCGCATGAGGCGGACATCGAGCTCGTCGGCGCGGCGACCAACGGCGCGGAGGCCGTCGACCTGGCGAGCAGCCTCGCGCCCGACGTCGTGCTCATGGACCTCTCGATGCCCGTGATGGACGGCGTCGAGGCGACGCGGCGGATCGTTGCCGCGCATGACGGCGCCGTGCGCGTCGTCGTGCTCACCTCGTTCTCGAGCCGCGAGCAGATCATGGCCTCGCTCGACGCCGGCGCCTCGGGTTACCTGCTCAAGGACGCGGAGCCGCAAGAGCTGCTCGCAGGCGTGCGCGCAGCTGCGCGCGGGGAAGCGCCGTTGAACCCGAAGGCAGCGCGCGAGGTGCTCGCCGCGCGAACGGAGGACAAGCCGGCGCTCGAGCTCTCGGCCCGCGAACGCGACGTCCTGCGCCTCGTTGCCAAGGGCCTGCCGAACAAGCGCATTGCCCGCGAGCTCGAGATCAGCGAGAAGACGGTGAAGGCGCATCTGACGAACATCTTCCAACGCATCGGCGTCACCGACCGGACGCAGGCTGCCCTCTGGGCGCAGCGCAACACGGTCTGACGCCCCCTCCGAGTGCCTGACCCTTTCCGAGTGCCTGACCCTTTCCGAGTGCCTGACCCTTCCGAGTGCCTGACCCTTCTTCCCGGGTCAGGCACCCTTTCTGCTTGGCGCCTCGTCGCGGCGCCGACGGTTCTTGACGCGAAAAAGGGTCAGACCCGAAAGAAAGGGTCTGACCCTCGGGTCTTGAGTGCCTGACCCTTCTTCCCGGGTCAGGCACTTTTTGCGCTTCGCCCCTCGTCGCGGCGCCGACGGTTCTTGACCCAAAAGAAAGGGCCTGACCCTCAGGTTTGAGTGCCTGACCCTTCTTGGTGGTCAGGCACTTTTTTGCGCTTCGCCCCTCGTCGCGGCGCCGACGGTTCTTGACCCAGAAGAAAGGGTCTGACCCTCAGGTTTTGAGTGCCTGACCCTTCTTCCGGGTCAGGCACACGTTTGCCCTTGGCCCCTCGTCGCGGCGCCGACGGTTCTTGTGCGGCGCTTCGCGCGCTCGCCGGTAACAATCCCGATCCGTTCCACGAAGAGGAGGCGCGATGGCAGAGGTGCTGCTGTTCCACCACGCACTTGGTCAGACGACCGGCTTCGGCGCGTTCGCTGACGAGCTGCGACAAGCCGGCCACACTGTGCACACGCCGGACCTGTACGACGGCCGTACCTTCACGACGCTCGACGAAGGCGTGGCATATGCCGAAGAGATCGGCTTCGGCGAGATCATCGAGCGCGGGACGCGGGCCGCGGACGAGCTGCCCACCGAGCTCGTCTATGCCGGCTTCTCGCTCGGGGTCCTTCCGGCGCAGAAGCTCGCGCAGACGCGAGCCGGCGCGCGCGGCGCGCTGCTCTTTTACTCGTGCGTGCCGATGTCGGAGTTCGGGCCGTCGTGGCCCGCGGGCGTCCCGGTCCAGATCCATGGGATGGACGCCGACCCGATGTTCGTCGGCGAAGGCGATCTCGATGCGGCCCGCGAGGTCGTCGATTCAGCCGAGCACGGCGAGCTGTTCCTCTATCCAGGCGATCAGCATTACTTCGCCGACTCGAGCCTCCCGTCGTACGACGAAGACGCAGCCACACTCCTGACGAAGCGCGTGCTCGAGTTCCTGGGCAGTCGCTGAAGCGCGGCGGCCGTCGTTAAAACCCTTCCTCGCCGTCCGACCACGGCACCGCGGTATCGCGTCTGAAGACGAGCTCGTCGGCCTCGATGCCCGGCCAGACACCGATCTTGTTGCTGTCCGGGTAGACGGAGACGGCGGGGACGCGCGCGCTCGAGAACGCCAACGTCCGCGCGGGCGAATCGCTGCGGTTGGCGATGTCGTGCGCACCGCTCGGTCCCGCCGGGAAGCAGACGAGATCGCCGCGGCCGAGCGAGCGCTCGCCGTCGGGCGTTCTGACCACGACCGCGCCGTCGACGACGAGCAGCCACTCCTCTTCGTACTCGTAGTGGTAAGGGCACGCGCGTTGTCCCGGCGAGAGGTCGTAGATGTACATCGCCGTCGCGGCCGACCCGGCCGCGCGGGCAACGTCGATCCTCCCCTCGGTGTTCTCGGCACTGAAGATGTTGACCGTCACTGCTGCTCTCCCTCCTGCGATCGCGGCAGCTCCTGCGCGACCTCCCAGCTATGGCCGGCGGGATCTACGAATGTCGCGGTCCGCAGTCCCCACTCGCGGTCCGCTGGACCTGTCAGCAGCTCGACGCCGCGCTGCCGGAGCAGCGCGCACACCGCGTCCACATCGTCGACCCACACGCTGAGCTGGAACCGCGATCCCGCGTCACGGTCGGCCACGGCGGCCGGCTTGACCTGCTCCTGCGCCGCGGAAACCAGAAGGAGGTTCAGGAAGAGGCGGTGGAGCTTCACGCAAACGGAGCTGTCGTCCTCGAAGACGACGTCAGCACCGAAGACGTCGCGGTAGAACGACTTCGCCGCGCCGAGATCTTCGACGAAGAGGCTGATCGCACTGACCTTCCTGAGCGAGCGGTCCGCGGCGTCCTCCGGCGTCAGCGGCGTCGCGTGCTCTTCGAACTGCGGCAGGTCGTCGGCGATCTCGAACCAAGGCGCCTTCGAGCCGACGAAGATGTGTTTCGTCGGCCGCAGGGTCGGCTCGTCGAGGAGCGATCCCAACGCGACGTGCACGTAGCCGCCGTCGCGCACGACCGAGAAGAGCAGGGAGCCACACGCGCGGCAGCGGGTGTCGTTCGAGACATCGTCGCCGACGATCAGCAGCGCGTCCATGCCGTCGGTCACCTCGAGCTTCTCCCGCTCGATGCCGCCGAGCGGCTTGAACGCCGAACCAGTCGCCGCGCGACACGCCGAGCAGTGGCAGTTCAATCCGTAGATGAAGCTGTCGTCGACGCGGTACCGGACGGTGCCGCACTGGCACCTCCCGACCAGCACGCGCCTACCGGCATCGGTCTCCGGCGACACCTCGGTCAGCATCTCGACTCCTTTCTCGTGGTTTCTGAAGGAAGAGACTCCGCCGAGGCCTGGAACTCATCGCGGGCCCCGAAACATGAGACAAGCCGGTCGGGGGTTCGGCCGGCTTTGTTCCTTCCTCGTTTGCAGCGATACTTCAAGCGGAGGGTGCGCGCTGCGGCCACCGTCCACCGCCGATGATGCCAACGCAGCGCAACGAGGACTGAACAGGTGCCGACCTGGGCGTGGGTTTCGATCGCCGTCGGGGTGTGGTCGCTGCTGCTCGCGATCATCCTGCGCGGCCGCGGGATGCTGCGGGGTTCCGACGCGCCCGCCTCTGACCTTGGCCTCAACCCGAGCGCATCGGCGCGCGTCCCCCTGCCCCGGACGAGCGCGCCGTTTCGCCCGAACGCCGGCGCATCCTGGTCGTCGACGACGACGCCGGCCTTCGGCTCTTGCTTCGCACGACGCTGACCGCCGACGCGTTCGTCGTCGAGGAAGCCGTATCCGCCGAGGAAGCAGCAGAGATCGCGCGCTTCTGGGCCCCGGCCGTCGTCATCCTCGACGTCGGCCTTCCAGGGAAGGACGGGCTCGCGTTCTCGCGCGAGCTCAAGGAAACGCCC
>VAXB01000017.1 GCA_005883995.1 Actinomycetota bacterium
GCCAACAACTGCAGCATCGACAAAGGAATCTTCTCGAGGCACGCATCGTCGACGCACTCGCAGACGATCGCCAACTCCGGCGCAAACAACAACTCGCCCCCGGCATCCCACAACTCGTTCGCGGTGCGAAGGCTCGTCCGGTTCTGGGCGGCGCGCAGCTCTCGCATTCTCTGACCCACTCGGGCCCCCTCACCTCGACGCCGGATACCCCGGCCGGGGAAGCCCCTCACGCAGCGAGTTGCCCTCGGTCACCTTCCACGGTACTCCGTCTGACTCCGCGCAACGAACGGATTCCGCGCTGCTCGTTCAATGATCGCCCGGCGCTCGTCGAGCTCGATCTCGCCCACGCTGAAATCGCGCTCCACTCGGCTCGTCGCGCAGCACGCGGCCAGCGCCTCCTTCGCGTCCTCGCGACGCAGTAGACATCGACCGCCCAAACGAGGTGCGGCCCATCAGGGCGTAGGCGCGTCGCCTCATTCGCGCGCCGCGCACACGAGCCGGCCGCAAGGTCTGGGCGACCAGCTCATGAAAAAGACCCCGACCGGCGCTTGGAGGAGGAGATTTCCGGCGCCGGCCTCCTTGCAGTCCTGTCCGGCCCTCCGGCGGTGAAACGGGCCCGTCGCGCCAGCACTGGCGCGCACGGGTGCGCCGGAGCGCGCGAACCGCGTCGTTCGCGGACGTTCGGTCACACGCTCGGCACTCAATTGCTCGCGGTCGAACGCCCCTTCCAGCCACGGCCGGGGTCAGACCCGGGCCGTGGCTGCTCGGGACATGGCCGTTGCCGGTACCGCGCCGGGGAGCGGCCTCGCGACCTCACCCGTGGCCGCGTCGGGCTCGTCCGTTCGCGCCAGGATGGCATGGCGGTTCCGGACACGGCCCGGGTCAGACCCGGGACGTGTCCGGTTTGGACGATCTTCGTCCAGGGCGACGGCCGGGCCTCGGTCAGGCCCGGCCCGTCGCGCTGGGCTAGGAGTGCTTCCAGGTAACGCTGAACGACGTTCCGCCGCTCAGTGCGGACGTCGTCGCCTTCGTGGTCCCACCGGAGACCATGTCGATGCGGTCGGGACTGAAGTTCCCGATCGCTTGGCCGTTCACCATCGTCGAGCTGAAGCTCGCCGTCCCGAAGTTCGTCAACGGGAGCACGCCGCCGGACCCCGACGGCGCTTCCGCGATCGCTTCGGCCGACGCCAGCCGCGCCTTCTTCAGCGTCTGCGTCGTCGTGAAGCTTTGTCCGGTGCGGAGGTTCGTGATCGTCAGCGTGAAGCGCCCGCTGGCGTCCGTCGTCACCGAGCCGCTGATCGAATCGCCCGCGCTGATCGGGAGCGACAGGTTGACCGGGAACTTCGGATACATCTCGTACCACGCGTAGTACTTCGGGACGCCCCCGCTGCAGTCCGCAGACGTACCGGTCTGCTCGACGGTATTACTGCCGTCGCCGTCCAGACCGACCCAGAAGCTCGAGTACGTCGCCGCCGATGTGCAACTTGCCGCCGGTTGCTTCCAGCTCGCCGAGACGCTCGTGTATCGGCCGTTGATCGCGCTGTAGCCGGACCAGTTCGAACTCGTGCTCTGGCTGATCTTCTTGTTCGGGTCGAACCGCAGCGGTGCGTGCGCGGCGACGCTTGTTCCCGCTGCCGCGGGAAACGCGGCAAGGACGAGCACGAGCGCTGCCCCGATCAGGACCTTCCGCAAGACGACTCCCTTCCTCGGATGACGAACCCGCGGAGCGTAGGACGAGCGGCGGCCGTTGGCTAGGGGTGGCTAGAGCTCCGGCGGCGGGCCGGGCTGGAGACGGCTCAACCCGGCATACGCCTTGGCCGGCTCGGTCGTCTCCTCGCCGACGCCCGCGCCATGCCGAATGGCCGCGTCGTCGACCGGGTAATTCAGACCGCGCTTGCCGCGTGCCCCGACCGCGAGCACGAGTGAGGGTCCGCTTCCGGCGCCGACGATGACGTGCTTCGTCCACGGCGGGCAGAACACGAAGTCCCACTGCCGGAGCGGACGCTCCTGCCCCTCGACGATCAGCAGACACTCGCCGCGCAGGACGAGGAACGCCTCCTCCGCTTCCTCTTCGTGGTACATCGCCATCGGCTTCCCCGGCGGAAGCACGTTGAGGTTGATCCCGAGCTCCGCGAAGCGTGCGTCGTCGCCTTCGAAGCCCCGTGGCACCCCGTCCTCGATCGTCGCCTCGGACACCATCCGCGAACCTCCTGGTGAGTGTGACGGCGCAGCGCAGCTACGCCTGTGGATTTTGCCCGCGACGCGAATCACAATATGCCGGTGACCGACGGTTCGCGCCGACCGCCTCGGCTCCCGGAGCTCCTGCTCGGCCTGGTCGCGATCGGGATCGGTCTCGTGATCACCGGCGTCGTCGTTGCAAGCGCCATCCGCGACGTGAAGCGGGCGCGCGACACGATCCGCGTCACCGGGTCGGCGCGTCAGGAGATCAGCGCCGACCTTGTCCACTGGAGCGTCGCCGTGAGCGCCGACGCGGTCCGGCCGCAGGAAGCAGTGCGTCTGCTGCGGAAGCGGGCGACCGCCGTCCGCACGTTCCTGCATCGCCAGGGGATCCCTGATTCGGCGGTGTCGGAGCCGCCGGTCGACACGATCGGGATCACGATGCTCGTCGCGCCGAAGCACCGTGTGCCGGCATTTCGCCTCGTGCAACGGTTCCGTGTCAGCTCCGGTCAGATCGACGACGTCGAGCAGGTGGCGGCGTCGGCGACCGACCTGCTCGCACAGGGAATCCCGATCTCCACGGGGTCGCTCGCATACCTGACGACGGACCTGGCGGACGCGCGCTTGCGTGCGCTGACGAAGGCGATCGCGGACGCGCACCGCCGAGCGGAGACGATCGTCAAGGGAATCGGCGGCCACCTCGGATCCGTCCGAAGCGCCGACCTCGGCGTGTACCAGGTCGTCCCGCGGAACTCGACCGAGATCAGCGACTACGGAATCAACGACACGACGTCACGGCAGAAGGACGTCTATGCCGTCGTGAGCGTGACGTTCCGGGTTCACTAGCGTCAGCTCGTCTCGACGAGCTGCTTCAACCGCTCGAAGTCCGATCGCAGCTCTCGCTCGGCCGCCTTGATCGGCGCCTGCGCGACGAGGCGCATCATCGCGCCGACCTGCACGTCGACCTCGAAGCGAAGCATCGTCCCGGTTCCAGACGGGGACAGCGTGTGGCGGATGGTGTAGGAGACCGGTCCGCCGCTCGACTTGAGGTCGAATCGTCGCGGCGGCTCGTACGCCGTCACCTCGTCCTTCGTCTGGACGTCGCGGCCCATGAATCGCCGCTGCTCGCCGATCACCGTCCCGACTCGGAGTGGGCCGTTCGCGGACGCGCTGACGGCGCTCTCCTGCCATTCCGGTAGCCGGTCGATATCCGTGAGGAGCGCGAAGACCTCGTCGGGTGGTCGGTCGATCTCGATCGTCAGGTCGAAGCTCGGCATCGTGCTCGCGACTGGACATGTCCGGCGGGCGCGGGTTTCATTCCTCGGCGGCTGCTTGCCGGAGGGGGATGTAGATGTAGATGGCGGTGTACCCAGCAGCCGGGTCGAGCCCGGCGTCGCCTCAGCGGCGCGGAGTCAGGCCCGCCTCCGACCGCCGACGCACGACGTCCTTGATCTCCTCGAGGAATCGCGTGCAGTCCGACTGGAGCTCGTCGGAGACGAACTGGCCGGGCGGTTGCTCCCCGGCCCGGCGTTCCGGTTCTGGCTGCGGCTCGGCCGCAGATTTCGGACGCGGCAAATCTCCACCCCTCCCGACTTGCGTCGATTGTCGGAAGGCGCCCGCGGCGGTCGTGAGGTCTAGGGCCGCGCGGACCGCGATGCGCTTCCGCGGGCGAGTCTATAACGGCCGTCGTGGCGTCGATACGCCGGACGGGTAATGGCCGAACGTGTCGTCGGAAACTGCGGGAAACGCGAGCTGCCTGAAGTCCGACAGGCCGGAGACGCCGACACCGACGAGCCGGAGCGCACCGGGCCGGTCACGGAGCGCGCGGTCGAGCAAACCGCACGCGAGCTCGCCGATCTCGGAGCCGTCGTCGATGCCGACGCGCAACGACGTCGAGCGGCTGCGGATCGAGAAGTCGGTGTAGCGCAGCTTGGTCGTGACCGTGCGCGCCGTGCGGCCGGATTCGCGCAAGTGCTCCGCCACCGCCCCTCCCATCCGTCGCAGCTCGTCATGCAGCCTGCGGCGATCCGTGAGGTCGCGTTCGAACGTGTTCTCGACGCTGATCGAGATGCGCGCGGTCGACAGCTCGAGCTCGCGCCGGTCGACGCCGCGCGCGCGCTCGCGCAGGAGCGTCCCGACGCTCCCCGGCAGCAGCCGGCGGAGATCCACGTCGCCGAGCGCAGCGAGCGCACCAACCGTCGTCACGCCCGCAGCGCGGAGCCGCGCTTCGGCCTTCGGACCGACGCCCGGCAGCCGCCGGACGTCGAACGGAGCGAGGAACGCCGCTTCGGTCCCGGCCGGAACGACAGTCAGGCCGCCCGGCTTGCGGTAGTCGCTCGCCACCTTCGCGACCACCTTCGACGACGAGACGCCGAGCGAGCACGTGAGGCTCGTCGCAGCGCGAACGGAAACCTGCACGGCCTCGGCGATCCAGCGTGCTTGGAGAAAGTCCGACGCGACCTCGCCGACGTCGAGGTAGCCCTCGTCCAGGCCGGTGCGCTCCACTGTCGGGACGACTCCGCGGATCGTCTCCCAGACGACCTGCGAGTACTCACGGTAGAGCGAGTGGCGCGACCGGACGAAGACGGCATGCGGGCAGCGGCGCAGCGCCTCTGCGCAGCTCATCGCCGAGTGGATCCCGAACTTGCGTGCCTCGTAGTTCGCGGTCGCAACCACGCCGCGCCCATGGGGGTCGCCGCCGACGACGAGCGGCTTCGCCCGCAACTCGGGATTCTCGAGCTCCTCGACGGCGGCAAAGAACGCGTCGAGGTCGACGTGCGCGACGATCATCGGAACAAGACCCTAGAGCGCCGGTGTGACGTGGCAACGCGGCGTCGCCGGCCGGTCCGTCGCACCCGCGACCTCGCTTCCTTGATGGCGACCGAGCGATGGCGGCCGCAGCCTCTCGAGCGCCCGGTGACGGTAGGCTCGCGCCGTGGCGCTCCTCGAGACCGCGGTTCGGCGGGACGACATGTTCGAGCACCGCCGAGAGCTGATGGAGGCGCTCGTGGCCGAGCTCCGTGAACGGACCATGCAGGTGGCGCTCGGCGGTGGCGAGAAGGCGACCGAACGTCACCGCTCCCGCGGCAAGCTGACGGCACGGGAGCGCATCGACCGCCTCGTCGACCCGGGCGGCGCGTTCCTCGAGTTGAACGCGCTCGCGGCCTACGACCTGTACGACGGCCAGGCGCCGTCGGCGGGAATCGTCACGGGGGTCGGCGTCGTCGAGGGCCGCGAGTGCGTGATCGTCGCGAACGACGCCACCGTCAAGGGCGGGTCGTACTTCCCGCTGACCGTCAAGAAGCACCTCCGTGCGCAAGCGGTCGCGGCGCAGAACCGGCTCCCCTGCCTGTACCTCGTCGACTCCGGAGGCGCCTTCCTTCCGTTGCAGGACGACGTCTTCCCGGACCGCGACCACTTCGGGCGGATCTTCTTCAACCAGGCGCAGATGTCCGCGCGCGGCATCGCGCAGATCGCCGCGGTGATGGGGTCCTGCACCGCCGGCGGCGCGTACGTCCCCGCGATGTCGGACGAGACGGTGATCGTGCGCGGGACCGGCACGATCTTCATCGGCGGTCCGCCGCTCGTGAAGGCTGCGACCGGCCAGGACGTGACCGCGGAGGAGCTCGGCGGCGCCGACGTCCACACGCGTCGCTCCGGCGTCGCCGACTATTACGCGCTCAGTGATGAGCACGCGCTCGCGCTCGTCCGGCAGATCGTCCGCAACCTCCAATCACGCAAGCAGCTCCCCTGGGACGTCACCGAGCCGGAGCCGCCTGCCGCAGACCCCAACGAGCTCTATGGGCTCATTCCGGAGGACTTCCGCCACCAGACCGACGCACGCGAGGTGATCGCGCGTGTTGTGGACGGTTCGCGCTTCGACGAGTTCAAGGCGAACTACGGCGAGACCCTCGTCACCGGCTTCGCGCACATCGAGGGCTTCCCCGTCGGGATCCTCGCCAACAACGGCGTCCTGTTCGCCGAGTCATCGCAGAAGGGCGCGCACTTCATCGAGCTCGCGTGCAAGCGACGCATTCCGCTCGTCTTCCTCCAGAACATCACCGGCTTCATGGTCGGGAAGGAGTACGAGCAGGGCGGCATCGCCCGCGACGGAGCGAAGCTCGTGATGGCGGTCGCGAACGCCGCGGTGCCGAAGTTCACGGTGATCACCGGCGGCTCTTTCGGCGCCGGCAACTACGCGATGTGCGGCCGCGCGTACGAGCCCCGGCAGCTCTGGATGTGGCCGAACGCGCGCATCTCCGTGATGGGCGGCGAGCAGGCCGCGACCGTGCTGACGATGGTCGGCGCCGCCGATCCGGAGGAGATCCGGTCGAAGTACGAGCGCGAGGGGAACCCGTACTACTCGACGGCGCGGCTGTGGGACGACGGGATCATCGACCCGCTCGACACGAGGCGCGTGCTGGCGCTCGGCATCTCCGCCGCGTTGAACGCGCCGATCCCGCAGACCACGTTCGGCATCTTTCGAATGTAGGAGGAGACCAATGCCCTCAGTGGAGCTGACGGAAGAAGAAATGCGATTGCTGCGCGCGGCGCTGCACGCGTACCTGGATGACTTCGGCCACAACGAGGCCGACCTCCTGCGTTCGCTGAAGGCGCTGATCGCGAAGTTGGATCCGGACCGCTCGACGTGATCGTCCGGTTCGTGCTCTGGAACCTCGCCGACTCGCAGACGACGATCGGCGAGCTCCGACGCTATGTCCGCGACGAGGCCGTCGATGCCTTCGCGGACGTCCAGGGCCTCCGGTTCAAGGCGTGGATCTCGGACGAGATAACGGAGCGCTGGGGCGCGGTCTATCTCTGGGAGAGCGCCGAGGCCGCGGAGCAGGAGCTCCCGAGCCGCGCACGCGAGCTGATCGGCCGGGATCCCGACATCGGCGAGACGTTCGACCTCGAGGCAAGCGTCGAAGGGCGGTTCGAGATCTGGGAGCTGTCGCGGCTAGGCCTCGCGTTCGAGACGTAGCGCCCGCCTGATCAGTACCGTTCCGATCAATGCCGCTGACACGGGAAGGTCGAGGGACAGGCCAGACCCTCTTCTTCGGGTCTGACCGTTTCTCGACGCGCGAACTGCCGGCGCGAAGCCGGTGGCGAAAAAAGTGCCTGACCGAAAGAAAGCGTCAAGCACTCGGTGCGCAGTCAGGCACTCCCTTCCGTGCTGGTGAGGCGCTAGAGCACGAGCGTCTCGGGAAAGACGTCGTCGCCGCCGAACCGTTCGAGCCGGTAGGGCGTCAGGTCGAGCTCCGACTCGCCCCGTACGAGCTCCTCCGCGACAGCGTGGCCGACCGCAGGTGACTGCATGAAGCCGTGGCCGGAGAAGCCGCACGCCGCATACACGCCATCGCCGATCCAGCCGATGATCGGGTGCGCGTCGGGCGTCATGTCGTAAAGACCGGCCCAGGCGCGAACGACGGGCGCGCCGGCGGCCGGCGGGAACCGGTGGGCGAGCCGCCCACGCCAGTCCTCGACCAACGCCTCGTCGACCTCCTCGCGATCGCTCCACCGCGGCGCCGGCTCGGCCATCGCGAGACGCAGCGTCTCGCCGCGCCGGCGAAAGTGGAACCCGGTCTCCTCCTCGACAGTCATCGGCAGGTCGGCCGGCAAGCCTGCGACGGGGCCGACGTCGACGAGCTGCCGCACGAGCGGGCGGATCGGCAGGTCCGCGCGAAGCTCCGGCGAGGCTGCGCCGCATGCGACGACCAGGACGTCGTGTTCGACGTCGCGCGCATCCGTGTGCTCCAGGACGGTGACGCCGCGCGCTGCGGCACGCCGAACGAGCTCGCGCGTGACCGCGGCCGGCTCGGCGACCCCGTCCTCCCAGCACGCGACCGCGCCGAGGACATCGTCCGTCCGCAGGTCGCGCACCCGCGATGGGTCCACGTCCTCGACCGGCACGCCGAGCTCCCGCTGCGTCGACGCGCGGTCGCGCAACCGCTCGACGCCCGCAGTCGTGGTCGCGACGAACATGTAACCGATCTGCTCGAAGAGCGGTGGCCCGAGCTCGCGGAACAGCTTCCCGCTCTCACGGGCGAGGCGCACCTCGGCCTCGGACGAGAACTGCTGCCGGAAGCCGCCCATCGCCTTTCCGGTCGCGCGACCCGCGATCTCGCCGCGGTCGGCGAGCACGACATCGCGCGCGCCGAGCAGCGCGAGGTGGTACGCGATCGACGCGCCTACGGCGCCGGCGCCGGCGACGACGATTCGAGCCACGTATCCAGCTCCTTCACTTCGTCGGCTGTCAGCGTACGAAGCGGCCGCCGCACGTCCGGCTGGACCGGGATGCCGCGACGCGCGAGCACCGTCTTCAGCGCCGACTGGAACGGGAACCGCTGAACGGCGTCGCGGATATCGCCGAGGTCGGCGGAGGCCGGATCGCGGACGGCCGCGGCGACCAGCTCCGGGAAAGCCGACCCGAGCGCAGAAACCGCCCCGATCGCCCCGGCCCGAATGCCTTCGGGGATCAGGGCCTCCGGGCCGACGAAAACGTCGAGGCCCTCGATCACGTACGGCGCGAAGCGCTCCCACGGCGTATCCGAGACCTTCAGGCCGCGGAAGTTGTCCGCACGCTCCCGCAGGCGCGCGACGACCTCGACCGGAACCGCGTACCCGCTCCGCGCAGCAAACTCATAGACGTAAAACGGGGTCGGCGCGCACGCGCGCGCCGCGGCAGCGAGGTGTTCGAGCAGCTCGTCCGGATCGAGCGGAAAGTACGGCGGCCCCATCACGGCGACGCCGTCGGCGCCGAGCTCGGCCGCGTCAGCTGCGAGCTGGACCGTGTCCCAGGTGGACTGCGCGCCGGCGTGGACCGCGACTGCGATTCGTCCGTCCGCGGCCTCGACGAACAGCTGTGCCGCCCGTAGGCGCTGCTCGAGCGGGAGCAGGAACCCCTCACCGGTCGTCCCGAGCGCGAGCACACCGTCGACCCCGCCTGCGACCAGGAAGTCGGCGTACGCGCCGAACGCGTCTTCGTCGAGCGCCTCCCCACCGTCCCTGAGCGGCGTCACCGCCGCGGCCACCGCGCCTCGGAGCATCGGCGCAACTCTATGCTCGCGCCATGGCCGGCCTTCGAGTGGTCCGCGACGGCGTCATCCTCCGCGTCACACTCGCGAAGCCCGAGCGGCGCAACGCATTCGACGCGGAGCTGATCCGCGAGCTGACGGACGCATTCGGCGACGTCGGCGACGCGCGCGTCGTCGTGCTCGCCGGCGAAGGGCCGAGCTTCTGCGCCGGCGCCGACGTCGAATGGCAGCGCGCCTCGATCGACCTCTCGTACGACGAGAACGTCGATGATGCGCTTCGCCTTTACCGCATGTGCGAGACGATCGACCGGTGCGCCGCCCCGGTCGTCGCGCGCGTCCACGGTTACGCGCTCGGCGGCGGCTCCGGCCTCGTCGCCTGCTCCGACGTCGCGGTCGCCGCACCCGACGCCGTGTTCGGCTTCTCGGAGGTGAAGCTCGGCATCATCCCCGCGGTCATCTCGCCGTTCGTCCTCCCGAGGATCGGGACGCACGCGCGGCGGTATTTCCTGACGGGCGAGCGGTTCGACGCGGAGACGGCACGCCGCATCGGGCTCATCAGCGAGGTCGCGACGGATCTCGACGGCGCGATCGAGCGCATCCTCGCCGACCTCCTCGCTGGGGGGCCCGCGGCGGTGCGCGCAGCAAAGGAGCTCGTTCGCACGCGGCCCGCCGGAGACGAGACCGCGCGGATCGCGGCGCACCTTCGATCCGGCGACGAGGGCCAGGAGGGGCTGCGCGCGTTTCTCGAGAAGCGGGCGCCGGGGTGGCGCTAGGCGAGTGCGCCGGCTTCTCCTGCTGACGGGCGCGATCGTCTTCGTCGACACGATGTTCTTCGCGGCGCTGACGCCGCTCCTCCCGCACTACGTCGACGAGCTGGACATGTCGAAGGCGAGCGCCGGCGTGCTCGCGGCGATGTATCCGGTCGGGGCGCTCGTCGCGGCGATCCCGGCCGGGATGGCAGTCGCGCGGTTTGGCGTCAAGCGCGGTGTCGTCGTCGGGCTGACCGTGCTCACGGTGACGACGGTCGCGTTCGGACTGGCAGATTCGGTGTGGGCACTGGATACGGCGCGCTTCCTGCAGGGCGTCTCGAGCGCGTTCACGTGGTCGGGCGCACTGGCGTGGCTCGTCGCGGCGTCCCCTTCGGGCCGACGCGGTCAGCTGATCGGCTCGGCCTTTGCCGCGGCGATTGGCGGCGCACTGTTCGGGCCGATCATCGGGGTGATCGCGTCATACACGGGCACGGCGCCGGCGTTCGGGGGGATCGCGGCACTCGCCCTGGTCCTGCTCGTCGCCGCCGCGCTGACGCCGGCCGCGACGCCCGAGCAGCCTCAGCCGGTGCGCATGCTGTTCGCGGCGTTCTCGGCGCCACGGATTCGCATCGGGATCTGGCTCTGCCTCCTCCCCGCTCTCCTGTTCGGCAACCTTGCCGTCCTGGCGCCCCTGCGGTTGTCGCACCTCGGCTGGGGAGCGGCCGCGGTCGGCGCGACGTTCCTCGTGAGCGCGGCGGTGGAGGCGGTGTGGGCGCCCGTGCTCGGCCGCGCGTCTGACCGATACGGTCGCTTCGCGCCGCTCCGGGCGGCCCTCCTCGCGTCCGCAGTGATGTCGCTGCTCCTCCCGTGGCCCGAACGGCCGTGGGTGTTCGCGCTGGCGATCGTCGCGAGCGGCTTCGCATTCGGGAGCTTCTGGACGCCGGCGATGTCGATGATCACCGACGAGGCCGAATCGCTCGGCCTCGACTACGGGTATGCGTTCGCGCTCGTCAATCTCGCCTGGGCACCGGGCCAGGCCGGCGGCTCGTCGATTGGCGGCGCCGTCGCGTCGGCAACAAGCGATGCCGTTCCGTACATCGCACTCGCCCTGCTCTGCCTCGCCACCTTCGTCGCGCTCGTTCGCTACAGCGAGACGCCGGCGCCGGTCATCGCCGAACGGTAGAGCGCGTCGACCGTCCGGGCCTGCGCGACGCCGTCATCGCGTCCGAGCAGCGGCTCAGCGTCACCGCGCGCCGCCGCAGCGAAATTCTCGAGCTGGAGCTGATACCGGTTGGCGTCGTCGACGTCGATCCGCTCGCCGTTCAGCTCCAGGTGTGGATCGCTGCACGTGAACGGCTCGCGGACGAGGACGCGCCCCGCCGCGCCGATCGCCTCCAGCCCACTTTCGGCGGGAAGGTCGAAGGCGCAGTGGAACTCCGCGAAGACGTCGTTTGCGAATGCGAGGACGCCCGTGAAACCGACGTCGACCCCCGTTGGCGCGAGCCGTTGGCGCCCGAACACGACCTCTGGCTCCCCGGCGAGGAGCCGTGCGACGTCGACGCAGTAGCAGCCGAGGTCCATGAGTGCGCCGCCGTCGAGCTCGGGGCGCAGCCGCACGTCGTCGGGATCCTCGAGCGTCGACGTGAACGACGTTCTCAGCTGCCGGAGCTCGCCGATCCGGCCTGACGCGATGCACTGGACGAGCGCGTGGGTCTGCGGGTGGTGCCGGTACATGAATGCTTCCATCAGCACGAGCCCGCGCTCCGCGGCGACCTCGAACGCGCGCTCCACGTCATCCGGCCGCCGTCCGAGCGGCTTTTCACACAGGACATGCTTGCCCGCCTCGAGCGCCCGACGCGACCATTCGGCGTGCAGCGAGTTCGGCAGCGAGACGTACACCGCGTCGACGGCCGGATCGTCGAGCAGCGCCTCGTAGCTGCCGTGCGCCCGCTCGAGCCCATGCTCCCGCGCGTACTCCAGCGCTCGTCCGAGATCGCGGCTCCCGACCGCGACGACCTCGGCCGCATCCGTCGACGACGCCGCGGTCAGGATCGAGTGGTTGATCCGGGCAGTCGAGAGGATCCCGATCCGCATCGCGTGATTTACGCTGCTTTCGGATGAGCGCGCAAGAGGTCCTCCGCTGAGCGCGATCGCATCTGTCGAGCGGGAGCTTCACGCCGCGACAGGGGCGGAGGTCGTCGCGCCGACGGCCCACTACCTCGCGGACGAGACCGAGGCCCGGGGATTCCGCGGCCGCGCCGACGCGGTCGCGTTGCCCCGCACGGCCTAGGAGGTTGCGGCGATCGTCCGGTGGTGCTACGAGCACGGCGTCCCGGTCGTTCCCCGCGGCGGCGGCACGGGGTATGCGGCCGGCGCCGTTCCCGTGGACGGCGGCGTGGTCGTCGCGCTGGAGCGGCTGACACGCGTCCGGTCCTTCGAGCCGCTGCTGTGGCGGATGGAGGTCGAGGCCGGAGTGACGACCGCAGCGGTACGGCACACGGCACGCGGGGGCGGCCTGCTGTTTGCGCCGGACCCCGGCGCTGCAGAGCAGTCGCAGATCGGCGGGAACGTCGCGACGAACGCGGGCGGGCCCCACGCGTTCAAGTACGGCGTCACGGGCGCGTGGGTCACCGGGGTCGAGGTCGTCGTCGCGCCGGGGGAGCTCGTCCGGCTCGGCGGCCCGCTCCGCAAAGACGTCGCCGGCTACGACCTGACCGCGCTTCTGGTGGGCTCGGAGGGAACGCTCGGCGTGATCACCTCGGTCTGGCTGCGACTCACGCCCGCGCCCGAAGCCGCCTGGCCGGTGGTCGCATTCTTCGACGGGATCCGCTCCGGCTGCGCCGCGATCGAGCGCATCGTCGGCAGCGGCCTGCCCGTCGCCGCGATCGAGTACCTCGACGGACAGACGATGCAGTACGCCGGCGCGGGGTTCCCGACGGAGATCCCGGCCGGCTCGTTCTGTGTGCTCACGGAGGCCGACGGCTCAAACGACGAGGCAGCGCGCGTGCGCGCGGAGGTGCTCGAGCTGCTCGGCGAAGACGCCGCTGCGCTCTATGCGCCCGAGGTCGCAGCCGAGATCGCCGCGTTGTGGCGCTGGCGCGAGAGCGTCACCTTGCGCGTCGCCGCGCAGCGCGGCGGCAAGGTCAGCGAGGACATCGCCGTGCCGCTCGACCGCCTCGCCGAGGCAATCGAGACGTCGCTCGAGATCGGGCGCCGCCACGATCTGGCGGCGGCGTCCTGGGGCCACGCGGGCGACGGGAACCTCCACACCACGTATCTGGTGTCCCCGGACGACGGGGGCGAGCTCGAACGTGCCGCTCACGCGTCGGATGACCTCTTCGACCTCGCGCTCAGCCTCGGCGGGACGATCTCCGGCGAGCACGGCGTGGGGCTGTTGAAGTCGCCGTGGCTCGCGCGACGGCTCGGCCCGCGTCCGGCCGCGCTCCACGCCGCGGTGAAGCGCGCGTTCGATCCGCAGAACCTGCTGAACCCCGGCAAGAAGACGACGACGCAGAGCTGATGCGCAAGCTCCTCGTCGCGAACCGCGGGGAGATCGCGCTGCGCGTGTTTCGCGCGTGCCGTGAGCTCGGGATCGCGACGGTCGCGGTGGTCGCGCCGGACGACGCGGGGTCGCTCCACGCACGCTCGGCCGACGAGACGGTCGAGATCGCCGGCTACCTTCATTCCGAGGAGCACGTCCGGGCCGCGAAGGCCACAGGGTCAGACGCAGTCCATCCCGGGTACGGCTTCCTCGCGGAGAACGCCGACTTCGCGGAAGCCGTGGAGGCAGCCGGCCTGAACTGGATCGGTCCGCCGCCTGATGCGCTCCGCGCCGGCGGCGACAAGCTCGCTGCGAAACGGCTCGCGGCGGACGCGGGCGTACCGGTCGTCCCGGCGGGCGACGCCGAGGAGCTCGGCTTCCCGCTCGTCGTCAAGGCGGCAGCGGGCGGCGGCGGCCGTGGGATGCGGGTCGTGCGCTCGGCGGCGGAGCTCGACGACGCGCTCGACGCGGCGCGTCGCGAGGCGAAGGCCGCGTTCGGCGACGACCGCGTCTTTTGCGAGCGCTACGTCGAACGCCCCCGGCACGTCGAGATCCAGATCCTCGGCGACAAGCACGGCAACGTCGTCTCGCTCGGCGAGCGCGAGTGCTCGATCCAGCGGCGGCACCAGAAGGTGCTCGAGGAATCACCATCCACGGCGGTCGACCCGCAGCTGCGGCGTGAGATGAGCGACGCCGCGGTTCGTTTCGCGCGTGCGATCGGCTACGAGAGCGCGGGGACGGCCGAGTTCATGCTCGACGGGCGGGACTTCTACTTCCTCGAGCTGAACGGACGGATCCAGGTGGAGCACCCCGTTACCGAGCTCGTCACCGGCCTCGATCTCGTCGCCGCGCAGATCGCGGTCGCGCAGGGTGAGCCTTGCCCTGCAGGCGCGGACCCGCGCGGCCATGCGATCGAGGTCCGCCTCTACGCGGAGGATCCGCGGACGTTCCTGCCGCAGAGCGGCCGCATCACGAGGCTCCGTCTGCCCGCCGACATCCGGGTCGACGCCGGCGTCGCCGAGGGCGACGCGATCGGGACCGCCTACGACCCGATGATCGCGAAGCTGATCGCGCACGCCGAGACGCGCGACGCCGCCCTCGCGGCGCTTCGGTCAGCGCTAGCCGAGACGGTCGTCGAAGGCGTCACGACGAATCTTCCGTTCCTGCGCTGGCTCGTCGCGCATCCCGCAGTGAGGTCGGGCGAGACGACCACCGCGTTTCTCACCGAGCGCCCGCCGCTCTCGGCCCCGCCGGCTCGCCTGCCGGACGGGCCGTGGCGCGGACCGTTCCGCCTCAACCTGCCGTCGCCTCCGCCGGGGGCCGTTCCGGACGTCGACGTCGCGGCGGCCGCTTCCCGCGACGGAACCGGCGGCGAGCAGAGCGCCGTGACCGCGCCGATGCCCGGCACGGTGATCAAGGTGCTCGTCGCTGCCGGCGACCGGGTGAAGGCGCGCCAACCGCTCGTCGTGCTCGAGGCGATGAAGATGGAAACGCCGCTCGCATCGCCCTATGAGGCCGTCGTGCGCGCGGTCAACGTCGCCGAAGGCGACCGCGTCGCGGGCGGCACGGTGCTGGTCGAGCTCGAGGAGTAGCCCGGCCTACGCGGCCGGCTCCGCGGCCGCCGCCAGCTCGTCGTGCGGCGCCCGGCTGAACCAGAGCGCCAGGGCCGCGCCGATCACATACCCACCGACGACTGCAGCGACGGCACCGCCGACACCGGGCTTCTGCGTCATGTTCCACACGATCCCGAAGACGACCCCGAGGTTGGCGAACTCGGTGACCCACATCCCTGGATGACGCGTCATCCGCCGCGCCTTCGGTCCAAGCGGGCCCGGTCCGTTTGCGTGCAGCGCCCGTTCGAGCTCCTTGCCGGTCCGTCCGCCGACCAGCGGTCCCTGGAGCGAGATCAGCACGAGGCCCGCGAGCGAGATGTAGATCCATCCGGTTCCCCACGTCCAGACGTCGGATGTCATGTATGCGCCCGAGCCGAAGAGGCCGAGGATCGCAATCGGGAACGCGCGCTCCGTCTTGCCGGCGACGGTACCCCACGGAACGGCGTCCGCGAGCGTCTGCGCGGTCCGGAGCTGGAAGAGGCAGACGAGCAGGACGGCCCCGGCCCCGATCCCGACGAACAGGGCGAGGAAGTGGATGTACAGAACGACGTGATAGGTGTCCAAGGAGCCTCCTTCGAGCGTCTACGCCTTCACGAGCACGCTAGGGAAGGCGCGTGCAAGTTTCAACCCGGTTCATGGCGCCGATCGAAGCGCAGCCGGCGGACGGCAGCTCTCGACGGTCAGAAGAGCTTCTGGAGCTTCATCGCAGCACCCATGTCGCCTTTGACCTTGAGCTTCCCGGTCATGTAGGCGCTGGTCGGGTTCTGCTCGCCGCTCGCAATCTTTTCGAACGTCTCCTCCGACGTCGAGATGACCGCGTCGGCGTGCTCGCCGCCTTCGCTGACGCGGACCTTCCCGTCGTTGACCTCGACCTTCCACTTGCCCGCACCGTCGATGTCGAACAGGTACGAGTTGTTCATGCCGGCGGTCTTGTCGGGGTTGATGCGGCTTTCGAGGCCGTCGAAGAAGTCTTGTGCGTTCATGCGCGGCAGACTAGCTGGGCCGAGCGGTGCGGGCGCCTACGCGGCGCGCTCGTCGTCCGCAGCGCCCGGGAGGTACCGCTCGATCAGCGCGTGCGAGAGCTGCCACTGCTTCCGCGCCAACTGGATACGGTTGCGCTCGAGCTTCGCGGGGGCCGCCTGCCGATCGCGGAGCCGCTGGCGGTCGGCGGTGAGGTCTCCGATCTCCTGCATCAGCGCCTCGACCGTCACGCGCTTCGACCCGCGCCGGAAGCGCGAGGGAACGACGGGCCGCAGAACGATCGATTGCATCTCAGTGGTCATCATCGGCAATGTGACGTGGCGAATTGAGCAGAGTTAGGCCGATTTCGTAAACACACCGTAAAACCCTGCTCGGATAGCATCGCCCCCCGATGGGTCAGGTCAAGGTCGAGGTTGCGTCGCCCCCCTTTGGCGAGCCGGACGTGCTCGCATTTCCGGTCCGCGAAGACGACAACTCCGCCTTTGCGAACGGCGCCTCCGTGCTCGACGAACGCGTCAAGAGTCGGCTGCGACGGCTCGCCGCAGAAGGCGAGTTGCGCGGCGAGCTCGGGCGCACCCTCGTCGTCCACACCGACGGCGAGATCGACGCGCGTCGCGTGGCTCCGGTCGGCATCGGGAAGTCCGACTCGGTCGACCCCGACGCAATACGCACCGCCGCGGCGGCGGTCGCACGTGCCACACGCGACTTCGGGGGGACGGTCGCGTGGCTGCTCGACGAGACGCTGCCGCTCTCCTACGAGGCGCAGGCGCGGGCAGTCGTGGAAGGGCTGCTGCTCGGCGCGTATCGACCCGGCCGCTGGAAGACCGACGAGCGTGCGCGCAGGCCGCTCGAGCGCATCATCCTGGTTGCCGGCGACGAGCCCGGGCTCGCGGATACTGCCGAGCGGGCCGCGCGTGTCGCCGGCTGGGTCAACTGGGCGCGCGACCTCGCGAACTCGCCGCCGAACGAGCTGACGCCGGAGGCGCTCGCCACACGCGCGGCCGAGACCGGCGTCGCGTCGCTCCGCGCCGAGTCGCTCGACCCGAGCCAGATCGACGAGCTCGGGATGGGCGCGCTCGCCGCAGTCGGCAGGGCGAGCGCGAACGGGCCGCGCCTGATCGTCCTGCGCTACGAGCCGGAACAGCCGACACGCGCCGATGTGACGCTCGGCCTGGTCGGCAAGGCGATCACGTTCGACGCGGGCGGTATCTCGCTCAAGCCGGCGCTGAACATGCAGGACATGAAGGGCGACATGGCCGGCGGGGCCGGGGTCCTTGCAGGAACGGCCGCGGCCGCCGACCTCGGGCTGCCGATCAGGATCGTCGCCGTCGTCGCGGCGGCCGAGAACCTCGTCAGCGGCGACTCGTTCCGGCCCGGCGACATCCTCCGTGCCGCGAACGGCAAGACGATCGAGATCACGAACACGGACGCCGAGGGCCGGCTGGTTCTCGCCGACGCCCTCTGGTACGCACGCCGGGAGGGTGCGACGCACGTCCTCGACCTTGCGACGTTGACCGGTGCGATGGAGCTCGCACTCGGCGATCTCTACGCCGGCATGTTCGCGAACGACGACGCCTGGCGCGACGAGATCCTGCGCGCCGCCGAACGGAGCGGCGACCACACCTGGCCGTTCCCGCTGCATCCGCGCTATCGCCGCTATGTCGATTCGACATACGCCGACATGAAGAACTCGTCCGACTTGAAGCAGGCGTCGCCCGCGCTCGCGGCCGAGTTCCTGCACGAGTTCGCGGGCGACGGGCCGTGGGCGCACATCGACATGGCGGGCCCCGGCTTTCTCGAGCGCTCCCGCGGCGACTACCTGACGCAGCGCGGCGGTACCGGGTACGGCGTCCGGCTGATCGTCGAGCTGGCTCGACAGCTGAGCGCTTGAACTTCGACCTCGGCCAGGAGCAAGAGCTCGTCCGCTCGACCGTCCGCGACTTCGCGGAGCAGCGTGTCGCGCCGGTGGCCGAGGAGCTCGACCGCGAGTCGCGGTTCCCGTACGACCTCGTCGCAGAGCTCGGCGAGCTCGGGCTGATGGGGATGACGATCCCGGAGGAGTACGGCGGCGCGGGGAGCGACACGCTGTCGTACGCGATCGCCGTCGAGGAACTGACGCGCATCGACTCCTCCGTCGCAATCACCGTCGCCGCGCACCATTCACTAGGGACGCTCCCGATCTACTACTTCGGGAACGAGGAGCAGAAGCAGCAGTGGCTGCCTGAGCTCGCCTCCGGGAAGCGGCTCGCCGCGTTCGGGCTGACCGAGCCGGGCGCCGGGTCCGATGCCGGCGCGACGCGGACGACGGCGGAGCTGCGCGCCGGCTCCTGGACCATCAACGGCGCGAAGATCTTCATCACGAACGCCGGAACGGACATCAGCGCGTGCGTGACGATCACGGCGCGGACGGGCGACGGCGAGATCTCGAACATCATCGTCCCGAACGGGGCGCCCGGCTACGAGGTCTCGCAGCCGATGCACAAGATGGTCTGGCATGCGTCGGACACGCGCGAGTTGTCATTCAGGGATTGCGCCGTCCCGGAGGCGAACCTGCTCGGTGCGCGCGGGAACGGGTTCCACCAGTTCCTCGAGATCCTGGACGGCGGCCGAATCTCGGTCGCGGCGATGGGCGTCGGGATCGCGCAGGGCGCGTACGACCTCGCCTATGCCTACGCGAGCGAGCGTCGACAGTTCGGGAAGCCGATCTCGAAGTTCCAGGCGGTGCAGTTCAAACTGGCGGACATCGCCACCGAGATCGAAGCCGGCCGCGCGCTCGTCTACCGCGCGGCGTGGCTGAAGGACCAGGGGCGGCCGTTCGGCCTCGCGGCCGCACAGGCAAAGCTCTACACCGGCGAGTTGTCGAACAGGGCCGTCAACTGGGCGCTCCAGATCCACGGCGGGTACGGCTACATGGCCGAGTACGCGATCTCGCGGCTGTTCCGCGACCAGAAGATCCTCGAGATCGGCGAGGGCACGAACGAAGTGCAGCGCATGGTGATCGCGCGGCATCTCGGGCTGTAGCGCTTCGTCGCCAACGCAGTCGCGTGCCAGGCTTTTTCCGAGGCCTGGCTCCCGTCGTATTAGGCGATCAAGCCTGTTTGCGCGGACCTCACTCAGCGGATGGTGATCGCCCGACACCGCCCGCTCTGGGGTCAGCAGCCCGGCGGGAAGATGCGGCGCGGTGCGTCGAAGCCCGAGTACGCGTGGTGCATGAAGTGCGCTGCGGCGACCATCGTCAGCGACCTCGGCCTGAACGTCCGCCGGTCGAGGTGGACCTCGAACCAGGCGGGGATCTTCGGATTCAGGAACGACACGACGTCCTCGCGCGGCGAGCGCGCGACGAGGTGCGCATCCCTCACCGGCCCGTCCCAGATCGGCGTCGGCTGTATGAGCTTCGACGTCGTCGACGGCGCGCAGCCGTCCCAACGGCGCCGGCCGATCACGACTGCGGACGAGCCGCCGTGGATGTGGTACCGAAGCCGATCGGGGGCCTCGAGCGTGAAGTTCGAGACGATCCGGTTCGTCGGGCTCGACGCAAGCCGCTCGACGTAACTGACGCTGCGCAGGCGCCGGAACGCACGCGTCGCGCGGGCGACGAGCGCGGTCGCGGCCGGCGCGTGCGCCGGAACGTGGAACAGGAGCTTGTCGCCGGACACGACCACGGGAACGAGATTGCGCGGCGACGCGTCCGTCTCGTAACAGCCCGCGCCGCAGACGGCCGTCGGAGCGCCCAGGATCGTCACGCGTAATCCGTTCGCGCCGAGGCCGTCAGGGCCGAGAACGGTCACGCGCATCCGGTGCCGCTCCGCCGCGAACGCGACCGCGAAGCTCCGGTCCTCGTGCGCAGCGACGAACGCATCGCCGACCGGCAGCGGCGGCGGCTCCGATCGGGCGGCCACCGCGGCGCTCGCGAGGCGCGAATAGTCGCGCCCCGGTCGAGCGGCCGTCAGGATCGCGACCGCGACGACGAGCCCCGCCAACAGGAGGATCTCCAGCTGCACGCTGCGCCGCAGCACCTTCGTGTCTCCCCGCGGCACGAGCCGGTAACGGTTGATCCACCCGGTGACGACGAGCAGCCCGAGCAATGCCGTCTTGACGATCAGCAGCCGGCCGTAGCCGGTCGTCCAGAGCTGCGCGACGCTCCGCAGTTCGGCCAGCGCGCGGACCACGCCCGTGACCGCGAGCACCCCGACGGCGACGAGCGCGACATTCGAGAAGCGTCGAACGAGAGCTCCGCGCTCCGACGAGGTGCGGAGCGCGAAGGCCAGTTGCACGAGACCTCCCGTCCAGACAGCCGCTGCAGCGAGATGCAGGAGGTCGACGGCGACCTCGACTCGCGGCCTGCCGGGATCGAGCGCATGGCCGGCGACCGAGGGCACGGGGAGCAGCGCCAACCCGAAGACCCAGACGGCCGGCGCGACGCGCGGCACGGCAACTGTGATCGCCGCGGCGGCGGCGCCGAGGCCCGCGAGAAGCGCGGCGACGGAATACGCGATGCCGAAGCGCGACGAGAGGGTTCCGACGTGCGGGAGCAGGCCGCTCGCACCGAGGAAGACGCCGACGAATGCCGGGAACAGCAGCAGCGGTCGGCCCGCACCGGTCGCGAGCCAGAAGAGCCCTCCGCCGGCCGCGACGAGGAGACCGCCGAAGAGGAGCCAGCGCGAGACGACGTCGCTCGCAGTGGGGCCGTTCCGCGCCGACAGCGACGCCGCGGGCGGCGCGCGACCCGCGCCGACCGCGAACGCGATCACGCCGCTCTCGGTGTGGCCGTCGTCGGAGGCGACGCGCCACAGGACGGTGTAGTCGCCGTCTTCCAGCCGCGCGAGCGGGACGACCAGCGTCTTCCCGCCGCCGACGACGCGCGGTCGGCCGCCGAGCACGGACTCTCCCCCGTTGCGTACGGCCCGGATCCCGGCCGCGATCCGCACCCGATCGTCGAAGACAAACCGCGCCTCGTGGGGGCTCCTTGCGAGGACGGCGCCGTTCGCGGGCGTGGTCCGGATCAGGGTTGCGTGCGCAAGCGCGCGAGCCGGGAACGTCAGGACCGCGGCAGCCGCGAGGAGCCCCGCGATCCAGCGTAAGGCCATTCCTTTCGGAAAACTAGCGAGAGCCGGTGGTAGCTTCCGCGCGATGGTGTTCCGCCAGTTCGTCGACGACGATCTCGGCTGCGCCTCCTATCTGATCGGCGATGCTGGGGCAGGCGAGGCGGTCCTCGTCGACCCCGCATACGCGATCGACCAGTACCTCGAGGCGGCCGAGCGCGAGCGCGTCCGGATCGTTCGGGTGCTGGAGACGCACACGCACGCCGACCACGTCTCGGGCCACGGCCGGTTCGCGCTCGAGCACGGCGTTCCCGTCTCGGTGCATCCACTCGCCGAGCCCGAGTTCCCGTTCGACCCGCTTGCCGACGCAGACGAGGTGCGCGTCGGCGCCGTCGCGATCAGCGTCGCGCACACACCAGGCCACCGGCCGGAGCACTGCGCCTTCGTCGTCGACGGAAGCTTCGTCCTCACGGGCGATTCGATGTTCGTGGGTGACGCGGCACGGCCCGACCTCGCGGTGGACGCGCACGAGGGTGCCGAAGGCCTGTTTCACTCGTTGCGGCGCCTGACGCAGCTGCCGGACGCGTACGAGGTGTTCCCGGGCCACGTCGCGGGATCGCTGTGCGGCGCAGCGATGCGACCCGACCACTCGTCCACGATCGGGGCCGAGAAGCGGACGAACGCCGCACTCACCTACGACGACCTCGAGACGTTCGTCGGCGCCTCGGCGTCGGTGTCGACGCCGCGCCCGCCGACGACGGCGCGCGTCGTTGCGCTGAACCGCGGACCGTTCGTGCCTGCTGCCGCCGAGCTTCGGCTGCTGACCGACTATCGGGGCGCGACGGTGCTGGACGTGAGAGCGCCCGACGACCATGCGGCCGGACACGCCGCCGGCGCAATCAGCGTGCCGCTCGACGGCGGGTCGTTCGCCACCCGGTCCGGCTTCGTGCTCGATCCCGACGAGCGGATCGTCCTCCACGCGTCGACGCCCGAGCAGGCGGAGCGCGCTGCGCGCGGGCTACGCGCAATCGGCTTCCTCGAGCTCGCCGGATACGTGACCGAAATCGACGCCACCGAGCGCACGCGGCCCATCGAGCTGCGCGAGCTCGAACACCTGCTCGAGAACGACGCCGTGACCGTTCTCGACGTGCGCGAAAAGGACGAGCGCGATACCGGCTACATCCCGGGCAGCGTGCACATGCCCTACCGACTGGTGCGCGCGTGCGGCGCGGGTTGCGTCGAGAACGGCAAGCCGGTCGTGACGATCTGCGAGTCCGGCGCGCGGGCCGGCATTGCCGCGAGCATCCTCGCAGCCGCGGGCGTCGACGCGCGGCCGGTGCTGCACGGCGGAATCGGCGACTGGGACGGCCACACGGTCGCGTTCCGCCGCTGCGGAAGCAGCGGCTAGGTCGTTCGCTAGCGAACGCGTTCCACGCCGTAGCCCCAGCCCTCCATCGTGGCGACGACCTCGTCGCAGTGGCCGGGATCACGCGTCAGGAGCGTCAGCTCCACCTCGGTCTCGTTGATCGGAATGTCCACTCCCTCGCGGTGGTGCTCGACGGACATGACGTTGACGCGGCCGCCGCCCAGCAAGCCCAGGAGCTTCGCAAGCTCGCCCGGCCGGTCGCGGACTCGCGTTCGCAGAACGAGGTAGCGCCCGGCCTGCGTCAAACCGTGGCGCATCACGGTGATCAGCAGCGTCGGGTCGATGTTGCCGCCGGAGAGAACGATGGCGACGGGGCCGCTGCCGCCCAGCCGTCCGGCGAGTAGCGCCGCGACGCCGACCGCCCCGGCGCCTTCGACGACGAGCTTCGCGCGCTCGAGGAGAAGGACGATCGCCTCGCTGATCTCTTCGTCCGTAACCGCGACCATGTCGTCGCACACGGTCTCGAGGACGCGCGTCGTCAGCTCACCGGGTGCCTTCACCGCGATCCCGTCGGCGATCGTGAAGCCGGCGCCGCCGGGCAGCGTGCCCGCCGCCTGCACGCCGACGACACGGACGTTCGGCCGCAACGTCTTCAGCGCGGTCGCGATCCCGGCGCAGAGCCCCCCTCCACCGATCGGGATGACGACGGTGCCGGCGTCCGGCGCCTGCTCGACGAGCTCGAGCCCGATCGTGCCCTGACCCGCGATCACCGTCTCGTCCTCGAACGCGTGCACGAAGGTCGCGCCTGCGCCGACGGCGTACTCGCGCGCAGCGTCCAGCGACTCCTCGAAGTATGAGCCGACGAACCTCACGTCCGCGCCGTAGTTCCGCGCCGCGTCGACCTTCGTCATCGGCGCATCCTCGGGCACGAAGATCGTCGCCCGCGCACCGAGCTCGCGCGCGGCCCACGCGACTGCCTGCCCATGGTTGCCCGCACTCGCCGCGACGACGCCGCGGGCGCGCTCCTCGTCGGTGAGCGTCGACAGCTTGTTGACGGCGCCTCGGATCTTGAACGCGCCGGTGCGTTGGAGGTTCTCCGCTTTCAGCGAGACGGGCCTCCCCGAGAGGCGCGAGAACGTCTCCGACCGGTAGATCGGCGTCTCGCGCGCGTGCCCGGAGATGCGGGCGCGCGCAGCCTCGATGTCAGCGAGAGTTGGGCCCGTCCGCGTTGCCAAGCTTGAACACCCTCTCCATGATCTCGCGCACGGCCGACAACGGGTCCAGCTCGCGTCGTTGCACCTCGTCGAGGAGGCGGCGCAATTCGGGATCGTCCTCGACTGCCTGCTCCAGATGGCGCTTCGCACGTCCTGACGCGACGGCGAAGACCTCGCCGGCGAGGTTCTTCCTCCGCCGCTCCTCCAGCAGCCCCTCGCGTTCGAGAAACGCGCGGTGGTCGCTGATCTTGTCCCAGAGCGCGTCGACGTTCTCGCCGCGCACGGCCTCCGTCAGGACGATCGGCGGCCGCCACGCACGCTCGCGGTCGAGCGAGAGGATCGAGCGCACCTCGTTCAGCATCGTCTTCGCGGCGGGATGATCCATCTTGTTGATCGCGATCACGTCGGGAATCTCCATGATCCCCGCTTTCAACGCCTGCACGCTGTCGCCGGAGCCCGGCATCAACACGAGCACGACCGTGTCGGCGATGCCGATCACCTCGACCTCGCTCTGCCCTGCGCCGACCGTCTCGAGGAAGACGAGCTCTTTTCCGGCTGCGTCGAGCACGAGCAGCGCTTGCAACGTGGCCTCGGCGAGACCGCCGAGGTGGCCGCGCGTCCCCATCGAGCGAATGAAGACGCCGGGATCGAGGAAGTGGTCGGCGAGTCGGATGCGGTCGCCGAGGAGCGCGCCTTGCGTGAACGGCGACGACGGGTCGACGGAGAGCACGCCGACGCTTCGATCCTGCGCGCGAACGTGGCGCACGAGCGCCGAGATCAGCGACGACTTCCCGACGCCCGGTGGGCCGGTCACGCCGATCGTGTAGGCCCGACCCGTCTCCGGATAGAGGTCGTGGACGACGTCGTACGCGAGGCCGTCTCCGTTCTCGACGAGCGAGATCGCGCGCGCTAACGCACGCTTGTCACCGGTGCGCACCCCGGCCGCGAGCGTCTCGCGCGTCCAGTCGCCTCTGGTCATCTACACCGCCGGCTCCAACTCGGGCTCCGCGCCGCGCTCCCCGACGCCGCGTGCGAGTACATAGGCGAGCGTTCCTGCCGCCGCGAGGACGATTGCGCTCCCGCCCCAGACCCAGCGTGCGCCGTAGCTGTCGTTCAGCAGCCCGCCGAGGAGGAAGCCGAGACCGAAAGCGACGTAGTTCACGCCCATGATCACGGTGAATGCACGGCCGCGGAACTCGTCCGGCGCGCCGCGCTGCACCAGGAGAGAGTTACAGAGCACGGCCGCGCCATCGCCGATCCCGCCGAGCAGGCAGCAGAGCGACGCGACCCACACATTCGGCGCGACGGAAGCGAGTCCGAAAGCGAGCGCGAGCAACGTGATGCCGCCGCCGTAGACAACGGCGATCGGCCGCACCTCGACCCAGCGGCCGCCGGAGAGGCTGCCGATCGCAAGGCCGACGCCGGTCGCGCCGTACATCAGGCCGAAGCCGAAGTCACCGCCGTTGAACGAGTCCTTGGCGAGGAACACCTCCGTGGCGTTGATCGCGGCGATCGCAAGCATCGCCAGCGTCCACGCGAAGAGCACGGTTCTCAGCGGCGCGCTGCGAACGACGAACGCGACGCCCTCACGAAGATCGCGCAGGTGCCCGTGTGTCGCCGCCGCGGCGGCCTGCAGCTTCCGCGCAGGGATGCCGGCGAGCAGCAGCGCGGAGACGACGAACGATGCAGCATTGATCCAGTACGCCGGGTGCGGACCGACGGCCGCGACGAGCACGCCGCCGAGAATCGGGCCGACAGCCCACGCGGTGTTGTCACCCGTCTGCAGAACGGAGTTCGCGGCGGACAGGTCCTCGCGCTCGACGAGGTTCGGGAGCCCCGCGTAGGCCGCGGGCCGGAAGAAGCCGGTCGCGAAGCCCGCTACGGTCGCGAGTGCGACGATCGCTCCGGCCGCGTGCACGAACACGAGCGCAACGAAAACGCACGCGCGCGTCAGATCGGCCACGATCATCGTCTTTCGCCGTGAAAGCCGGTCGAGCAACGGGCCGAACAGCAGTCCCACGGCAACCGCCGGAAGGAACTGGACGATGAAGAGCGCGCTGACCCAGGCGCCGGACTCTGTTCGGTCCTTCACGTCGACGACGAGTGCGATCGTCGCGAGGAGGGTCCCGAGCGTGGAGCCGATCGTCGCCAGGAAGAGGAGCCGGAACCCGGGCGCCCTCCCGAGGACGCCGACCTGGCGGCGCAGCCCTCCGAGGGCGCTCACGTCCGTCAGGACGCTCCCGCCGCGGCCGTGATGCGTCCGAGCGCGGCGTCGAGGAACGCGTGCTCCTCGGGTGTCCCCACAGTCACGCGGATTGCCTCCGGCGCACCGAAGCCGGCGAGCGGGCGGACGATCACGCCCTCACGGAGCAGCGCGTCGAAGATGCGCTGCGCGTCGCCGCGGGCGTCCGCGAAGATGAAGTTCGCAACCGCGGGACCCACGGGCTCGAGGCCATGATTGCGCAGGATCCGTTCGAGCTCCTCGCGTCCGGTGCGGTTCTGCGACCGCCGCCGTTCGAGCTCTCGGGCGTCGCCGATGCTGGCGAGCGCCGCCGTCTGCGCCTGCGTCGTCAGGTCGAATGCGCGCCGCACCTTGCCGATCGCAGTCACGACGTCCGCCGGCGCGACGCCGTAGCCCACGCGGAGCCCGGCGAGGCCGTAGATCTTCGAGAACGTGCGCGCCACGAGAACGCGTCTTCCCGCCGCGAAATGCTCCGCGATCGCGTCCGGGTAATCCGGATCGTCGATGTACTCGAAGTAGGCCTGGTCGACGACCGTGAGCACGTGCGCGGGAACGTCGGCGAAGTACGCGTCGAGCTCGGCGCGGGTGTTCATCGTCCCGGTCGGATTGTTCGGCACGCAGAGGTAGACGAGCTTCGTCCGTGGCGTGACCGCGTCGAGCAGCGCGCGAAGGTCATACCGGTACCCGCGAAGCGGGACCTTGACGGCGACGGCTCCGAGCTTCGCGGCGTAGATGACGTAGCTCGGGAACGACGGCCATCCGCAGACCACCTCGTCGCCCGGCTCGAGCACCGCCTGCGCGCAGCCGGTACGCACCGCCGTCGGGATAGCGGTTCAGCTCGGGCGCCGCCCGCTCCATCGCCGCGAGCGCCTCCGGAAACGGCCCGAGCGGCCCTTCGTTCGAGGCCAGCTTCACGACGTGCGCGAGCCCGAGCTCGCGCTGCACCTCCTCCACCGGCTTGCCCGGCTCGTACGGAACCAGCGCCGCGAGCGAGCGTCGGACGAGGCCGTCCTGGCTCACTCGGCGGCGGCTTCGCCGGACTTCTTGCGCCAGAAGACGAGGGCCCCGCCAACCGCCGCGGCGATCGTCGCGATCGCCGACTTGTTCAGGCCGGCGTGGTCGCCCGGACCAGGCACCGCCTTGCGTGCCTTCATTTTCCCGCCTTGCTTTGCGAGGTTCCACACGGCCCAGCCCAGGACCGCGTTTCGTCGATTCACGATTCCCACGAAGCCTCCTTTCGGTCTCGGCCGCGAGCGTACCGAACGGCCCGACGCAAGTTCCCGTCCTTGCGCGCGGGCGCCGACTACTTGCTCTTGCCGTGCGACTGCGTGCCGGGCGGGGCCGGTTGGGGCTTCGGGCCTGCGTGCGACGGGGGATGCGGCGTCACGCTGACGCGCGCAGCCGCCACGGGTCCGAGCGGATGCACCGGATGCACCGGATGCACGACCGCCCGCGGATGGGTCGGGGCCGCCGCCGCCGGCGGATGCGTCGGATGCGCGGACCAGACGGGCTGGACCGGATGGGCCTTCGAAAGGCCGCGGCGCACGAGCACATGGCTATGGGCCGCCGCGTTCGCCGAGGCCGCGCGAGCGTGCCGCCGCGCGTGTCGCACGGCAGTCGGCGTGTGCAGCGATGCGAGCGCAGCGCCTCGGCCCTGGATGCGGGATAAATGGGCTTTATCTGCGCTCGCGGCGCTCGGCCGTGCGAGGTGCGCGGTCGAGGTCGCCTCGGCAGCCCTCGTGGCGGCAGCGCGCGTCGCTGCAGGGCGCTTCGTGGCAGCTCGCGCGGCCGGCTGGACGTGCGTCACGTGACGGATCCCCTCGTAGCCGACGCCGCCGACGACGGCGCCGACGGCGACAGCTGCCGCTGCCTTCACAGCGAGCGT
>VAXB01000145.1 GCA_005883995.1 Actinomycetota bacterium
ATCGGTCGAGTCCATTGCGACGGCTCGGACGCGGTCGTCGCCCAGATGCTGCTGGACCTCGGCGATCAGCGACCGTTCCTCCTGGCCGTCGCGCGCCGGGATGTCGATCCGCAGGGCGTTGTAGATCTCGGGCAAGCCGCCGGTGAAGACGACGTCGATCACGACGCCGCGAATCTCGATGATGCGGCCGGACTGCTGGTTCCCGTTCTGGTCAGGCATGGCTCTCCTGGGCGACGTGCGACGACGGACAGAGATGCGGACGACCGGGGGCCGTGCCGACGAAAACAGTCTATCCAGCGGTTCGCGCCGCGGGAGCGGGCTCTGGTGTCCGGCGCTCGGGGTTAGACCGGGATCGACTTGCCGCCGACGGGACGCTCGTGCGTGTCGCGGGCCTGGCGGAGCAGACGCTGCTCGTACGTCTGCGAATCGAGGAACGCCGGCCGCGAAGCGCTCCGTTGACCCGGGAAGGATTGGGCGGTCCGGGAGCCACTGAGATGCCCGAAGGCGAACGTCGCTGCCAGGACGAATACCGCGGCGGCGGCGGCGACCCCCTGGAGGTTCATGACGCTGATCCGGCGGCGCCTCGGCAACTCCACGCGGAAGTCCGGCGCGACGGGAGGAGCGGCGCGCAGCAAGGCGCTGAAGCCGCCGAGATCGCGCGCGTAGGCCGCACAGCCCGCGCACAGATCGAGGTGTCGGGTCAGCTCGCGCTCCTCGAACCGCGAGAGCTCGCCGTCGACCCGCATCGAGGCGAGCGCGCGGGCGCGATCACAGCTGAAATTCTGTTGCTTAGGTGTCACTGCGGATTCTGACGCACCAGGGTAGAGATAGTTAGTCGAAAGGGTCGGATCCTCCACGCAGGCCCCGAGGCGGCTCCCGGGGCCGGGCGGACGCGCTCACCCGTGTCCCGAGCCCGGCCGCCAGGCGAATCGGAGGACGGCACCGCCACTCTGCATCCGGACGACGCGGAGCGTGAACGCGGGATCGGCATGGAAGAGCTCGCCGGCTCCGATCCACGGTCGACCCCGGTGGGTCGGGTTCAGGATGAGTCGGGCCGACGGAGCAAACGGGGGGACGGCGGCGTCTTGGTCGACGAACCGGGCAAGAACGCCGCGGAACGACTTCGTCCGGTATTCGAACCACCATTGCCCCTCGACCGTGTCGACGACGAGCGACTGCGGTCGCGTCGTGGCGACGTCGGCGGATGTGAGGCGGTACGTCCCGGCTGACCGCGCGTGCGGCTGCGGGCCGATCCACCCGAGGATCGATTTCTCGTACGTGCTGAAGTCGCCGGAGCCCTCGCCCATCGGGCTGAACGGGTCGCCGGTCTCGTCGATCATGCAAAGCCGTGGACACGTCGAGGCGGCCGCGTGGCCGAGGCCGAACGTGTGCCCGAGCTCGTGGACGAGCAGGGACGGCGTCGGCTCGTCCACCAGCAGGACCTGCTTTCCCCAGGTGATCCCGAAAAAGCCGCAGTGGCCGTCGGCGATCGTGTACATCACGCGCGTGTACGCGGATGCCGGAAATCCGGCACCGGCGACCGCTGCGCGTAGGGGGGCGACCAACGCGTCGAGGCTGCCGTCGCTCAACCCACCGCAGCCGGGATAGGTAGGGAACGCGTCCAGCCAGGGCGTGACGTCGAAGGCGACGCGCTCGATCCCCCAAGACGACGCGCGAATGAACGCGCTCGCAGCCTGGGCGGCGCGCTCGACGTCCTCGACCGAGTAGGGCTGATCGGAAGCAGTTCCGAGTGCGATCAGAACGCGATCGGCGTGCGGGTCGGACGACGCCGGCGCGGTGACCGGCATTGCGGCGATCATCGCCGCGGTCGCCAAGGCGAGCCCGCCGACCATGAAGGCAGTATCCGCCTCCGAATTGGTAAAGGGAAGAGCTGGGGGCTGCTAGACAGGAACCGCCGAAGGCGGCTGCTCGCGCACGTCGAGCGGCTTCACGACCTCGGGGAAGTGACACGCGGTCGGGTGGCCGTGCCCACGGTCGATCAGCGCAGGAACCTCCTCGGCACAGATCGGTTGCGCCTTCCAGCACCGCGTGCGGAACACGCAGCCGGACGGAGGGTTCGCGGGGCTGGGGACGTCGCCTTCGAGCACGATCCGCTTTCGCTTGCCGCGCTGGCTCGGTTCCTCGATCGGGACCGCCGACAGGAGGGCCTGCGTGTACGGGTGCGTCGGCCCGTCGTAGATGTCGGCCTTGGCGCCGATCTCCATGATCTTCCCGAGGTACATCACCGCAACGCGGTCGGAGATGTGACGCACGAGCGAGAGGTCGTGGGCGATGAAGAGATAGGTCAGGTCGAACTCGCGCTGGAGCGACTCCAGCAGGTTGATGACCTGCGCGCGAATCGAGACGTCGAGCGCCGAGACCGGTTCGTCCAGGACGAGCATCTGCGGGTTCAACGCGAGCGCGCGGGCGAAGCCGATCCGCTGCCGCTGGCCGCCGGAGAACTCGTGTGGGAAGCGATTCCCGTGCTCCGGGCTCAAACCGACCGTTCGGAGCAGCTCGTCGATCCGCTGCTTCCCGCCCTCCTTGTAGAGGCCGTGCACGCGTAGCGGCTCGGCGACGATCTCGCGAACCGTCATGCGCGGGTTCAACGACGCGTAGGGGTCCTGGAAGACGATCTGGAGCTCCCGACGAATGTCGCGCATGCTCCGCCGGGTCAGCGGAGTGATGTCCTTCCCGTCGAAGATGATCCGGCCGCCCGTCGGCTCGACCAGCTTGATGATCGTCCGGCCGAGCGTCGTCTTGCCGCAGCCGGATTCGCCGACGAGACCGAGCGTTTCCCCGCGCCGGACACTGAGGTCGACGTGCTCGACGGCGTGGACTTGCCCCACCGTCCGCCGCAGGATCCCGGCGTGGATCGGGAAGTACTTCGTCAGCCCTTCGATCCGGCTGCCTCGACCGGCGTCTCGACCTGCTTGCTCTGCTGACCCTCGAGCTCCTCCGCGAAGTGGCAGGCGGAAACGTGCCCATCCGGGCCGAGCGGTCGAAGCGGCGGCTCCTCTTCACGGCAGCGTTCGCGGCCGTTCGAGAGGAAGCACCGGGGATGGAACGGGCACCCCGGCGGCGGCGAGATCAGGCTCGGAGGCTGCCCGGGAATCGGACGCAGCCACTCCTCGTCGACCGTCATCCGCGGGAGGCTGTCCATCAGGCCGACCGTGTAGGGGTGGCGTGGCGCCTCGAAGAGCGTCCGCACGTCCGTCAGCTCCATGACCTTGCCCGCATACATGACGACGACGCGGTCAGCCATCTCGGCGACGAGGCCGAGATCGTGGGTGATCAGGATCGTCGCAGCCCCCGTCTCGTCCCTCGCTTTCTTCAGCACCTCGAGGATCTGCGCCTGGATCGTCACGTCGAGCGCGGTCGTCGGCTCGTCGGCGATCAGGAGCTTCGGCTCGTTCGCGATCGCCATCGCGATCATCGCGCGTTGCCGCATCCCGCCCGAGAACTCGTGCGGGTACTGGTCATAGCGTCGCTCCGGCGTGGGAACACCGACGAGCTTGAGGAGCTCGATCGTCCGGCTGCGCGCCGCCTTGTTACTGACGTCGTTGTGCGCGTGGATTGCCTCGGCGATCTGGTCGCCAATCTTGAAAACCGGGTTGAGCGACGTCATCGGATCCTGGAAGACCATCGCGACCTCGCCGCCGCGGATCCGGCGCAGGTCCTTCTTCCCCATCGTGAGGAGGTTCTTGCCGTTGAAGTACGCCTCGCCGGAGGTGATGCGCCCCGGCGGCTGCGGGATCAGGCCGAGCACCGCGAGTTGGCTGACGCTCTTCCCCGAGCCCGACTCGCCGACGATCCCGAGCGTCTCGCCCGGGAACACGTCGTAGGTCACGTGGTTGACGGCATGGACGACGCCGTCCTCCGTCCGGAAGTCGACCGTCAGATCCTTGATCGACAGGATCGGGTCAGGCACGTTGGCGCTGCGTCGGATCCAGGGCGTCGCGAAGGCCGTCGCCGATGAAGTTGATGCAGAGGACGATCAGCACGATCGCCAGTCCCGGGAACGTCACCAGCCACCACATGCTCTGCGAGACGTCCTGACCGTCCGCGATCAACTTCCCCAACGACGGGTTCGGCGGCTGGATCCCGAAGCCGAGGAACGACAGTGCCGCCTCGGTCAGGATCGCTACGCCGACGATCAGCGTCGCGTTGACGATGATCGGGCCGACGACGTTCGGAAGCATGTGTCGAAACATGATCCGCGCGTCGCCCGCGCCGGCAGCCTTCGCCGCCTCGACGTACTCCTTCTCGCGCAGGGACAGGAAGCTTCCCCGGACGATCCGGGCAAGCGCCGTCCAGAAGAGGAGCGCGAGAATGAGCCCGATCCGGTACAGATCGCCCGAGCCGAGGAACGCCGCCGCCGTCAGCAGGATCGGGAGGCCCGGCAGCGTCAGGATGAGGTCGGTGAACCGCATCAGCAGGTTGTCGACCCATCCCCCGTAGTACCCCGCGAGCGCGCCGACGAACGTCCCGATGAACGTGGAGACGAACGCCACGAGGAACGCGACCTTTTCCGACGTCCGGATGCCATAGACGACGCGCGAGAAGTAGTCCCGTCCGAGCACGTCCGTCCCGAAGTAGTGGTGCCCGGCGAGCGTCGGCGCCTGCCCGGAGTGAGCGAAATCCTGCGCCGCAAAGGGATATGGAGCGACGACACCCGCAAAGGCACCGGCGAGGAGGATGATCACCAGCACGACGAGGCTCGCCATCGCGAGGCGGTGGCGGAAAAACCGGCGGCGCGCGTATCCCCACTGGCTTCGCGACTTGATCTCGAGACCGTGCTCGTGAACGAGCGCGAGCTCGTCGGCGCGGACCGCGAAGTCGGAAGACGGCGAAGCGGGAGCCGGTGCCGCGGGATCGGGCCCGACCGTTATGACGGGTGCGGCAGTCCCGGATCTGCGTTCGCCGACGTCACTCATAGCGGATCCTCGGGTCGATGTACCCGTACAGGATGTCCGCAATCAGGTTGAACAGGATGACTGCCGTCGCCGTGATCATCAACCATGCCATCACGGCGTACGTGTCTCGGCTGAACAGGTTCTGGATGAAATACGGCCCCATTCCGTCGAGTTGGAAGATCGTCTCCGTGATCACCGCCCCGCCGATCAACGCGCCGAAGTTGATCGCGGACACCGTGACGAGCGGAATCAGTGCGTTCCGAAACGCGTGCTTCAACGTGACGCGACGTTCGACCAGCCCTTTCGCTCGTGCCGTTCGAACGTAGTCGGAGTTGATCACCTCGAGCATCGACGCGCGCATGAAGCGGCTGTACTGCGCGATCGACAGGACCATGAGCGTCAGCGCAGGGAGCGCGAGGTGCTGGAAGCGATCGACCCAGAAGTGAATCCCGCTCCCCGGATTCTCCGAGCTCAGGCCCGACGTATAGAAGATCCGGACGTGCCACTTGATGAAGATGTCGGTGAACGCGATCTGCAGCATCAGCGCGAGCCAGAAAACCGGCATCGCGAAGCCTAAGAAGCTGAAGCTCGTCGCCACGTAGTCGAAGAACGAGTACTGGCGTATCGCCGAGTACACCCCGATTCCGATCCCGAAGATCAGTGCGAAGATCTCCGACAGGAAAATCAGCTGGAGGGTGTGCGGAAGAACGCGCCTCAGGTCGTTCCAGATGTGCTCGCCGGGGATCAGCAACGGCGAGCCGAACTTGTCCGTCACCGCGGTTTTCACCCAGTAGCCGTACTGCACGATGATCGGCTTGTCGAGGTGGTTCCGCTGCTCGATGTTGTGGACCGTCTGCTTCGAGAGCAACGGGTTGATCTTCAGCTCGGCAAGCGGGTCGCCCATCGCCGAGACCGAGAAAAAGATCAAGAGGCTGGCGGCGATCAGGACGGGAATGCTGTACAGCAGTCGACGTAAGACGTAGGTGATCACTGCCGCGCCTCCTTCGAGAAAACGGAGCCCGCCCCGGCTTGCACCGGGGCGGAGCTCCAGCGTTTCAAGGGTGGTTCAGTCTACTAGCCTGCCGACCAGCGCTCCGTGTTCCACGTGGGGCCCTGGAGCGACGGGTTGTCCGTCAGGCCGCGCAGCTTCGTCTTGAAGACGAAGTACGTCGGCTTCTGGACGAGCGGGATCGTCGGAAGATCGGTCGCGAGGATCGCGTCCGCGCGGTTGACCTCCGCCTGCCG
>VAXB01000071.1 GCA_005883995.1 Actinomycetota bacterium
AGTACTCCGTCACGACCTTCGAGCCCGGCGCGAGCGACGACTTCACCCACGGCTTCCGCTCGAGCCCGCGCTCGACGGCGTTCTTCGCGAGCAGCCCCGCGCCGACCATCACCTGCGGGTTCGACGTGTTCGTGCAGGAGGTGATCGCCGCGATCACGACGGAGCCGTGCTCGAGCTCGAAATCCTGTCCCTCCATCTCGACGGAGACGGAGCGACCGCGCGTCGCAACCGCGACGCCGCCGGCGGTCTCGACGTGCGCGTCCGAACGCCCGTGGTTACCGGGATCCATCCCCGACGGCGGGTCGCTCGCCGGGAACGACTCGGCCCCCGCCTCGTCCTGCCCGTTGCCGTAGTCGATGCCGAATGTCTCCAACGCGTCGACGAACGAGCGCTTGGCCTCACGAAGCGGGACGCGGTCCTGCGGGCGCCGCGGCCCGGCGATCGACGGCTCGACGGAGGCAAGGTCGAGCTCGACGACCTGCGAGTACTTCGGCTCCCGCGTCTCGTCGTGCCACAGCCGGTTCTGCTTGCAGTACGCCTCGACGAGCGCGACGCGCTCGCCATCGCGGCCCGTGAGCCGCAGATAGTCGAGCGTCTTGTCGTCGACGGGGAAGAAGCCGCACGTCGCGCCGTACTCGGGTGACATGTTGCCGAGCGTCGCGCGGTCGGCGAGCGCGAGGCCTGCGAGGCCGGCGCCGAAGTACTCGACGAACTTCCCGACGACGCCGGTCTGCCGCAAGAGCTGCGTCGCCGTCAGGACGAGGTCGGTCGCGGTCGCACCCTCGGGCAGCTCGCCGGTGAGCCGGAAGCCCACGACCTGCGGGACGAGCATCGAGATCGCCTCGCCGAGCATCGCGGCCTCGGCTTCGATCCCGCCGACGCCCCAGCCGAGCACGCCGAGGCCGTTGACCATCGTCGTGTGCGAGTCGGTGCCGACGAGCGTGTCGGGAAACGCGGCGCCGTCGCGCTCCTCGATCACGCGCGCGAGGAACTCGAGGTTCACCTGGTGGACGATCCCGGTGTTCGGCGGGACGACCACGAAGTTGTCGAACGCGGTCTGGCCCCAGCGCAGGAACGCGTAGCGCTCGCGGTTCCGCTCGAACTCGAGCTCTGCGTTCCGGAAGATCGCCCGTGCCGTTGCGTACTCGTCGACCTGCACGGAGTGGTCGATCACGAGCTCTGCCGGCAGGAGCGGGTTGATCCGGGCGGGGTCGCCGCCCAGGTCCTGCATGGCGTTCCGCATCGCGGCGAGGTCGACGATCGCCGGAACGCCGGTGAAATCCTGGAGGAGGACCCGGGCCGGCCGGAACGAGATCTCGTCGGCCGGGTCGGCGCTCGGCGTCCAGCCGAGCAGTGCCTCGGCGTCGGCGTCCTCGCCGTTTCGGAGCGCGTTCTCGAGCAGGATCCGAAGCGTGTACGGCAGCCGCTCCGCCTCGCCGGGGAGCTCGAAAACGTCGTAGCTCCGGTCGCCGACGGTGAGCTTGGAAGCGGCCATCCGCCTCGACTCTACCTACTCGTTTGACGCGGCTGCCGCTCGTCCATAAAGTCCACCGGCTAACTGGACTTATTAGGAGGATGAATGCGACGTATTAGCCTACTGCTCTTGCTGGCGCTGGCTTTCCCGGCGCTTGCCGCAGGCTCAGGAAAGGACGTGAAGCTCGCGCTGGTCGCGTACTCGACCCCGAAGGACGCGTACACCAAGATCATTCCCGCCTTCCAGAAGACGGCGAGCGGGAACGGCGTCAGCTTTAGCCAGTCTTACGGCGCGTCCGGCGAGCAGGCCCGGGCGGTCTTGCAGGGCCTCCCTGCTGACGTGGTCGAGTTGTCGCTCGCGCCCGACGTCGACGCGCTCGTCAAGGCGCATCTCGTCGCGTCCAGCTGGAACAAGAACGCGTACCACGGCATCGTCACGCGCTCGGTCGTCGTCTTCATCGTCCGCGGCGGTAACCCGAAGCACATCCGCACGTGGAACGACCTGCTCAAGTCCGGCGTGCAGGTCGTGACGCCGAATCCGTTCACCTCGGGTGGCGCGCGCTGGAACGTCATGGCCGCATACGGCGGCGCGTTGCGGGCCGGCAAGAGCCCGAAGCAGGCGGTCGCGTACCTCTCGGAGCTGTTCAAGAAGCACGTCGTCGCGCAGCCCGCGAGCGCGCGCGAGGGTCTGCAGACGTTCCTCGCAGGGAAGGGCGACGTCCTCCTGTCATACGAGAACGAGGCGATCCTCGCGAAGAACAAGGGCCAGTCGATCAACTGGGTCGCGCCGAAGGCGACCATCCTGATCGAGAACCCGATCGCGGTGACCTCGTCGACGAAGCACGCGAAGGAAGCGAAGGCGTTCGTGAAGTTCCTGTACACGCCGCAGGCGCAGTCGCTGTTCGCCGAGACGGGCTATCGGCCGGTGCTGAAGTCGATCCAGCGGAAGTTCCAGTTCACGAACCCGAGGCAGTTGTTCACGATCAAGAGCCTCGGCGGCTGGACGACGGTGCAGAAGAAGTTCTTCGATCCGAACAGCAGCGTGATGGCGACGATCGAGCGAGGGCTTGGCGGCTAGTCCTCAAGCGGCAGTTGCGCTCCCGCGCGCGCGGCTGAGCGGCGGAGCCGGCCTTGCGGTCGGCGTCAGCACGGCGTACCTCAGCGTCGTCGTGCTCCTGCCGCTCGCCGCGCTCGTGTGGGCGACGCACGCGCACGGCTCGTGGCAGGCGGTGACGTCGAAGCAGTCGATCGCGGCGCTCAAGCTCACGCTTCTCGCCTCGTTCGCCGTCGCGGTCGTTCAGGCGATCGCAGGGACGGCGGTCGCTTGGACCCTCGTTCGCGACAGCTTTCCGGGGCAGGGAGCCGTGAACGCCGTGATCGACTTCCCGTTCGCGCTGCCGACGATCGTCACGAGCGTGACGCTGCTCGCGCTGTACGGGCCGCGAAGCCCGGTGGGGATCGACGCCGCGTTCACGCGCTGGGCGATCGTGCTCGCGCTTCTGTTCGTGACGCTCCCGTTCGTCGTGCGGACAGTGCAGCCGGTGCTGATCGAGCTCGATCAGGAGATGGAGGAGGCGGCAGCGTCGCTCGGCGCGTCGTCGCTGACGACCTTCCGGCGTGTCGTGTTGCCGAACCTCCTGCCGGCCGTGTTGTCCGGTGTCGCGCTCGCGTTCGCGCGGGCGGTAGGCGAGTTCGGCTCGGTCGTGCTCGTCTCCGGGAACCTCCCGTTCAAGACGGAGGTCGCATCCGTGTACATCTTCGGACGGATCGAGAGCGGCGATGCCGCGGGTGCGGCCGCCGTTTCGGTCGTGCTGCTCGCGATCTCGTTCGCGGTGCTGCTCGGGATCGGTGCCTTCCGGCGCCGTGTGACGAGGCACGATGTCTAGGCTCGCACTCCGGTTCGCGTCGCTCGGGTACCTCGCGGTGCTGCTGCTCGCTCCGGTCGGGTTCGTCTTCTACCGCGCGTTCGAGCACGGATTCTGGCCTGCGTGGCACGCGGTGACGGCGCCCGACGCACTGCACGCGTTGAAGTTGACGCTCGTGGTCGCGTTGATCGCGGTGGTCGCGAACACCATCTTCGGGATCCTCTGCGCGCTCGCGATCGTGCGCTACCGGCCGCCGGGGTTCGGGATCGTGAATGCACTCGTCGATCTCCCGCTTGCGCTCTCACCTGTCGTCGTCGGTCTGTCGCTGCTCCTGCTCTACGGCCGCGGGGGATGGCTCGCCGGCCACAACATCCTTTTTGCGACGCCCGGAATCGTCCTCGCGACGATCTTCGTGTCGCTGCCGTTCGTCGTGCGCGAGGTCGTGCCCGTCCTGCGCGAGGTCGGGATCGACCAGGAGCAGGCGGCGTCGACGCTCGGCGCCTCGGGGATGCAGACGTTCCTACGTGTCACCTGGCCCGCGATCCGCTGGGCCGTCGCGTACGGCGTCGTCCTGACGACGGCGCGCGCGCTCGGTGAGTTCGGCGCGGTGCGCGTCGTCTCCGGCAACATCGCCGGTCGCACCGAGACGCTGACGCTCTACGTGCAGAACCAGTACGAGGAGTTCAACGCCGCGGGCGCGTACGCCGCGTCGGTGGTCCTGGCGCTGATCGCGGTGGCGACGCTGCTGCTGATGAGCCGGTTGCGACCCAAGGAGGAAACGCGATGATCGAGGCGAGGCGAATCAGCAAGCGGTTCGGCGATTTTGTCGCGCTCGACGACGTGACCGTCGATGTCCCGACTGGATCGCTGACGGCGCTCCTCGGCCCGAGCGGCAGCGGCAAGTCGACGCTTCTCCGCGTGATCGCGGGGCTCGAGCGGCCCGACAGCGGCAGCGTCCTGCTCGACGGTGACGACGTCACGCTCCGGCCGCCGCAGAAGCGAGGCGTCGGCTTCGTCTTCCAGCACTACGCCGCGTTCAAGCACATGACCGTCTGGGACAACATCGCCTTCGGGCTCACGATCCGCCGCACTCCGCGCGCGACGGTGCGCGATCGTGTCACGGAGCTGCTCGAGCTCGTGCAGCTGTCGGGGCTCGCGAAGCGCTATCCGGCGCAGCTCTCCGGCGGGCAGCGGCAACGGATGGGACTGGCGCGTGCGCTCGCCGTCGATCCGAAGGTGCTGCTCCTCGACGAGCCGTTCGGCGCGCTCGACGCGCGTGTGCGCAAGGAGCTGCGCCTGTGGCTCCGGCGTCTGCACGACGAGACGCACACGACGACGGTGATTGTCACGCACGACCAGGAAGAGGCGATGGAGGTCGCTGACCGTGTCGTCGTGCTGAACGGCGGGCACGTCGAGCAGGTCGCGGCGCCGCGCGACCTGTACGACAAGCCGGCGAACGAGTTCGTGATGTCGTTCGTGGGTCCCGTGAACCGGATGGGCGACGCATTCATCCGCCCGCACGACGTCGAGGTGCTGCTCGAGCCGAACGGATCGACGCAGGAAGCGATGGTGGAACGTCTCGTGCATCTTGGCTTCGAGGTGCGCGTCGAGCTGGTGCGCGACGATGGCGAGCAGCTCTCCGCGCAGGTGACGCGCGAGCAAGCGGAAGCGCTCGAGCTCGAGCGCGGCCAGATCGTGTACGTGCGCCCGACGCGGCAAACGGTCTTCAGCTCGTAAGAGGAGCAAGGGTCAAGACCCTCCGGATCTGACCTTTGTCACGGCGTCGAGCTGCGGATGCGCCCTGGCCGGAGCGGGCGTGCGTGGGTGCTGATTTTCTCGAGGGCGCGCGTGAGGGCTTTGACGTCGGTGTCGCTGAGATGTTCCGAGAAGTGTCGATGGATTCCGTCCCGGTGCTGGCGGCGGGCGCGTTCCATCGTTTCGGTGCCTTTGTCCGTGAGGACGATGAGGATTGTGCGCCGGTCGTTCTCGGGGCGGACGCGGCGGACGAGGCCCGCTTCCTCCATGCGGTCGACGACACGGGTGAAGCCGCTCTTGCTGTAGAGGATCCGTTCGGCGAGCTCGTTCATCGCGATCGAGCACGTCGACGAGGGCGAGCGCGCTCTCGAAAAACAGGCGCCAGGCGCGAAGCCGATCCGGCGAGGGACTTGACAGCGACTGTTCCAAGTGAGAATGTCCTCTCTACAACTGTTTGTTCCTAGACAGTCGCAGATCATATCAATGACGATGAAGGGAGCGCGCATGGCCACCATCTCTCCGGAGCGAGCGCAGTCCGGATACGTGTTGGACGGGAACGAGGGCGAGGCGTTCTGGCTGCTCGGGATGCTGGAGACCGTCAAGATCAGCGGCGAGGACACCGGCGGGCAATACGGGCTGCTCGAGGTCGTCGCGCCCGAGGGCGTCGGCTCGCCGTGGCACGTCCATTCCGAAGAGGACGAGTGGTTCTACGTTCTCGAGGGCGAGATGAGCGTGTGGGTCGCCGATACGAGACACACCCTGACGGCAGGGTCGTTCGCGTTCGGGCCCAAGGGCGTGCCGCACACCTTCTACGCGGAGGCAGGCGGCGTACGGGCGCTGATCGGCTTCGCGCCGATGCAGTTCGAGGGATTCCTGAGGGAGGTCGGCGAGCCGGCCACCGAACGGGTGGTGCCGCCGCCGCTCGAAGTCCATCCCGACATGGCGCGCCTCGGCCCGATCGCGCAGCGAAACGGGATGGAGATCCTCGGCCCGCCGGGGCCGCCGCCCGGCTGCTGACGAGGCAAGTCCGGCGCGCGAAAAAAGTGCCTGACCCAAGAAAAAGGGTCAGGCACTCGGTGGGTATGGCGTGACGTCGACGACGGGGCGCGACGCGACGGGCGAAAAAGTGCCTGACCCAAAAGAAAGGGTCAGGCACTCGGTGGGTAGGGCGTGACGCCGACGACAAGGCGCGACGCAAGGACGAGGGTCAGACCCTCTTTTTCGGGTCTGACGCTTTTTCGACGCGCGAACTGCCGGCGCGACGCGACGGGCGAAAAGTGCCTGACCCAAAGAAAGGGTCAGGCACTCGGTGAGCAGGGCGCGACGTCGACAACGGCGTCCAACGCGACGGAGCTAGTGCGCGTGCCAAGCCTCGGGGTCGTGCACGAGCGCCGCCACCTCGGGCGGGAGCTCGCCGCGGGCGATGTCTGCGACGGTTACATGCTCGAGCACCGCGCGTAGGCTCGCGCGCATCGCGATCCACACGTCCCGCAGCGCCGCCGCTGTGCCGGCGTACTCGACCGCTTCCGGGCCGACGCCTCGAACGTTCGCGATCGGGCCCTCGACTGCGGCAGCTCGCCGAGAATGTTCTCCAGGAACTTGAGCGGGATCTCCTGCGCCTGCGCGATCCGCTCGCCCTTCACGGGCCCCTCGGCCGCCGCGGCGAGCTCGATCACCGCCCGCAACGCGTAGTCCGCCTTCGCCGAGACGCGCACGGGCGCATTCTGGCGGTCGCGGCCGGGGCGAGCCGGCCGCGACCACCACTAAATGACGCTAGCCGACGATCGCGACGTAGAACGCGTGGTCGCCCAGAGCGCCGGCGCTGGTCCTCGTCTGAACGAGGACGCTGTTCGTGTTGTCCGACGAGGAGCAGGTGACGCCTTCGGTTCCGCCGCCGCACGGCCCTGCGGTTGTCTCGCCGCGCTGGTCGGCGGTGTCGGCCGCCTCGGCACCCGACGCGATGATCGGATGGCCGGTGACGGCGCTGCCGAAGTTCAGGATGTACTGGCCGGCCGCGGGCTTCGCCGCCAGCGTGATGCCGCCCGACTGCGAGACGATGCCGCCGTCAGGCCGGACGAGCGCCCACTTCGCAGCAGCGCCGCCGGCTCCACCGGGGCCGGCCGGGCCTGCCGGGCCTGCCGGGCCTGCCGGACCTGCGGGACCCGCCGGGCCGGTCTTGCCGCGCGGGATCTGCCCCGGCTTGAAGTCCTTCGCGAGGAGCGAGCCGTTCCGAACCTGGACGGTCGTGACGCTGTTCGCCGGCAGGCGGACGACGGCATAGCCGGTGCCGCCGAGCGCCACGAAGAGCGCCACGCAGGCGATCACCGTTGCCGGCGTCGGACGGAAACGTCGGAGAAAACGCATGAATACCCCCTGTCGTTGCTAACTGGGCGTTACAACCACGGCACCGTAGGAAACCCGCCGTGAGCGCCGTGTTAAGACCGAAAAGCCTGGAAACGCGCCATTTTTACGCCTCCGAAGCCGCTGCGTTGCCGGCGCGTGCCTGCGAGAAGCGGTTGACGGTCACGAAGGCGATGCCGCCGATCATGTTCCCGAGCAGTGCAGTGCCGAAGTTCGTGAACAGCGTGTCCCACGGGATGTGCGCGCCCCAACGGATCCCCGCCAGGATCTCGAGTGTCGCCACGATCACGTGATTGAAGTTCCCGAGCGCGAGCAGCGTCCCGACGATCCACGCGACCGCGACGCGGACGCCCATCGACTCCTGCCCCTCGACCATCCACGTCATCAGGGTGATCAATGCGCCGGCGGCGATCGCCGACATGAACGCGGCGAGGAAGTTGTTGAGATCGAACTTGTTCGCTGCGTCGGCGACGGCCTGCCCGGTGCCGTGGGGCATCACCCCATGCGTCGTCACGATCAGGATCATCATCGCGCCGCCGAAGATGTTCATCAGCGGCGAGACCGTCCAAAGTTGCGCGAGCTTGAGCCACGAGCCGCGGTTGCCGCGTCGGATGCCCGCGAGCGGGACGAGGAAATTCTCCGTGAACAGCTCCGAGCGGCCGACGACGATGAACACGAACGCGACGCCGAACGCGATCGAACCGGCGAGGTGCCCGAGCTCGGTTCCGAAGCGCTTGCTCACGAGTGCGGTCGCCACGCCGAGCGCGACGACTCGAGCACAGGACGGTTGAGCCGACGCTCGCCCTCGCGCCGCGTCCGCTCGAAGATCTCCCCGGGCTCGGGCGCGGCCATCAGGAGTAGTGCGGCAGGAGCTCGCGCGTCGCGAAGGCGAAGAAGCCCTCCTGGTCGGGTCCGACCTGGTGGATACACACGTGCGTGTAGCCCGCGTCGTCGTACTCCTTCAGCTCTTTCAAAAACTCGTCGGGGTCCGGCCCCAGCGGCAGCGTTCCCTCGAGGTCGTCGGGCTCGCGATCCTCGACGAGCTGCTCGAAGTCCGACGGCAGCGGCAGCTCCTGTGACGCGCTCCCCTCGACGAGCGCATTCGGCCACTGCTCGAAGGCCCGCTTCTTCGCCTCCTCCTTCGACGGCGCCCAGCAGACGGTGACCTGACCGTACTTCGGCTTGCCCTTGCCGCCGCCCTCCTCGAACTTCCCGATGATCTCCTCCTTCGGCGCGACGTTGACGAGCGCGTCGCCGATGCGGCCGGCCAGCTCTGCGGCCTGCGGCTGCATCGCGGCGACGGCGATCTCGATCGGCTGGTCGGGCAGATCGAAGATGCGCGCGTTCTCGACCGTGTAGTGCTTGCCGCGGTGCGTCTGGTAGCCGCCCTCCCAGAGCTTGCGGATGACGGCGACCGCTTCCTCGAGCATCTCGAGCCGTTCGTCCGCGGCCGGCCATTTCGCGCCCGTCACGTGCTCGTTCAGGTTCTCGCCGGTGCCGACGCCGAGAAAGAAGCGGCCCGGCATGAGCGAAGCCACCGTCGCAGCCGCGTGCGCGACGATCGCCGGATGGATCCGGATCATCGGGCAGGTCACGCCTGTCCCGATCCTGAACCGCTCGGTCGTCTGGGCGATCGCGCCGAGGAGCGACCAGACGAAGCCGCTGTGCCCCTGCTGGTCGATCCACGGGTGGATGTGGTCGGAGATGAGGCCGAACGTGAAGCCCGCGTCTTCCGCGAGCCGCACATTGCGGACGATGTCTGCGGGGGATTGCTCCTCCGACGAGAAGGCGATGCCGATCTCCACGGCGCTTCGGTACCGCGTGTGGTCGCGGTCAAACCGGGGTACAACGGTCTCCATGTACTCGGAAGTGGCAACGCTGCAGGCCGTCCTCGAGGGCGTGCCCCTGCCGGCGCAAAAGCGCGACCTGATCCGCTACGCGCGCGAGCAGAAGGAGGGCGGCGGCGGCGCCGTGCGCCTGCTCGACCGGATCCGGGATCGCGAGTACTCGTCGCTCGACGAGGTCGGCGAGGAGCTTGCTGCGGTGCAGCCACAGAAGAGCACGGCGGACTCACAGCTCCCGCGGGACGAGAGCGGTCAGCCGCCCGGCGGCGACAACTACCTCAAGCAGGGTCCGACGCCCGGCGCTGTGCGCCACGACGCGCCGCCGGACAACCCGCCGCAGAAGGCGCTCGAGGAACAGACGAAGACGCAGAACAAGCAGCAGGCGAAGCAGAAGGAGATGCTCGGCGAGGAGGACGGGTAGGCAACCGGTTCGAGTGTCTGACCCTTCTTTTGGGTCAGGCACTTTTCGCGCGTCGCTTCGCGCGAGCAGTTCGTGGGTCCACAAAGGATCAGACCCGAAGAAGAGGGTCTGACCCCGTCCTTGGTCGGCGTCCAGCCCACGAGTGCCTGACCCTTTCTTTTGGGTCAGGCACTTTTGCGCTTCGCTTCGCGCGAGCAGTTCGTGGATCCGGAGGGCCTGACCCCTGCTTGTTCCTTCGCTACGCCGCTGCGTGCGCGGCGCCTTTTTGTGCCACTTGCTGCGCGACTTCGAGCGTCTACAGCGCTGCGAACGCCTGCTCCAGGTTCGCGCCGAGTAGCTGCGCCGCCTCTTGCTCGCCGAGCGACTCCGCGATCAGCAGGTCGTCGAGCAGGAGGTCGCGCGGGGAGTCGAGAGCCGCGGCGGCTGCGGCGTGCTCATCCGCGCGCCGCCTTCCGCTCGCGTTGCGGGACGACGACGTAACGCGGGTCGCGCGCCGACTGGAAGCCAGCCCGGAAAACCGACCAGCGCAGTGCGACTTCGCCCGCGAGGACGAGGGAGCCACCGGCCACGGCCGCGGCGCGGCTCCGCTTGCCGGCGAGCGCCAGCAGCGCGGCGCCTGCGCCGGTGCAGAGTTTCGAGATCCGTCCGTAGGAGCCGGCCTCTTCCTTCTCGTACACCTCGCCGACGAAGCCGAGCCGCCGCTGCATGACTTCCTTCAGGCCGAGCGTGACGACGCTCGCGCCGATCGCGAGCCGACGCGCCGGTCCGGCCTCGTCGACCGGGACGGCGATCGCCGCAGCCGCTCCCGCGCTGGACGCAGCGCTCGCGCCGAACAGCCACGGCAGCTCGTGCCGCGCCTCGTGCCACACGGGGATCGACGTGTCGGCGATCAACGTGCCGGTGTACGTCGCGAGCGGCGGGCCGGCGAGCGCCGACACGAATTCCGCCGCGACCTTCACCGGCTTCAGCTTGCCCATCAGCTCGAGCGCGGCGGCGGTGTTTGAGGCGCTGCCTGACACGAGCAGCACCCAGCTGCCGACGCTCATCGGCGACGTGACCTTGAAGACCCGGAACATGTTCAGCGCGCGCTCGGGCCGCCCGAGATCCGACACGAGCAGGATCGGGCCGACGATGTCGGCCGCGGCGCCGATCAGGAGCGTGCGCCGGGCGAGCGTCTTGTTGCCGACGAGGCCGGCGAACGCGTGCAGGACGCCGGACGCGCCGGCGAGGCCGCCGAAGAAGAAGTAGAACGGGATCTCCGGCTGCCACACGGGCTCCTTGACGATCGGCCGCCCGTAGTAGGAGTCCATCTGCGTCCCGACCGCGGTGATCGAGCCGTCGTGGTGGTGGCTCACGAGCGTCCTCCGACGAAGGCTGCCGCGACGCCGACGAGCATCGCCGCCGCCGCGATCGCAGTGTTCCGCCACATCTCGGCGACGTGCGCCGTCGGCACGACCGGGTCGGGCGGCAGGCCATACACCTCCGGCTCGTCGAGCAGCAGGAAGAACGCGCCGAAGCCGCCGACGCCGTCGTCGGGGTCACGGCCGTAGAGCTGCGCGCCGTTCCACCGCTCCGCACGGAGCTTTTCGAGCCGCTGGTCCGCGCGTTCGCGCAGCTCGTCGAGCGGGCCGAACTGGATCGAGTCGGTCGGGCAGGCCTTCGCGCACGCCGGCTCGTGTCCGCCCTTGAGCCGGTCGTAGCAGAGCGTGCACTTCCAGACGCGGCCGTCCTCCTTCTTCCCGAGTAGCGGTAGCGACAGCGGCGCGTCGTCGGCCTTGCGCGGGAGGTGCCGCTTGTCGAGGACACCGAACGGACACGCCGGCACGCAGTAGCCGCAACCGTTGCAGATGTCCTCCTGCACGACGACGGTGCCGTACTCGGTGCGGAAGAGCGAACCGGTCGGACACACGTCGAGGCAGCCGGCGTGCGTGCAGTGCTTGCACACGTCGCTTTCCATCAACCAGCGCAGCGGCTCGGCGTCGAGTTCCGCGGTCTCGCCGCCGCCGTCGAGCTTCAACGGCTTGCGCTGCTCGACGAACGCGACGTGCCGCCACGTGTTCGCGCCGAGCTCGCTCGTGTTGTCGTAGCTCTCGCCCGTCCAGAGGCGGCCGTCTTCCGGGATCAGGTTCCACTCCTTGCACGCCACCTCGCACGCCTTGCAACCGATGCAGACGGACGTGTCGGTGAAGAAACCCATCCGCGGCTTCGCCTCGTCGCCGTAGGTGTCGGGCCAGGCTGCGGGCGAGCCGGTCGGCTGCGCGAGTGCGCTCATGTCGAGCGCTCCGACCCGGGCTCGACGCGCGGCGCCGTCTCGCGCGCGCGCAGCGCCCGATCGCGCTTCGACGTCACGAACTCCGCGAGCGCCGCGCCCTTCGGCCGGCGACCCGGCTGGATGTCACAGGTGAGCCCCTTCGTCTCCATGATGTGGACGTTCGGGTCGAGTGCGAGGTGGAGGAGGTCGTTCGCCGATCCACCGGTCGTCAGGCCGCGAGAGCCCCAGTGGTACGGCAAGCCCACCTGATGAGTGACGCGCCCGTCGACCTTGACCGGCCGCATCCGATCCGTGACGAGGACGCGCGCCTCGATCGCCGACCGTGCGGTGACGATCGTGGCCCACTCGCCGTGCGTCAACCCGCGCTCGCGCGCGAGCTCTGGATGGACCTCGACGAACATCGCCGGCTGGAGCTCCGACAGGTACGGCGTGAACCGCGTCATGCCGCCTGCGGTGTGATGCTCCGTCAGCCGGTACGTCGTCATCACGAACGGGTACTCGTCGGCGCCGGGCTCGTTCGCCACCGGGTTGTAAGGGTCCTCGTCGACGGTGCTCACCTGGCGCGCGGGATTCGCGCGCTGCGCGTACAGGGGGTTATCGAACGGCGACTCGTGCGGCTCGTAGTAGGTGGGCATCGGCCCGTCCTGCAGGCCCTGGGGCACGAAGAGCCAGCCGCGGCCGTCCGCCTGCATGATGAACGGGTGGTCGCCCCGGATCGCGTCCGGGCCCTCGGCGTCGTCGTCGGGCACGTAGTCCGGCGGTTTCTCCTCCTCGAAGTCCGGCGTGTCCGTGCCCGTCCACTTCTTCTGCTCGTCGTCCCACCAGACGAGCTTCTTCCGCTCCGACCACGGCTTGCCGTCGGGGTCGGCCGACGCGCGGTTGTAGAGCAGTCGCCGGTTGGCCGGCCACGCCCACGCCCATTCGAGGGCGGTGTAGTTCTGCTCCCAGTGCGGCTTCTTGCGCGCGGCCTTGTTCTCGTCCTCGGCGTAGACGCCGCAGTAGATCCAGCAGCCGCACGAGGTCGTCCCGTCCGCGCGCAACAGCTTGTACGCGGCGAGCGCCTGGCCGGTGGCGTCGCGGCCGCTGATCTCCGCAATCACCGCCTCGGCGCTCGGCTCCTCGATCTGGCCGGAGGTCGGGTAGTGCCACTGGAGCTCGAGGATCGGCTTGTCGCGGTCTTCCTGCGACTCCTTCAGCTTCTCGCGGATCTTCTTCCCGAGGTGGTAGTAGAACCAGAGCTCGGAGCGGCAGTCCTCCTTCGGCTCGACCGCCTTGAAGTGCCACTGCAGCAGCCGCTGCGTGTTCGTGAACGAGCCGTCCTTCTCGACGTGGGTCGAGGCGGGCATGAAGAAGACCTCGGTGCCGATTTGCTCCGGTGAGAGCTCGCCGGTCTCGACCTCGGGGCTGTCGTACCAGAACGCCGCCGTCTCGATCTCGACCAGGTCGCGGACGACGAGCCAATCGAGCTTTGACAGCGCGAGCCGATTGACCCGCCCGTTCGAGGAGCCGACCGCGGGGTTCTCGCCGGCGACGATGTACCCCTTGACCCTGCCCTGCAGCATCTGCTGGACGGTCCAGTAGTTCGAGTTGTCGTCGTCGATGCGCGGCAGGTAGTCGAAGCAGTAGTCGTTCGCCTCCGTCGCGAACGGGCCCCACCACGCCTTCAACAGGCTCACGATGTAGGTGTCCAGCTTGGCCCACCAGCCGCCCGGCGCCGTGTTCTCCTCGATGTATTCCTTGAGGTTCTTCGCGTCGTCGGTGTGCTTCATCTGCAGGTAGCCCGGCAGGATGTTGTAGAGCGTCGGGATGTCGGTCGAGCCCTGGATCGACGCGTGGCCGCGGAGCGCCATGATCCCGCCGCCGGGCCGGCCGATGTTGCCGAGCAGGAGTTGGATCACGCACGCGGCGCGGATCATCTGGACGCCGAACGTGTGCTGCGTCCAGCCGACGGCGTAGGCGAACGCGCTCGTCCGCTCGCGGCCGGAGTTCTCGCACAGCTTCTCGGCGACGTAGAGGAAGTCCTCGACGGAGCAGCCGCAGGTCTCGGAGACGAACTCGGGCGTGTATCGCTTGTAGTGCCGCTTGAGGATCTGGAAGACGCAGTTCGGATGCTGGAGCGTCTCGTCCTCCTCCGGCGGCTCGCCGTGCGAGAGGCCACCGCCGTGGCCGCCGTGCCCCGACTGCTCGCCCTTCGGCGGCTGGCCGGCCGACGCCTTTGCCTCCATTCCCATGTACTGCCACGTCTCGTTCGAGTACTTCTTCTTCTCGGGGTCCCAACCGGAGAAGAGGCCGTCTGCGTCCTCGGCGTCGACGTACTTGTCGTCGATGATCACCGGCGCGTTCGTATAGCTCTTCACGTACTCGTCGAACCAGCGCCCGTGCTCGAGGATGTAGTTGACGATCCCGCCGAGGAACGCGATGTCAGTTCCGGCGCGGATGCCGGCGAACTTCGTCGCCATCGCGCTCGTGCGCGTGAAGCGCGGGTCGACGTGGATCACCTCGGCGCCGCGCTCCCTGGCCTCCATCACCCACTGGAATCCCACCGGGTGGTTCTCGGCCATGTTCGACCCCATGATCACGATGCAGTCCGAGTTCATGAGGTCCTGCTGGTAGTCCGTCGCGCCGCCTCGACCGAACGAGGTCCCCAAACTGGGGACCGTGGAGCTGTGTCATATGCGGGCCTGGTTCTCGACCTGGACGATGCCGAGACCCGTGCACAGCTTCTTGATCAGGTAGTTCTCTTCGTTGTCGAGCGTCGCGCCGCCGAGGTTCGCGATCGACATCGTGCGGCGGTTCTGCTCGTCCCAGTCGGCGGCGCGCGCCTCGATGATCCGGTCCGCGATCATGTCCATCGCGTCGTCGAGCGAGAGCTCCTCCCAACTCGTCCCATAGGGACGGCGGTACTTGACCTTGTACTCACGCAGCGGCCCGTCGTGCATGTTCTTCGACGCGGCGCCCTTCGGGCACAGCCGGCCGCGTGAGATCGGGCTCGCGGGATCACCCTCGATCTGCGTCACCTCGCCGTCCTTGACGTAGACGAGCTGGGCGCAGCCGACGGCGCAGAACGGGCAGATGGAGCGGGCCGTATGGTCGGCCTCGTCGATTCGCGGCTTCAGGTTGCGCGACCGTTCCGACTGCGCGGCCTGGCCGAGCCCGAGCGGATCCCCGTCCCGGAACTGACGTAGCAACGGCCACCGCGAGAGCGTCTTCAGCGGCTCCATCCCCGGTCTTTCGTTGCCAGGAGCATCAGGTTTAAACATATCGTAGTGCGAGATATCTTGAGTGTAAATCCGAGGAGGTGAAACATGAGCACGATCGAAGAGCGACGGGCGGTGGCGATGGCAGGGGTCGACGGCGCCGCGGACGGCTTCGCGACGCGGATCTTCTTGCAGCCGATCGCCGCACCGTCGATCCTGGGTCTGTTCGGTTTCGCTGCTGCGACGTTCATCGTCGCCGCGAACGTCGCGGGGTGGTACGGGAACCACTCGACCACGCCGCTCGTCCTTGCACCGTTCGCGGCTGTCTTCGGCGGTATCGCCCAGTTCATGGCCGGAATGTGGGCGTACCGCGCGCGGGACGCGGTGGCGACGGCGATGCACGGCATGTGGGGCTCGTTCTGGATCGCCTACGGGATCCTGAACATCCTGCTCGCCGCGCACGTCCTGACCGCACCGACCCCCTGGTACCACGATTCGGCGTTCGGCTTCTGGTTCTTCGCCCTCGCGGTGATCACCGGGTCGGGAGCGCTCGCCGCTCTCGCCGAGAACCTCGGGTTGTTCTCGGTGCTGGCGACGCTGTCCGTCGGCTCGGCGCTGCTCGCCGGCGGCCTCATCTACGGGTCGCACGGGCTCGTGACGGCCGCCGGGTGGGTGCTCGTCGCGTCGGCGGTTCTCGCCTGGTACGTCGCGACGGCGATGATGCTCGCCTTCGCGGGCGGGCGCACGGTGCTTCCGCTCGGGAAGTACTCGAAGGCGGCGAACAAGCCGGGCGGCAAGCCGACACGTCCGATCGAGCTCGAGTGGGCGGAGCCCGGAATCAAGATGGGGCAATGAGCTAAGGCTTCTCCTCCCTGCCGATCGCCCGCGGAACGGGGGCCGTCTGGGAATCAGGCGGCCCTTGTTCTCTTCCACCTGAGGTAGCGTGAGCCCGATGCCGCGCGAGTCCCGGACGACTCGACAACGCGACCAAGCAGCCGCTCTCCCGCTGGAGCGCGTCATCGACCTCGCCGAGTTCCGGGCCTGCCTGCGCACCTTCCTCCGCCACAGCGAGCACGTCGCTCGGCGCTGGGATCTGACGCCACAGCGGTTTGCACTCCTCCTCGCGATCAAGGGCGCGCCCGACGGCAGCGAGCAGTTGACCGTGACGGAGCTCGCGCGACGGTTGCAGCTCTCGCGCAACTCGGTGACCGAGCTCGTCGCGCGCGCAGAAGAGGTCGGGCTCGTCCGCCGCACGCAGGCCGACCACGACCAGCGCGTCGTCCAGCTCACGGTCACGCCCGAGGGCGAGCGACGACTGATGGGCGTCCTGGTCGAGAACGAGGATGCACGGCGCGAGCTCGCGCACGTGTTCGACGCGGTCGGCGGCGGTACATCGGCGCTGTGCGCACGGGCCTCACCTACGCGGGGTGGTGGGTCGCGCTGTTCTGGCTCTGGCTTCTGTACCAGGGTGAATGGAACAAGGTCGAATGGATCGCTGCCGCATGCGCCGCGACGCTCGGCGCCGCGTTCGTCACCTTGATCGCGCGCGTCGGCCTCTTGCGGTTCCGCGTCCCGTTGCGGGCGCTCCGAGACGGCCTCAACGTACCGCTCCAGATCGCTATCGACTTTGCGATCGTCGCGCGTGCGCTCGTGCGCCGGCTTCGGGGTCGCCCGACGCGGGGAGCCTTCGTCGTGCGGCCGCTGCCGTCGGCAGGCAGTGGCGCAATCGCAGCCGGGGATCGCGCAGCACGCGGCATCCTCGCTACCTACAGCCCGAATGCGTACGTCGTCGATCTCGATGCGACGAACCACGCGGTGTTGCTGCACGACCTGGAACCGAACCGTAGCTCGGAGGAGCCGGCATGAACGCGTTCCTGATCGCAGCGACGGTGCTGCTGGCGATGCTGGTGTTGCCGGGGGTCGTCGTGTTGCGTGCGCGCCCGATCGACGCAATCGTCGCGCTCGGGTTGTGCGGGACGAACGTCACGCTCGTCCTGCTGTGCCTCGCGGCCGGTTTCCACCAGAGCGTCTACTTCAACGTCCCGGTTGTCGCGGCGCTCTGCGTCTGGGTCGGCGGGCTCGTCTACGTCCGCTTCGTCGGTCGCTTCCGGTGAAGGCGAGCGACATCCTCGTCGACGTGTTCCTCGCGTCGGGCGTCATCGCGCAGTTGATCGCGTGTATCGGCGTCGTAGCGTTCGACGACGTCTTCGACCGACTCCACTTTTCTGGCGCCGGCGCAACGTTAGGACCGTTGCTGATTGGTGCTCGGGCCTGCACTCGCAATCGCCACGGCGCGTGCGGCGCGGCGCATCGATTTCGGTCAGGTCGAGGCGACGGACGCCGAACGGTCGGCGAGATGATCCCGTTGCAGGTCGTGATCATCGTCCTCGTCGGCGCTGCCGCGCTCGCGGTTGTCCGTCAGGCCGACCCGCTGCGGCAGACGCTCGTCAACGGGTTCTACGGATTGTCGCTCGTCGTGCTGTTCGTCGTCTTCCAGGCGCCGGATGTCGCACTCTCGATGATCGTCGTCGGCTCGATCGCGTATCCGCTCATCCTGCTCGTCGCGATCGCGCGCGTGCGCGGCCGCGCGGAGGACACGACCGACACCGACAAGCAATGACGAGGCAGATCCGCCTTGGAGTGTTCACCGTTGCCGGGTGCGGGCTTGCCGCCTTCCTCCTCTGGGGGCTCGCCGGTCTGCCGGGCTTCGGCCACTATCACTGGCCGTACGGGAACGTCCTCAACCAGGTCGCGCCGAACGAACGGCACACGTCCAACGTCGTCGGCGCCGTGGTCTTCGACTACCGCGGATTCGACACGCTCGGCGAGGAGTTCATCCTCTTCAGCGCCGTCGTCGGCGTCTCGCTCCTTCTGCGCAAGGACCGGGAAGAGGCCGCGCCTGCAGATCGCGTTCGCAGCGACCCGATCATGGCGACGGGGGCCGTGGCTGCGGCGTTGCTGTTCGTCCTCGGCCTGTGGGTCGTCGCATTCGGATACGTGACACCGGGCGGGGGTTTCCAGGGTGGAGTCGTCCTGGCAGGCGCGTTCTTGCTCGTGTACCTGACGGGCGGCTACCGCGAATACCACGCGCTGACGCCACACTCGCCCGTGGAGATGGCAGAAGCGATCGGCGCGGGGGCGTTCGCGATCCTCGGTTTCGCCGGAATCGCCTACGCCGGCTCCTACCTTGGAAACTTCCTCGGGATCGGTGATGCCGGCTCGCTGTACTCCGGCGGGAGCATTCCGTTGCTCAACTGGGCAACAGCGGTCGAGGTCTGCGCGGCAATGATCCTGCTGTTCAGCGAGTTCCTCAAGACGTACGTGATCCCGACCGACGACTGGCGGCCGGAACTCGGGCCGCGATGAGCTACCTGCCGTACGCGCTCGCGGCGTGGCTCTTCGTGGTCGGCCTGTACGGCGTTGTCTCGAGCCGCAACCTGATTCACCTCGCCGTCTGCCTCACCGTGATGCAATCGGGGACGTACGTCTTGCTCCTGGCGATCGGGTACAAGAACGGCGGAGCTGCGCCCATCTTCCGGCCGACGCGTCACAAGGCCGTCGATCCCGTCGTCCAGGCGCTGACGCTTACGGACATCGTCGTCAGCGTCACGGTCGTCGCCTTGATCCTTGCCCTCGCGCTCGGTGCACATAAGGAAAGCGGCTCCGTCAACCCGGACGAGATCGCGGACTTCAGCGGATGAGCACGATCCTCGCGTTCCCGGTGGCGCTTCCGCTGGTCGGCGCAGCCTTCGTCGCCTTGACGGACGACTGGACCCCGAAGGCGGTGAAGGAGTTCCCGGCGATGCTGATCGCCGCGGCCACCGTCGCGTTCTCGACGGTCATCCTCGTTCGGAGCGAGCGAACGACGCTCGTGCACTGGTTCGGCGGCTGGCACCCACGGCACGGGCTCGCGCTCGGCGTCGGCTTCGTCGCCGAGCCGCTCGGCGCCGGGATGGCAGTGCTCGCGGGCGCGCTCGTCACCGCGAGCCTCGTCTATTCGTGGCGATACATGGAAGAGGCGCCGCGCCTCTACCGCGTCCTGATGCTCGTGTTCCTCGCCGGGATGTCCGGGTTCGCACTGAGCGGTGACATCTTCAACATGTTCGTCTGGTTCGAGTTGATGGGCGTCGCGGCCTATGCGCTCGCGGGCTACTCGATCGAGCGACTCGGGCCGATCCAGGGAGCACTCAACTTCGCGATCACGAACACGGTCGCGGCGCTGTTTCTCCTGTTCGGTACTGCGCTTCTCTACGGGCATACCGGCGCACTGAACCTGGCCCAGATCGGACGCAGCCTCGCAGGGCACCACGCCGGCGGCGTCGTCATCGTCGCCTTCACGTTGCTCGTCGCGGGGCTGCTGGTGAAGTCGGCCGTCGTGCCCTTCCATTTCTGGCTCGCGGACGCGTACGCCGTGTCGCCTGTTCCCGTGTGTGCCGTCTTCGCCGGCGCGATGAGCGAAGTCGGCCTGTTCGGGATCGCGCGGTGGTACTGGACGGTCTTCAGCGGTCCGCTCGACCCTCACGCGCACGCCGTCCGTGACGTGCTCCTCGCGATGGGCCTCGTGACTGCGCTCGTCTCCGCCGTGATGGCGTTCCTCCAGCGGCACCTGAAGCGGCTTCTGGCCTACACCGTCATCTCGCACGTCGGCATCGCGCTCTGTGGAATCGCGCTGCTCGACTCGAAGGCGCTCGCAGGTGCCGCGAACCTCGTGATCTCGAACGGCTTCGCGACGGCAGGGCTGTTTTTCGCATGCGGTGTGTTGCTCCGGGAGTTCCGCACGGTCGACGAGTTGCTCCTCCACGGGCGCGGGCGAGCGTTGCCTTTCCTCGGCGTCGTCGTCGCCCTGGCAGCGGTCGCGCTCGTCGGCGTGCCGTACATCGGCTCGTTCCTCGGGCACTCCACCCTCGACGAGGGTGCGACGGAGCATGGTCTGCGTTGGCTACCGCCGTTGTTGATGCTCGCGACCGGCATCTCCGCCGGCGCAGTGCTGCGCGCGGCTGCGCGGATCTTCCTCGGGTGGGGGCCGCGCGAGGACTCGCTTCTGACACCGGAGCCGCCCGACGAAGTCCCGGAAACACAGGCGAGCCGGCCCGTCATGGTCGCTGTGACGGCCGTGGTCGTGCTGATCGGCATCGGGCTCGGGTTCGCGCCTGGCCTCGAAGACCGGAGCGAGCACGCCTCCGACCGGTTCCGTGACCGCCAGGCCTACGTCGAACGGACGCTTGACGGGAAGGTACGCAGGTACGGCCCGCCGGCGCCGGTCGTCCTCCACCGAGCGAAGCCGTCGAGCATCGCGTACGGCATCGGTGCACTCCTGATCGCGATCGCGACGGCAGCACTAGGCCTTTACCGGCGGCGCGTTCCGGCGACGGCGCGGCGGGCCGGCGCGCGCTTGCTCGATCCGGCCGTCGCCGGCCTGAAGACCGTCCACTCGGGGGTCGTCGGCGATTACGTCATGTGGATAACCGTCGGAACGGCGCTGGTCGGAGGCGTCTGGGCGCTTACGCTTCACGGCCCGTAGTGACGTTAATCCGCGCTTAACGCAACACAACCGCCGGTTAAAGGCCCCTCGGTTACAACGAGGGCGTGCATCGCACCCTCCCCTCTCCGCGCCGCGCCGTCGAGCTGCTGTTTGCCGCGCTCGCTGGCGGTGCAGTCGTGCTCGGCGGCGCGGCGGCGTTGGGCAAGCTGGACTCGAACACGACGGTCGTCCGCGATCAAGCAGGCGTCGTCGCGTCGGAGCCGGCTGCGTTCGCGCAGCCGAAGCACGAATCGATTCACGATCTCTACCTGCGCGCAGCGCCGGGCGTGGTCCACATCACCGCGACCACGAAGGTCGCGCAGCCGGCAGATCCGTTCTTCGGTACGCCGGGTGGGACCGGCGTCCAGCGCGCGATCGGTTCCGGCTTCGTGATCGACAAGAGCGGCCACATCATCACGAACGACCACGTCGTCGCCGGCGCGTCGTCGGTCGAGGTCAGCTTCTCGGACAACGAGAGCATGAAGGCGAAGATCGTCGGTGAGGATGCCGCGACCGATGTCGCCGTCCTGCAGGTGAACGCGCCGTCGCGCGCGCTCGATCCGCTGCCGCTCGGAAACTCCGACGCCGTTCAGGTGGGGGACGAGGTCGTTGCGATCGGCAACCCACTCGGATACGACCGCTCGGTGAGCGCCGGAATCGTCAGCGCCGTCGGCCGCTCGATCCAGGCACCGAACCAGGTTTCCACGATCGGCCACGCGATTCAGACGGACGCCGCGTTGAACCACGGCAACTCCGGCGGCCCGCTGCTGAACGCGAACGGCCAGGTGATCGGCGTCAACGCGCAGATCGCACCGTCGGCGAGCGGCGCGAACATCGGCATCGGCTTCGCGATCCCGATCAACACCGTTCGCGACGTCGCTGCGCAGCTGATCAAGAGCGGAAAGGTCGAGCACGCATTCCTCGGGATCGAGGCGAAGCCGATCGACGCCCAGATCGCGGGGATTCTCCACCTTCCGGTCCGGCACGGCCTGATGGTCGCGCATGTCGTCGGCAGCACCGGCGCTGCGAAGGCCGGGCTACAGGCCGGGAAGACGCCGGTGATCGTCGCCGGCGAGAGCTGGCCCGCCGGTGGCGACATCATCGTCCGCGCCGACGGCCAGCCGGTCGCGACGATCGAGAAGTTGCGCGACATCATCGGCCGCAAGAAGCCGGGCGACTCCGTCACGCTCGACGTCTACCGCGGCACGAAGAAACTGACCGTTCACGTGAAGCTTGGGCGACAACCGAACAGTGTCCCCTGAGTCGCCCCACATAGGCCCCGAACCCCTGGGGGCCCGCTTCCGCCGGCCGTAGGCCAGCACGGCAAGCGGAAGCACCGAGCCAAGAGCCCGACCGCCTGCCCGGGCTCTTGGCTCTTACGTCGGGGCGAGAGCTTTGCTCTCGCCCCGAATTTTTGGCGCGAGTGCCTGACCCTTTCTTTTGGGTCAGGCACTTTTTCGCGCCTCGCTTCGCGCCGGCAGATTCGTACGTCGAAAGGGGTCAGACCCGGAGGGTCTGCCCCCTGGCTGCGCTGGCTTGCTCCGCTGCTGCTTTCAGGCCCTCGCTGTAGCTCGGGTACACGTGGTGGACCATCGCCATGTCGTCGACCGTCAGCCCCAGGCGCATGGCCAGCGCCAGCGTTCCGACGATGTCGCTCGCGCCGCGCGACACGACGTGCACCCCGAGCACTTTCCGCGTTGCGCGATCGAAGACGATCTTGTACAGCCCGCGCTTCGACGTCGAGAACTGTGCGCGCGTCACGTACGCCAGCGGGTGCTTGACGACCTCGAGGTCGAAGCCGCCCGCACGCGCCTCGGCCTCCGTCAAACCCACGCTTCCGAGCTCCGGGTCGGTGAAGATCGCGGTCGGGAGGATCGAGTAGTCGGCGGCACGCTCATTGCCGAACATGTCGTCGACCGCGATCCGCGCCTGGTACTGCGCGGTCGGCGTCAACAACGGGCCGACTGCTGCGTCACCGGCGGCCCAGATCCCGTCCACGTTCGTCCGCTGGTGCTCGTCGACGACGATGCCGCGCGTCGACGCATCGACGCCGATCGCGTCGAGACCGAGCGCCTCGATGTTCGCGACCCGTCCCCCCGCGAGCAGGACGTGCGACACGGTGAGGACGCGACCGCCCGTGATCGCCGCCTCGATCAGCGTGCCGTTACGGGTGAACTGCTCGATGCCGCCCGACGTCAGGATCACCTCGATCCCTTCGTCCGCGAGGGCCGCCATCAGCTCGACCGCTGCTTCGGTGTCGGCGCGCGCGGCGATCTGCGTGCCGTGGTTGACAATCGTGACGTGCGAGCCGAACCGCGCGAAGATCTGCGCGAATTCGAGCCCCACGGGTCCCGCGCCGACCACGAGAAGCGACTCCGGCACGCGCTCGAGCTCGAGCGCCGAGATGTGGTCGAGCCAGTCGACGTCGGCGAGACCGGGAATCGGCGGCACCGCGGTCCGTCCGCCGGTCGCGATCAAGATGCGCTCCGCCGAGAGCTCGCGCCCGTCGACGCGCACGGTCTCCCGGTCGACGAACTCCGCCTCGCCGGAAACAGCCTCGTACTGCTCGCCGAGCACCTCGACCCAGCTCGCCTGGTCGCGGCGGATCGAGTCCTTCCACGTGCGGAGCCGCGAGAGGTCGATCTCGGCACGAGAGACGGCGATGCCGCGGTTCGCGGCTTCGGTGTTGACGTCGTGCACGAGCTCCGCTGCCGTCAGGTACGCCTTCGTCGGTCGGCAAGCGACGTTCGGGCACGACCCTCCCCACCGCTCGCGCTCGACGATCGCGACGTTCGCGTCGTGTTCCCGCTTCGCCTTGCCCGCAGCGTCCCGCGCCGCCGATCCGGCGCCGAGGACGATCAGGTCGAACCGCTCCTTCATCCGAAGCTCCTCTCGTGTCGTCCCCACACTGTCGCGCGGCCGGCATGTGCGTTACAAGCGTCTTGTAACGCTCGGGCTGGTCGTGGAGTCTGTGTCGCACGCCAAGCGAAGGAGGCTGCATGCCGATCGTGTCACGTGGGTTCAAAGGCAAACGCCGGGGCGAGGGGCCGTCAGACCGCGTTCCGCCGGGCCAGTACCTCACCGACGACTTTCCGGTGTTGTCCGCAGGCCCGACTCCGCACACGCCGGTCGACCAGTGGGATTTCACGATCACGGGCGAGGTCGACGAGCTGACGCGGTGGACGTGGGACGAGTTCCGCGCCTTGCCTTCGGAGACGTTCACCGTCGACATCCATTGCGTGACGAAGTGGTCGAAGCTCGACACGGTGTGGGAGGGCGTTCGGCTCGACACGCTGCTCGAGCGCGTGGAGACGGCCGTCGACTACGCGACTGCCTACTGCGACGGCGGCTACACGACGAACGTCCCGCTCGCCGACCTCGCGGGCGGCCGGGCGTGGGTCGTCTACGGATACGACGGGGAGCTGCTCGATCCGGAGCACGGCGGCCCCGCTCGGCTGCTCGTCCCGCACCTGTACTTCTGGAAGAGCGCGAAATGGGTGCGCGGTTTGCGGCTGACTGCGACCGATGAGCCCGGGTTCTGGGAGTCGAACGGCTACAACCTGTACGGGGACCCATGGCGGGAGCAGCGGTACTGGGGCGACTGACATGGCGCGTCGCGACCGTCCTCGACGTGAGGCCGGAAACGGCGCGCGCGAAGACGCTCGTCCTAGGTGTCGACGGGTGGCCCGGACACCGCGCGGGGCAGCACCTCGACGTGCGGCTCACGAGCGAGGACGGCTACCAGGCGCAGCGGAGCTACTCGATCGCCTCGGCGCCGCGTCAGGACCGGCTCGAGCTCACGGTCGAGCGGATCGACGACGGTGAGGTGTCGCCGTACCTCGCGGGCGATGATCTTCGTGAGGGCGATCGGTTCGAGGTGCGCGGGCCCGTCGGCGGTTACTTCGTCTGGCGCTCCGACGCCGCCGGCGACGTCCTGCTCGTCGCGGGCGGATCGGGGATCGTCCCGCTGATGGCGATGGTGCGGCAACGCGCCGAGGAGACGAGCCCGGTGCCGACACGGCTGCTCTATTCCGCCAGGTCGTGGGACGACGTCATCTATCGCGACGAGCTCGAGCGACTGGCGGGCGCCGGCTTCGAGCCCCTTTTCACACTCACGCGGTCGCAACCGGCCGGCTGGACGGGGTACGCGCGCCGCGTCGATGCGTCGCTGCTCGGGGAGGTCGCGCCGACGCCACCCGCGGCGACGTTCGTCTGCGGTCCGACGCCGTTCGTCGAAGCGGCGGCATCCGCACTCGTCGGCCTGCGGCATCCACCCGAACGGATCAAGACCGAGCGGTTCGGGCCGACGGGGGGCTGACGTGGACGCACTGATGCTCGACGGCAACGCGGTGGCCGGTCTCCTGCAGGAAGTCTTCGGAACCGACGTGACAGCTGCGACCGGAACGTGCGCCTCCTGCACCGCAGTCGACGCGGTCGGTGCAGTGCACGTGTACGTCGCCGCCGGCGTCGTCCTGCGCTGTCCGCACTGCGGGTCGGTCCTGATGCGCGTCGTGCGCTCCGACAAGCGGCTGTGGGTGGATCTGCGCGGGCTACGTTCGCTCCAGCTCGAAAGCATCTGACCCCGACCGATGACAGTCGCCGCGTGGAGCCCGGGGAACGTCGTCTGATCGAGGCGTTGCGCGCGGGCGACGAGTCCGCCTTCATGACGCTCACGGGTGAGTATGGGCCGATGATGCTGCGCGTCGCGCTGATGTACGTGTCGACGCGGGCCGTTGCCGAGGAGGTCGTCCAGGAGGCGTGGATCGGCGTCCTCAAGGGGATCGGGCGCTTCGAGGGCCGCTCGTCGCTGAAGACGTGGATCTTCCGCATCCTCACGAACACGGCGAAGACACGCGCGCAACGGGAAGGACGCAGTGTCCCGTTCTCGGCGCTCGCGTCGGGGGAGGCGGACGGCGAGGCGGTCGATCCCGACCGGTTCCTGGGTGACGGCGAGCGCTTCGCCGGCCACTGGGGCGCGCCGCCGCGCCGCTGGGGGCCGGAGGAGCGGCTCGTCTCCGCGGAGGCGCAGCAGGTGAACGACGCCTCGATCGAGAGGCTGCCTCCGGCACAGGCGGCGGTGATCACGATGCGCGACGTCGAAGGGCTCGACGCCGAGGAGGTTTGTAACGCGCTCGACCTAACGGAGACAAATCAAAGGGTTCTTTTGCACCGGGCACGGTCAAAGGTGCGGCAGGCGCTCGAGGAGTACATGCAATGAGGCTGGACCGAGAACTGACGTGCGCGCAGCTGGTCGAGGTGATCACCGACTACCTCGAGGGTGCGCTCGCGCCGGTCGATGTCGAACGTGTCGAAGAGCATCTCGTCTTCTGCGACGGCTGTACGACCTACCTCGAGCAGATGCGCGCGACGGTCGCGATGGCCGGCCGGCTGCGCGCCGAAGACATCCCGCCGGAGCTCCAGGAGCGACTGCTCGGCACGTTCCGCGAATGGCGGCGCCTGTGATCGCGTACAAGTTCCTCGATGAAGGGCGCGTTGCGCCGTTCACGCGCTACCGGTGGCCCGAGGGCGAATGGGTCGAGACGCCCGCGGCCGTCCCCTGCGAGGCAGGCATACACGCGTGCCGCGTCGCCGACCTCCCGTTCTGGCTGGGTCGCGAGTTGTGGGAGGTCGAGCTCGACGGCGATGTCATCGCGTTCGAGCGGAAGGTCGTCGCGCCGCGCGGGCGCTTGACGCGCCGGGTCGAGGAGTGGAATCGGTCGCTCGCGGACGAGTTCGCGGCGGCGCTCCTCGTCCACACGCGTCGGCGGTTCGGGTCGGTGCCGGTGCTCTCCGGCTTCGTCGGCGACATCGCGCAGTTCCGCGCGACCAACCGCGTCCCACTGGCCGGGTTCGCCGCCGCGCGCGCGGCGGAGCTCGCCGGAGGCCCGCGTGCGTACGAGGAGGAGCGGTTGCGCCAGGCGCACTGGCTGGCAGACCGCCTCGCGCTCGGCGAGCATTAACATCGCACCACGACACACCTGCGAAAGTTGGGCCCGGTGTGCGCAGAAAACTGCGCACGCGCCCGGCCCGACTGCGGCTGCGGACCGGACTCCCGGACCCAGTGCCTAGAGTGCCCGAAGTCGTAGGAACGTCAACTACGGCTAGCCTTCCCTCGTGGAGCAGGGCCGTTTCCAGCCCGGCACGGCAGGGGTGATCGAGGAGGAGCTGCTCGCCGACGAGACGCTCTGGACGGACGACGACTCCGACCACAGCGGCTGGTTCTGCGTCCGGACCAATCCGTTTCCTTGCCCCGCCCTCGGCTGCACCTTCGTCGCCGACTACATGACGGCGGCGCATCTGATCCTCGTGTGGGAGCAGCGCGACGATCCGAACCTCCTTCGGCACGCGGGGCGCGCGAAGGATGTCGGCCGCAACCCGCGCATCACCGAGTACGAGTCGTCGTTCGGGCCGAGCGCGTCGTACTACGCGTGGGAGGCCGCAGGCGGCCCGGTCCACGGCGTCCGCGCCCCGTGATCGAGCAGAACTTCGGCTCCGCGCTGACGGTCGGCGTGGAGGAGGAAGTGATGATCCTGGACTCCGACACGCTCGAGCTGACGCCGCGCGTCGGCGCGCTCGTCGCCGGCGTCGACGGCCGGACGCTGCCGGGGGTCCTGAAGACGGAGCTGCACGCGTCGGTCGTCGAGCTGACGAGCGAGCGCAGCGCGTCGCCGGACGAGGCGATCCAGCGCGCGGGCGAGCTGCGCGCGATCGCGCGTGACGTGGCAGAACGTGAAGGGCTTCTGCTCGCGGCGGCGGGATCGCATCCGACGAGCATCCCCGCCGAGCAGGAGATCGCGCCCGAAGAGCGCTACCGCGAGTTCGTCGCCTACGCCGGTCCGTCGGCGCGGCGGCAGGGCGTGAGCGGACTGCACGTGCACGTCGGCATGCCGGACGCGGAGACCTGCCACCGTGTGCTCGAGACGGTCTTACCGTGGCTCCCGCTCGTGCTCGCGCTCTCGGCGAATTCGCCGTACTTCGAGGGGCACGACACGGGGATGCGCTCGATCCGGACGGAGGTGCTGGGTTTCCTGCCGCGGCACGGCGCGCCTCCGGCGACCCGGTCGTACCGCGAGTGGGAAGCGTTCGTCGAGCGGATGGTGGCGACGGGGCTCGCGCAGACGCCGACGAGCTTCTGGTGGGACATCCGCCCTCACCCGCAGTTCGGGACGCTCGAGATCCGTACTCCCGACCAACCAAC
>VAXB01000146.1 GCA_005883995.1 Actinomycetota bacterium
GACAAGATGACCGAGGCGATCCAGGGGGCGCTCGAGGAGACAGACCGTCGGCGCGCGGTTCAGGTGGCCTACAACGAAGAGCACGGGATCACGCCGGAGACGATCCAGAAGGGCGTGTCCGACATTGCCGAATTCCTCTCGCTCGAGTCGCCCAACGTCCCGTCGACGAAGCGGCGGCGCGGGCGAAAGGACGTCGAGGGCATGGCGCCTGCGGAGCTGGAGAAGCTCGTGATCCAGCTCGAGGAGGAGATGTTCGCCGCGGCGGAGGAGTTGCGGTTCGAGTACGCAGCGAAGCTCCGCGACGAGATCAAGGACCTGCGGCGCGAGCTCGCTGCCGCAGCCGCTCTCGCGGCGCCCGCTCCCGCGGCAACGTAAAGAGCGTCCGACGAAGGAAGCGCGCAGGAGAGCCGAGGCCTCGCGCATAGACTTGCGGTCGTGCTCGGGGCGATCGTCGCGATCATGATCGCCGGCTTCATCACCGGCGCACTCGCGCGGCTCGCCGTGCCCGGGCCCGACCCGATGCCGGTGTGGCTGACCGTCGCGATCGGCCTCGTCGGCTCGTGGGGCGGTGGTGCGGTCGCCGCCGCGATCTGGGGGTGGCGCGCGACGACGGCCGTGTCACTCTTCGGCTTCGTCGCGGCGATCCTGCTCGTCGTTGCCTACCGGCGCTTCTACCAGGGGCGGCCGATCACGGGGCCCGAGGCGCGCCGCTACCCGGAACGTGGAGTCGGGCTCGACCGGTTCCGCGAGCGGCGCGAGCGCGCCGAGCACATGGTGCGCCAGGCGCAGCACGGTCAGGCTCAGGCCGAAGCACAGGACGTGACCGACCAGCTCAGGGAGCTCGCGGAGCTGCATGAACAAGGTGTGCTGACGAACGAGGAGTTCGAGGCGAAGAAGCGGGACTTGCTGTCGCGCTTATAGCCAGGTTTGCCGAGGTTGCCTACGGGAACCGAGGCGTCATGCACTTCATCTGGTTCATCATCGTTGGCGCAATCGTGGGAGCGCTCGGCAGGCTGTTCCATCCGGGTCGGGATCCGATGGGTTGGTTGATGACAATCGCCATCGGCATCGTCGCAATGCTCATCGCGGCGATCATCTCGGGCGGCTGGCTCGCGTTCATCATCGGCGTGATCATCGCGGTCATCCTCGTGGCGCTCGTTGGGCGCTTCTGGGGAACGCGCGGGTCGCCTGCCCGCATCTAGACGGTTTCGCGTTCAAGGGGCTCACGGCCGCGCGGGAATTGCCGCTCGGCCGTGAGACCCCAGTCGGTATCGCGCCAGACGTAGGTCTGGATGCGGAGGCACGACTCCTCCACCTCGTAGATGTGGACGCCGCGCGCCTCACCCTGCCGCTTCGGCCGCGGCTGCCCGAGCCCGGGGGCGATCGACACGACGACGCCGCGCTCGGCGCCGTGGGAGATCTCGAATTCGCGGCGCTCGCTCACGGCGGCCTGGTGGATGTGGCCGGCGACGACGAGATCCGCTCCGGCTGCGACGAGCGACGCCAGGACGTGGTTCCGGCGCGCGACGGGCTTCTTCCGCGAGCGCCACGGCGCCCCGATCATGTGGTGGTGCAGCACGACGATCTGGAACGCGCCCGGCGCCGCGTCCCGTAATCGCTCCTCTGCGCGCTCGAGCTGTGCCGTCCGGACGCCGCCGGACTGGTGCCGCCACGGGCGCACCGAGTTGAGGCCGATCACGTGCAGCGTCGGCGACGAATAGGTCGGCTCGGTCGTTTCCCACTGGCGCTCGAACTCTTGGAACGAGCGCGTGAAGCGCGCCGGGAACGTGTACGGGATGTCGTGGTTTCCCGGAATCGCGAGCACGGGGCGGTCGAGCCCGTGCAGGAACCGCGACGCACGGACGAGCTGGTCCTCGCGTCCGCGGTGGCTGAGATCGCCGCTCGCGATCACGAGCTCGGGCGCGAATCGCTCGATCAAAACGGGCGCCCCGCGCTCGATCGCCTCGTCGTCGCCGGCGCCGAAGTGCAGGTCCGACACGTGCAGGACGCGCGTAACCATCGGCGGGGCAGGCTATAGACTGAGATTCGTGGCCGACGAGTCCGCCGAGATCTTCGACGATCTCTACCTCGGCCTTCGCGCCGGCGGCGCGATTCGCAAGCAGCGCCGCGGCGAGCCGCTGACGACCGACGAGCGCGAGGCGCTCGGCCGCTGGCAGCGCCTGTCGACGTGGCGTAAAGCACTCGCCGTCGGCGGCTTCGCCGTCGGCACGTTCGGGCTCGGCTTCACGCTCGGCGGCCTCGTGTTCGGCCGCTGGCGCAAGGCTTAGCAGCCTCCGGCAGCGCGAGCCCCGGGACTCAGGCGGGCGGCGAGTAGCGGTAGCCGAATCCGCGGACGGTCTCGATCGGAACTGCGCTCGGGTCATCCGGGCCTAGCTTCCGCCGCAGGTACCCGACGTACAGCTTCACCTGATCCGGCGAAGCGTGGTGCGTGCTGCCCCACACGAGCTCGAGCAACTGCTCGCGGCTCAGCACTTGGAGCGGATGTCGCACGAACGCCGATAGCAGCTTGAACTCCAGAGGCGTCAGCTGCACGTCGCGGCCTGCGTAGGTGACCGAGCGCCGGGCGAAATCGATCGCGAGGACTGCGTCGGTGTAGGCAGGGGCGCGTTCTTCCGTCGCTCGTGCCGCCGATCGCCGGAGAAGCGCCTGGACGCGCGCGACGAGCTCCTGCCTCCCGAACGGCTTCGTCACGTAGTCGTCGGCGCCCGCCTGGAGCCCGCGGACGCGCTCGAGCTCCTCGGCGCGCGCCGTGAGCATGAGGACGGGCACGTCCGAGAGGTCGCGGATCCGCTCGAGCGTCTGCCAGCCGTCGAGGCCGGGCATCGACACGTCGAGCACGACGAGATCGGGCGGCGACGAATGGAGCGCGCGGAGGCCCGCGCGGCCGTCGCCGGCCTCGACGACGTCGTGGCCCGCGCGCCGCAGCAGCTCTGTGACCAGGCTCCGGATGTCGGCGTTGTCGTCGACGACGAGGATGCGCGCTCCGCTCATACGGTGTTCATACGAATGCGTCGGCCCGATCCCTACCTGGGGGCGGCCGATTCGGCGCCGGCTCGCGGCCT
>VAXB01000018.1 GCA_005883995.1 Actinomycetota bacterium
CGAGCGAGACGACGAGGCGGCACAGCGTCACGCGAGCGGCCTCCCTCCGGTGAACACTGCGACCGAGGCAACGATCAGGGCGAGGACGCCGACGACGAGCGCGACGATCGCGAGCGTCGATGTTCCGCCGCCTCCGCCGCCGAGCGCGGAAACGGCGTCGATCGTCGGGGCCGGGCTGTCGGACGATTCGGGGCCGGACCAATCGACGACCGAGCCGTCGGAGTACGTCTGGCGCACGCCGAACGTGTACGCGCCATTGTTGTTCGCGGTCGCGAGGAACGTGAATGCCGCATCCTCGTCCGTCGGCACGGAGCCGCCTGACCAGGCGACCTTCTCCACGACGGCGGAGTCGCCGGTTCCGTGCTGCACGACCGCCCGCTTCCAGCCGGGCGACGGGACGAACGAGTCGATTGCGAACCCGCTCGGCAGCGTCAACTCCACCTTCGTCGTCTTCGCGTTCTCCTTTTCGGTCGGGACGAGGAGCGTGAACGCCTGTCCCGCCTTGCTCTCGACGACCGCGGGACTGACGCGGGCGTGGGCCCACGACAAGCCGGGCAGCGCGAGCGCTACAACCGCCGCGGACGCCGCGGCACCGATGTATCGCATCTCGTGGACTTCCTTTCGACGGGGGCGGCACGCGCCGCCCAGGCTCACCGAGGAACGGCGAGCGCCGGGGGACCGCGCGAGCGACGGTCGAGCACGAGCAGGAGGAGCGGAAGCTCGAGCGCGGTTCCGACCACGAGGCGCAGTGGCAGACCGCGTGCGGCCTCGCCCCGGGTCAGCGCTTCGAACGTGCGCCGCAGCCAGCTCGAGACGTGGCGCGCAGCGGCAGCGGCCGCAGAGGCGACGAGCGAGAGCGCCGCGAGCAGCGGGATCGCGTCGCGGTGCACCGGTCCGAGAAGGCAGTGGATCCCGTGGAAGCCGAGTCCTGCCCGCCAGTGGAGGTACGACTCGATCGACGCGAACGCGAGGCAGCTGGCCGGCCAGAGGGCGAGGAACGCAAACGCGATGCGGCGAAGCCGGAGCGGCTCTGGCGGCGGCCCCCCAGCGAGGAGATGCCGCTCGCGTACGCCGAGCGTGGCGAGCCAGACGAGGGCGACCGCGAGCGCGACCGCGCCGACGAGCGCGGCGACGGCGGTAATGATCAGCCCCGGGCCGCCGACCGCCTGCTCGAGCCGGTCGCCGACCAGCTGCGGGTGCGGCGCGAGCTCATATGCGAGCGCCCGGCCGCAGAGAACGACGAGCGCGCAGGTCCCGACCCAGAAGACGGCTCGCATTTTCACCGGACGGCGAGCGTGAACGGCGCGGTCAGCACGCGGCCGCCCGCCTTGAACTGGAGAAACAATCGCCACGTCCCGCCCTGCGGGAGCAGGACGCCGACGTGTAACTGGCCGGGCCGGGCCGAGGTCCCGCTGATCCGCGTCGCGCCGAACGCGCCGGCGCATGCAGGTGTCGTCGGCCCGCACACGTGCGTGTGGAAGTACGCGAGGGATCCCGCCCGGAAGAAGATCGCGTGCGCGACCGCGCCGAACCACGACGTGAACCGGACGGGTCGGCCGTCGGGAGTCGTGACGTTGACGTCGAGGAAGCCGGCCTGCAACGCGTGCAACGACGGCTTCCCTTTCACCGCAACGCGGTATCCGGCGACATCGACAACGGGGTGGAAGGGGGGAAGCGGGTGCGACACCGCCGCGCCCTTGGCGACGAGGTTCTGGAACAACTGGAAGTTCGGGACGGGGCCTGCCGCAGCCGGGTACACGTCGACGAGCACGCGGTAACGCCCGGGCGACGGCAGCGTGACGTGTGTCGAGATCCGGCCGTCGGCCGCGATCGGCGGGTGCTGGTGGATGATCGCGGAGAGGTCGTCGCGCACGATGATCAGGTGGACGCCCGTGTGCGGCCCCGCGCCGCGGCGGAAGCGCGTCAGCGGTGCGCCGCTCGGCTGCTTGACGGTGAACGCGACGCCGACCGGCTTCCCCGTGACGACGGGCCCGCTGGGCTGAAAGCCGCCGAGCTCATACGTCCGCGCCGCCTGAATCGTCGGGGTGGACACGTGCGAGGACGACGAGCAGCCCGCCGCCGCGGCTGTCACCGCAACGAGAGCGAGCGCGGCGCACCTCATCCGCTCGCGCCGAAGAGGAAGAAGTGATGTGGGGGGACGTAGCCGCCGACCTCGAGCACGATCTCCGCGTGTCGCCGCAACGGAATCATCTGCACCGCATGACGCCAGCGCCGCCCGCCGACGAACGCACGAACGCGACCGCGGAACCGGGCGAGGCGATCGGCAGTCAGCCTCTGCCCCCAGACGGCGAAGAGGTCGCCGACCGTGGCGCGCGCCCCGCGCGCGACCTGCACCACCCCGGTCGGGGCGACCGTGCGCAACGGGTACGAGCAGCGTGCGGCGACGATGTACGCGCCGTCACGGCGCAGCGGCGCCGCCATCCCGATCCCGGCGGGGACCAAGAGGACGCGCCGGTTCGCGAACACCTCGACGTGCGCGGCGGCCCAGCCGGTCCGCGCCGCGCTGCAGCGCATTCCTGCGTACGCGCGGCCGGCGCGAACGGGGGCGGGAGCGGCAGCAAGCCGATAGCGGACGCCGACGCCGATCGGCGTCGGGACCACGCCGGCCGCGTGATCACCTCCGAGGAGCGACAATGCGATCGCGGCGATCGCTCCGCCAAGCACGTCTTCAGGATAGACAGACGGTGCGTCGCGGCTGTGGAAGAGCCACTCCGCTACGCTCGACGATGTGCTCGCCCACGTCGGCCTGACCCCCGCGTCCCGGCTCGCAGGCGACTGGCACGCGCCGATCGGCGTCCTCCTCGGCGCAACCGTCGTGACGTTCCTGTTCGCGCAGGCGTTCGTGCGGCTTCGCCGCCGCGGCCGCGCGGATCTAGCGCCGTGGACGCGACCGCTCCTGTTCGGCGCAGGCATGACGCTCGCGGTGCTTCCGCTCGTCTCGCCGCTCGACGCGGTCGGGGATGGGTACCTGCTCTCGGCGCACATGCTCCAGCACGTCCTGATCGGCGACGTCGCTCCGGTGCTGCTCGTGCTCGCTGTGCGGGGACCGCTCGTCTTCTTCCTGCTGCCACCCGCACTGCTCGGGCCGCTTGCACGGTTCCACCCGTTGCGGGCACTGCTCGCGTTCGTCCTGCGCCCGCTCGTGTCGTTCTCCCTGTGGGCGGCCGCGATGCTCGTGTGGCATCTGCCGTCGGCGTACGACGGTGCGATCCGGCATCCGCTCGTCCACGACGCCGAGCATCTTTCGTTCGTCCTCGCCGGAACGCTCGCCTGGACGCAACTGCTGGATCCCGCTCGGCGTGAGCGGCTGACGCGAGGTGGGAAGATTGGCTTCGCGCTCGGCATGATCGCTATCGGCCATCCGGTCATGGACGTCTTGCTGTTCTCGCCCTCATCGGTCTACCGGCCGTACGCGGACCAGCCGCATCGGGTTTTCGGCCTGAGCGTCCTCACCGACCAGAAGCTCGCCGGGACGGTGATGCTCGTCGTGCAGCTGTTGACGCTCGGCGTCTTCGTCGGCGTGCAGCTTGCACCGCTCCTCCGGCGACGAACGCAGGCGCGCGTCCCCGCTCAGGGGCGCGCCTGAGACTCGTCGTCATCGTCGTCGCCGCCGCAATCGCGTGTGCTGCGGCGCCGCTCGCACACGCCGACGGCGACCCCGCGAGCGACGTGCTGCTCCTCCAGGACGTCTACCTCCCGTACGCGCCGGGGGTGCCGCCGACGCTCGGCCGGGCGATCACGAACTTGCTGAAGACGACGCGCAAGGCGGGCTTTCCCCTGAAGGTGGCGATCATCGCCGACCCGAGGGACCTCGGCGCCGTGCCGCAGCTCTACGGCAAGCCCCAGCAGTACGCGGGCTTCCTGCAGAGCGAGATCTCGTTCAACTCGAAGCGCCCGCTGCTCGTGGTGATGCCGGCGGGCTACGGCGCGGCGTCGCTCCCCACGGGCAGTGAGACCGGGCTACAGGGCCTCGCCCCGCCGAAATCGGGCGGGGGCGACGACCTCGGGCGCGCGGCCATCACCGCGATCGTGAAGCTGTCGGCGGCCGCGGGGCATCCCGTGCCGACGCCCAAGGTGCCGGCGCGCGGAAGAGCCGTGACGCCGTCGCCCTGGTCGTTCAGTTGGGAGCCGCTCTTCCTGGCACTCGCCGTCACAGCCGCGATCGCATACGCCCGCGCAGCGCGGACGTACCACCCGTCTCGCACGCGCGCGTCCGTCTTCGTACTGGGACTGGTGCTCGTGGTCGCCGCGCTCTGTTCGCCGCTCGAGACGATCGCGCGCCACTACCTCCTGCTCTTCCACCTGCTCGGCAACGTGATGATCGCGGACTGGGCGCCGCCGCTGCTCGTGCTCGGCCTGACGCCGGAGATGCGCGCGGAGATCACGCGGCGCGCCCCGGCGTTGTTGCGCCCATGGCTGACGCTCGGCGCCTGGCTTGCGGTCTGGTACCTCGTGCACCTGCCGCCGTTCTACGACTACGCACTCCGCCACACATGGGCGCTGAACGTCGAGCATGCGCTCCTGATCGCTGCCGGCTTGCTGTTCTGGTGGCCGGTGTTCGCGGGCGGATTGTCGAGCGCCGGCGCGCTCGCATACCTCGGTGCCGCGTTCATCGGCTCGATGTTCCTCGGCCTCGCGTTCACCTTCTCATCGAGCGTGTTCTACGCGTTCTACAAGGACGCGCCGCGGCTATGGGGCTTCTCGGCGGCGAAGGACCAGAACCTCGGCGGGATCCTGATGAACGTCGAGCAGACGTTCGTGTTCCTCGCCGCGCTCGCGTACTTCCTGATCCGCCTCCTCGACGAGGAGCACGTCGAGCAGTCCGCGGACGAGCAGAAGCGGGGCGCGGCGCGCCCCGCTTCGTTCTCCTCGGATCGTCCGCGCTAGGGGGCCATGGGAGCGGTGACCGCGGTGGCGAGCGGGTCGGCCGCAACCTGGTCCGGCGTCAGCGCGAGGTCGGGATCGGCCTGGAGATCGGCAAGCGCCGCGGCGTCCATCGCCGGCGCCGGCGCGCTTGCATCAGATTCGGCCGCATCTTCGCTCGACATGTCGGCCCACGAGGCGTCGGCCCACGATGCGTCACCCCAAGACGCGTCGCCCCACGAGGCCGCGCTCCACGAAGCGGCGCCCCACGAGGCCGTGCTCCAGGAGGCCTCGCCCCAGGACGCGTCGCCCCACGAAGCCGCCATCCATGAGGCATTCGCCTTCACCGCCGTGTTCCAGCTCGCGGAGTCGAAGCTGAGCGAGCCCGCGGCGTCGGGCACGAGGAACTTGTCGACTGCGCGGTTCGCGTTCGGCGGCGTGCCGCCGTACTCGGCCGCGCGCGCCGCGTTCAGCTCGCCGACCCCGACCGAGCCGCGCGGCGCATTGCCCACCGTCTTCGCGGTCAGCATCAGCGCGCCCTTGATCTGATCGACCGTCCACGACGGATGCCGGGCGATGAGCTGCAACGCCGTACCGGCCACGACCGGAGCGGCGAACGACGTGCCCGAGAGCTCCATGTAGCCCGGTGAGACGACGTGATCGGGGCGCTCGCTCGTGAGCGTCGCCGACGCCGGCACTGCGCCGACCATGTAGCGGCCCGGCGCGCCGAGCTCCGGCTTCGAGAAGCCGTCCTCCGTGTAGCCCCATGCCGACCAAGGGGCGGTCTTGTCGTCGTTCAGCGACGGCCGGTTCCCGATGTCGACGGCGCCGACCGTCATCACGAATGGATCATTGCCCGGTGCATACAGGACGCCGCTCGGGCCCGTTGCGCTCCCGTAGTTCCCGGCCGCAGCAACGACGAAGACGCCGTTGAACCAGAGCTTCTCGACCGCCTGATCCAGCGGGTCGTTGTAGAAGTGGTTCTGCGCGCTCGAGTGCAGCGAGAAGTTCGCGACCCGGATGTTCAGCGCCGTCCTGTTCTGAAGGATGTAGCTGCACGCAGCGATCACGTCGCTCGTCAGCGCGGTGCCGGTGTCGTCCATGACGTCGATCGGAAGGATCCGCGCGTTCGGCGCAGCGCCGGCGTGCCCCGGCGTGGAGCCCGCCGCGATGCTCGCGACGAACGTGCCGTGGCCGCGGCCGTCGCCGGGCGAGTTCGGTGTGCGACTCGTGAGGGTGACCTGCGGGAGCACGCGCCCACCGCCATCGAAGTCGGCCCGAGTTGCATCGATCCCGGAGTCGACGATCGCGATCGTCCCGGTCGCAGGCCCCGGGCTCGCGGGCGTGCCCCAGAGCTTTGCGACGCCGGACTCGTACGGCCACATCTCGTTCGAGTACGGGGCGACGGTGCCGCTGAGCTTGATCGGCGCATCAGCGGTGATCGTCAGGCCGGGGTTCTTGGCGATCTCCTTCAGGCGTGCCGCCGGGACGTCAACCGCAGCGGCGCCGATCAGGTCGAGTTGCTTCCGGACGCTGCCAAGCCCGCGAACGCTTGCAGCCGCCGAGCCCGTGCCCGCGGAGCTCTGGATGATCAGATGCAGCTTCTGGCCGGGATTCTTCTCCGCCTGGTCGAGCAGCCCCGGCGCGACGAACGTCGGCGCCTTCGACTTCCCGCCGTTGTCGGCGCTCGCGCCGAGCGGGATCACGATCGTGATTGCGGCGACGACGGCAAGCACGGCCGCGCGGCCGCCTCGCCCCCAGAGCGCGTTCGCGCGCGCATTTCCGCTTCGGCCCCACATTCCATTCGCGCGCGTGTGGTCGCCGCGACCCCAGAGCGCGTTCGCGCGCCTCTCGTTCCGGTTCCTCGGATTCACGTTTCTCCCTCTCCCTTGTCGCCGCGCAGCCCCGGCGCGGTCCGCAGTGCCACGCCGCAACCTAGTGACGAGCTCGCGGTGCGACGTCACCCAAACGGGTCAGCGAGCGAAGTTCCCCCGTTCGAGGGAACGGCCGCGCGGAGCGGATGTCCCTCGGTCAGCGGCGGCGGAAGCGGCGGCGCTCCGCGTCGTCGCGCTCGGCCACGACGGCTGCAGCGTCGTCAGTGTCTTCGTCGGGCTCGAGGACGCCCTCGTCGTCGACCGCGGGCGGGTGCTCCGCCTCGGGCTCGGCGTCGTCGAAGCCTGCTTCCCATGGGTCGATCGACGAGTCGTCGCGCACGTCGTATTCGTCGCCGGCGAGCACGCGCACGTGGCGCGGCGTGAACGGCGCGGGGTCGAGATCGACCGGCGGCTCCTCCTCACGGCGGCGCTGCCACCAGTGCCGCTTCGGCTCCTGCGCCTCGGGCGTGAGCTCCGGCTCGTGTGCGGCCGGCGCGGCGGGTTCCGGTTCGGGCTCGGGCTCTGCTTCGGCTGCAGGGAGGGGCTCCGGCTCGTCTTCGGGCGCAGAGTCCGCGTCGGGCTGGGGCTCGGCCTCCGCGTCGGCGACGGCGGCCTCGACCGGCGGCTCGGGCTCGTCGGGCGCCGCGGCGTCGTGCTCGCCCGACGTGTCCGGCTCCGACGCGTCCTCGGTCGACCTGACCTCCTCGACCGGAGACGCCTGCTCGTCGAGTGCGGGTGAGGCACCGATCATCGTCATCGCATCCGACGACGCGGGAGCGGCCTCGTACGCCGCCCAGCCCTGCGGGTCTTCCTCCATCCGGTCCGCCGCGGGGGCTATGTCGACGACGGGATGCGGCGGCTCGGCCACGGCGCGCGGCGCCGTGAAGCGATCGCGCGCGGCGGCCCATTCGAGGAGGCCGACGAGCACCCACGCGACGGCCATCACGACCACGATCAGCCACCACGACAACTTCGCGACGCCGAGCGCCACGGCCACGGCGATCAGGAATGCCGCTTCTCCGGCGATCCGCCACACCGCGGGCGAAATCCCTTCCCGCGGGCCTCGCCCCGCGTAGCCGTACGTCGGGGTAGCCGACCACGGCTGCTGCGACCAACCTGCCGTCCGCAGCGTCCGGATGTCCGCCCGAAGCGCGCTCGCCTGACGCTGGAACGAGTCGACGGCCTCGAGTGTCCGCAGCGCCGCGTCGAGTTGCGCGGCGTGGCGGTAGAATGAGTCGAACGCCGCCCGAACACTGTCCTGCTCGTACCCCTGCTCGGCGACCGGCAGGTCCTCGACTCGCGGCAAGGGCTCGCGCGGCGACTCCTGCGGTGTAGGCCAGGCTTCCTGGTTCACGCGCCCAGTATGCACTCGCCCGGGCGACGGCCGACGCTTCGGGATTCAGCCGGCCGCTTCGGCCTTCCGGAGGCCGCGTATGGCCCACAGCCCGAACGCGGCGACGAGCGCGGCGCCGACCGCGTATGCGACGGCAACGTGCGCGGGTGCCCCCGAGACGAAGCCGCGCTCGGCCTCCAGCAACGGCGTGAGGGGATTCACAGTGGCGACCGCGTGGATCCAACCCTTCAGCAGAGCGAGCGGGACGTAGACCGGAGCGAAGAAGAGCACGAGGAAGACGGGCATCTGCATCAGCGGCCCCGCCTGCTGCGAACGAACCCGCATCGCCACGCCGGTCGACCAGAGCGTCCCGGCGAAGTTGACCAGGAGCGCGAGCGTGTACAGCCCGAAGAGATCCACGCCGTTGCCGTCGATGCGCATCCCGACGGCGAACGCAACCGCCGTCACGATCGACCCCGTGATCAACCAGCGAGTCGCTGACGCGAGCGCGTAGCCGAGGACGAGGCCGCTTCGATTCGGCGCGATCAGCATCAAGCGGCGCGTGAAGCCCGTCTCGAAGTCGCGCGCCACGCCGAAGCCCGAGAACACGCCGCTGAACGCCGCCGACTGCAGCAGGATGAACACGTACGTGAACGCGGTGTAGCTGCCGGCGAAATCGAATCCCGGGACCTCGCGCACGCGCGCGAGCCCGCCGGCGAACGCGGCGAAGTTCAGCAGCGGGAATGCGAGCGACGGGAAGAACACCGCGGGGTTCAGCACGGCGTTGTGCAGCTGCCGCCAGGCGACACCGCGCGCGACGGCGAACGTGTCGCGCAGCATCACGTTCGCGACATCCGTTCCCGCAGCGCGGCGACCGAGAGCGCGAACCCAGCGACGATGATCAGGATCGCGCAACCGAAGCCGAGCACCAGCGCTTCTGCGTCCCAACCGACGATCACGAGACTCCGGACGGCTTCGATCAAGTACGAGACCGGATTGATCGTCGCGAACCAACGAAACCACGTCACGGACATCAGGTCCCGCGGGATGTTCATCGACGAAATGAACAGAAAGACGAAGAACACGGGGAAGATCCCGTTGACGGCCTCGGTGGAACCGGTGCGCAGGGCCGCGAACGCGCCGAACGTGGCGAAGCCGAGCGCGATCAACGCGGCCAGCAGGAGCAGAACGAAGGCGCCACCCACGCCCGACGCGAGCCGCACGCCGAACACGAGGCCGATGCACAGGTAGAAGAGCGCCTGCACGACCGCGAGCGCCATCACGCCGCCGATCTCGCCCAGGATCAACGCGATCCCGCGCATCGGCGTGAGCGCGAGCCGGTTGAGAAAACCTGTCTGCACGTCCTTCGCGATGTCGATCCCGGCGTTGCCTGTCGCGAAGAGGCCGCCCTGGATGAACGGGACGGCGAGCGCGAACGCAAGAAATGAATCCGTCGGGAAGCCGGGCAGCTTCGTCTCGGCGCGCAGCCCGCCGGCGTTGACGGCGAGCAACAGCACGGGGAAGAGCAGCGGGAAGACGACGCCTGCCGGCTGACGGAGCGTGCGCACCGCCGACCGGCGCGCGAGGTAGCCGACCTGGACCGCGAGCGCGCTCGTCACGTCGCGACGAGCTCGGGATCGGCCTCCGCATCTTCGGATTCCGCGCCCTCGAGGTGACGCCCCGTCTTCGCGAGGAACACGTCGTCGAGCGTCGGCTCGTGGATCTGGAGGTGCGCGATCCGCAGCCCTTCCGCGTCGAGCGCGCGGACGATCTCGGTGAGACGGCCGTCGGACGACGCGAGTTGCACAGCGACGGTCCCGGGCGAGAAGCCGGTCGTGCGCGCGCCGAACCGCTCGAGCACCGAGGCGACCGCTCCCTTCTCCTCGACGTTCGCGGGCAGCGCCTCGATCGTCGACGAGCTGAACTCGGCCTTGAGCTCCTCCGGCGTTCCCTCGGCCACGATCCGGCCCTGGTCGATGATCCCGACGCGCGCAGCCAGCACGTCGGCCTCCTCGAGGTACTGCGTCGTCAGGAACACCGTCACGCCCTCGTCGCGCGCGAGCCGCTCGACCTCCTCCCACAGCGCGGCGCGGCTCTGCGGGTCGAGCCCCGTCGTCGGCTCGTCGAGGAAGAGGACCCGCGGCCGGTGCACGAGCGCGAGCGCGAGGTCGAGGCGACGCTTCATCCCGCCCGAGTAGCCCTTCACCTTCCGATCCGCGGCATCGGTCAGACCGACGCGCTCGAGCAACTCGTCCGCACGCCTCCGCCGCTCGTCCCCGCCGATGCCGTGCATCGCCATCTGCAGCCGGAGGTGCTCGCGGCCGGTGAGGAGCGGATCGAGTGCGGCCTCCTGCAGCGCTGCGCCGATCGCCTTACGCACCTTCGGCCCTTCGCGCACGACGTCGAACCCCGCGACTCGCGCGGTTCCCGCCGTCGGTGGCAGCAGCGTCGTCAGCATCAGCACGGTCGTCGACTTGCCGGCGCCGTTCGGTCCGAGGAACCCGTAGATCTCACCGGGATCGACGTGCAGATCGATCCCGTCGACGGCGCGCGGGCCCTTCTTGAACTCCCGAACGAGGCCCTCGACCTCGATGCTGTTGTCGGGCGCCTGCACCGAGGGCAGGCTACCCGCGTCAGTCGAGCTCGCGACGCAGGACGGACGCAACCGCGCAAAGCGCGACACGCGTCTCGTCGACCCGCGGCTCGCGCGTCGTCACGCGCTGCAGTGCGAGACCGGGGAACAGAAAGATCCGTGCGACGCGGTTCGACGACGACTGCACCAGCTGCCACACCTCCATCGACACCGCAATCGCGAGCACCGACACGACGAGCGGCGTGAAGGCCGCAGTCTCGAGCGGCCAAAAGCGCTGGCCGAAGATCGCGAGCGGAAGCAGGAGGGCGGAGAAGTTCGTACCGCATCGCAGCGAGAAACGCGACGGCCTCTTCGCGTCGTTCCACGTTGCGATCAGCGTCCGCCCCTCGGCAGCAGCGATCGCGCGATGCTCGGCACCGTGCAGGTAAAGCGTGCGCCCGCGCAGCAGCCACGCGAGGAGCGCGATCGTCGTGGCAACGCCGACGGCGACGCTGACGGTGTGCGGCGCGAAGACGAGCACGAGCGGTGCGAGCACCGCGATAGCGAGGAACCAGCGCTCGCGCCGGCGCGTGACGCCGCTCCGGCGGAAGATCGGCGACAGCGACATCCCGAGCCGGACGAGCCCGCGCACGAGCGGGACGTGGCGCATCGCCCGCGGCGGGCGCGGCATCAGACCTTCGCGCAGCGACCCGTCGACGCCGGCGAACGCCCAGTGGTGCTCGCTCACGATCACGACGCCGTCGGCGCGGGCCATGCCGCCGAGCCGGGGCAGGGACGGCGACCGGTCGCCGCGGTCCAGCAACTCGAGGACGGAGTTCGGCTCCACCCCAGCATGGTCGCCAAAACCACGGCCGCCCGGCAAGTGCCGGGCGGCCCATTCTCAGGTGATCGTCGGTCCTACCAGCGGCCGCGGGAGAAAAAGCCCAGCAGCGCCAGGACCAGGATGACGATCAGGATGATCCAAAGGATGCTCACGTTGGATTCGCCTCCCTGTCGGTTGTTCGCCCTCGCGGAGAGGTGTCTCCGCCCCCGTACAACGGCAAACGCGAAAACGGCGTTACGGCGCTAGAAAATGGCCTGCACAGGCCAGTAAAGGAGGGCTGCGACCAGGGCCGCCGCCGGAAGCGTCAGCACCCACGCGACGACGATGTTCCCGGCAACCCCCCACCGAACAGCCGACAGCCGCCGCGTCGCGCCCGAGCCCATGACCGCGCCGGAGACGACGTGGGTCGTCGACAGCGGGTAGCCGTACTTCGTGGCGAGGTAGATCGTCGTGCCGGCGGCCGCCTGCGCGGCGAACCCGCTTTCGGGCTCCATCTGGAACACCCGCTGCCCGAGCGTGCGGATGATCCGCCAGCCGCCGACGTATGTCCCGAGGCCGATCGCGACGCCCGCCGAGAGCTTCACCCAGGTCGGGATGGTGAGGTCGGCGGGGTTCCCGTTGCTGTGCAGGACGAGCGCGAGCGCGATCACGCCCATCGTCTTCTGCGCGTCGTTCGCGCCGTGCGTGAAGGCGACCCATGTGCCGGTCCCGAGCTGACCGAGCTTGAAGCCCCGGTTCGCGACGCCGGGGTTCAGCCACACGAAAAGCCGGTAGAGGAGGACGAGCAAGAGGAACGCCGCGCCGAACGCAATCAGCGGGGCGAAGATCGCCGGGATCACGACCTTGTGCGCGATCCCGTGCCAGAGCACGCCCTGGGAGCCCGACTGCACGAGCGCCGCGCCGACGAGGCCGCCGATCAGCGCGTGCGACGAGCTCGCGGGCAAGCCGAACCACCACGTCAACAGGTTCCACGTGATCGCGCCGAGCAACGCCGCGAGCAGGGTCTGCATCGTCGCGAGGTTCGCGTCGATCAGGCCATTCGCCACGTTCTTGGCGACCGCCGTAGTGACGAACGCGCCTGCGAGGTTCGCCACCGACGCGATCAGCACCGCCACCCGCGGCGTGACCGCGCGCGTGCTGACCGACGTCGCGATCGCGTTCGCGGTGTCGTGGAAGCCGTTGGTGAAGTCGAACCCGAGCGCGATCACGACGACCACGACGAGCAGGACGTCGTTCACCGGCTACCTGTTCTTGACCAGGATCGCTTCCAGAACGTCCGCGGCATTCTCGCAGGCGTCGACGGCTTCCTCGAGCTGCTCGTAGATGTCCTTCCAGCGGATGACATCCAGCGGATCGTCGGCTCCGGCGAAGAGCTCGGCGACGGCCGCGCGGTTGAGACGGTCGCCCTCGTCCTCGAGGTCTCGTAGCTCGTGGAGCTGCCGGGAGGCGTCCTTGAAGCCGTCGAGCTGCGCGACTGCCTCGTTCAGCTTCTCGGCGCTGCGCAGCACGACTTCGGCCTGCTGACGCGCAAACGGACGGACGTCGGTGATCCCGTAGCCGGCAATGTTCCCCGCGGCCTCGTCGACGTAGTCACAGACGTCGTCGATCGCACCGGCGAGGTTGTAGATGTCGTCGCGGTCGAACGGGGTCACGAACGTCCTGTTCAGGAGGTCGACGAGCTCGCGCGTCACGCGGTCGCCCTCGTGCTCCGCCTCCTTGATCTCGCGCAGGAGGTTCTCGTCAGGCGGGAAGTCGTCGAGGAGCCGGACGAGGAGCTGCGAGATGCCGACGGCGTTCTCCGACGCACGCGCGAAGAGAGTGAAGAACTCCCGCTTCTGCGGAACGAGCGAAACGCGGGCCATGACCCGCGGAGTTTAGGGGCATGGGACGACGCCGTCACCACCTCGTCACCGGAATGAGGTCGGCTCGAAGCCCATCGGCGAAGGCAGCCGGGTGACCCTCCAGCCGTGAGTCGGCCGACGCACCACCGAGAATGACCACAGTGCGGGTGGCGATCGTCGACGTCGGCGCGAACACGTTGCGCCTGCTCGTCGCGACGCGCGATCGGGACGGGCGCGTCGACGCGTTGAGTGAGGACAAGCGGCAACTCGGGCTCGGCGAGGAGATCGAGCGCAACGGCGGCCGGATCCGCGCCGAGAAGCTCGAGCAGGCAGCGGAAGTGGCGCGCCTCCATGTCCGCCGCGCGCGGAAGCTGAACGCGGACGCGATCGAGATTCTCGTCACGTCGCCGGGGCGGCAGGCGGTGAACGGCGACGAGCTCGTTCACGCGCTGTCCGCGGCGACCGGCGCGCCCGTCACCGTCCTCAGCGCCGAGGCCGAAGGAGAGCTCGGATGGCTCGGCGCCGTCACTGCGGCGGACAACCTGCCCGAGAGCATCGGGGTCTGCGACGTCGGCGGCGGATCGGTGCAGCTCGTCGTCGGTACGTTGTCCGCGGGTCCGGCCTGGGCCTGCTCCGTCGACATCGGCTCGCTTCGGCTGACGCGGCGAACGCTGCAGAGCGACCCGCCGACGGCACGAGAGCTCGCGGCTGCGACAGACGAGGTCGCGCGCGCGTTCGACGGCGTCGCACCGCCGCTGCCGCAGATCGCGCTGGCGACCGGCGGAACGGCGCGAGCGCTCCGCAGGATCGCCGGGGGCCGCGAGCTTTCGCAGCCCGAACTGCACGACGTCGTAGGGCAACTCGGCACGCGGTCCTCGAAACAGATCTCGAAGGAGTTCGGCGTCGACCGCGCGCGGGCGCGAACGCTGACGGCCGGGACGATCGTGCTGAGCGAGCTGCAGCGGAGGCTCGGAATGCCGCTACGCGTCGCGCGAGGCGGAATTCGGGAGGGAGCGGCGTTCGAGCTGCTGGCCGGCCGGCTGTCGGCGACGGGCTAGCCGCCAACGTTAAGGCAGCAGACCCGGAGGGTCTGACCCTTGTGATGCGGACTTAGCGCCACGCGTTGCGCCCGCGCCGCCGGAGTCGCCGCCACGCACGCGGGACCTGCGCACGGGCCCGCGCCCGCCGTAGTCTCTGCCGCTCGACGAGTATGCCCGCGCCGAACGCAGCGTCGGTGGTCCCGGACAAAGCGCGGAGCCGCTCCTCGGCGACGACGGCGTCCTGGTGCCTGCCGACGACGTCCTCGAACCGCGACGCCTCCTCTGCGAACTTCGCGGCGCGAGGTCCCACGACCGGGACGGCCAGCTCGGCGGCGTACCGTGCCCGCTTCGCGCGGATCCGCGCGCGATGCAGCATCGCGTCGGTCGGATTCGTCCCGAGCGCGCGCACAGTTCGACCCAATCGACGGTACTCGCGGCGCGCGATGTCGTCGAGCCGCACGTCGACGTCGCGGACCGGCGGGTGGTCGACTGCCACGTGGAGCTGATCGAGAAGCGTGAGGTACCGCTCGCTCGACAGGGCGGCCCATGCGCGGCGCCGCGCGGTCCGGCGGTCACGCTCCAGCCGGTTCACAACGGGATTCGTGTCGGCCGAGATGCCGCCGGCCGCACGGAGATGCTCGAGCAGCACGTCGGTGTCACGGAGGGTGCCGAGCTCGGCGCCGAGCCAGCGTAAATCCTCGACCAACGCGTCCGTCCAAGCAGCGTCGAGCGCCGGCTTTGCGACCTTCAGGATCGTCCGCGCGCGGCGCGCCGCGACGCGGAGGTCGTGGACGGCGTCGACGTTGTCGTCGACGCGCACGATCGGATCGCTGCGTTCGATCTCCGCCAGCTGCGTCCGAAGGTACGCGCGCACGTGGTCGATCGCGGGAGCCCTCTTCTTCGGCCGGCGCGGCTCGCGAACCTTGACCGTAAGCGCGGAGCGCTCGTCGTCGAAGCGGCGGAGCACGCGCTGTCCTTCGAGTAGCGCGACGTCGCCCGACGTTCGCAACCGCGCAACCTCGACCAATGCCTCACCGCGCAGCGGCACGACGAGCACGTCCGCGAGCTCTTGCGGCAGATCGACGGGACCGCCCGGCACCGTCAACATGCGCTCGGCGACTGTCATCTCCCAGAGACCCACGCCGTTCTCCATCCGCCGGCGCAACCGGATGTCCGCGCGTGTCAGGCGGCGATCGGCCGTATCGTGATACGTGGCGGTGACCGTCCCGTTCGACCCGTTCATGACGGCGGTCATCCGCACTCAGTTGGATCGTAACCGGAGCGGACGCGGTCGGCCTACGCGGCGATCACCGTCGCGCGTGACCAAGCCGCGTCTAGGAGCGCGGGTGCGAGTGCGACGCGTCGGAGAACTCGCGGAACTCGCCCGTCAACAAGTACGAGATTTGCTCGCCGATATCGACCGCGTGATCGCCGATCCGCTCGAGCGCCCGCGAAACGAGCACCATTCGCAGACCGTATTCGCGCATCCGCGGCGCCTCGCCAAGCTCGAGGATCCTCTCGACGACGCGCCGGTTCGCGCGGTCGACGAGCTCGTCGAGATCGACGAGCGACTCGGCGCCCTCGAGATCGCGCTTGACGAACGAATCGAGCGCCACACGGATCATCTCCTCGCAGCGCGCGCCCATCTCCTCGAAACCCTCGACGAACCGCGGCGACGGCTCGACGTCCGGGACCAGCTGCGACAGCTTCGCGATCGTCACGCAGTAATCGGCCATCCGCTCGAGGTGGAGGTTCACGTGGAGGATCGCGAGGACGAGCCGCAGGTCGGTCGCAACCGGAGTCTGGCGCGCGAGCAGTGACTGCACTCCCTCCTCGATCGCCACGTAGCGCTGGTCGACGTCGTCGTCGAATGCGATCACCTCGCTCGCGAGCTCGTGATCCCGCTGCTCCAGCGCGTTGATCGAGCCGCGCAGCGCGCGCAGCACGAGCTCACCTTCCTCCTGGAGTGTGGCTTCGAGCAGGTCGAGCTCTTCCTGGAACGTCGTCCTCATCCGAACCGACCCGTGACGTAGTCCTCCGTCCGCTGGTCGGACGGGTTCGTGAAGATCTTCTCCGTCGCGTCGTACTCGACGAGCACGCCCGTGCGCCTGCCTTCGCCGACCTCGAGGCTGAAGAACGCCGTCATGTCCGCAACACGCGCGGCCTGCTGCATGTTGTGCGTGACGATCACGAGCGTAAAGTCGCGCTTCAGACCGTGCATCAGCTCCTCGATCGACGTGGTCGCGATCGGGTCGAGCGCCGACGCCGGCTCGTCGAGGAGGAGCACCTCCGGCTCGATCGCGATCGCACGCGCGATGCAAAGTCGCTGCTGCTGCCCGCCCGAGAGCGAGAGCGCGCTCCGCTTCAGCCGGTCCTTGACCTCCTCCCAGAGCGCCGCGCCGCGCAACGCGCGCTCTACCCGTTCGTCGAGATCCTTTCGCATCCCGAGGACACGCGGGCCCCACGCGACGTTGTCGTAGATCGACTTCGGGAACGGGTTCGGGCGCTGGAAGACCATCCCGATCCGGCGGCGCACCTCGACCGGGTCGACGCCGCTTCCATAGAGGTCCTCGCCGTGGTAGAGGATCTTCCCGTCGACCTGCGCGCCGGGAACGAGGTCGTTCATCCGGTTGAGGCAGCGGATGAACGTGCTCTTGCCGCAGCCGGACGGGCCGATCACCGCCGTGATCATGTTCCGGTAGATGTCGAAGTCCACCCCGCTGACGGCGGTGGTGGCGCCGTAGCGGACGCCGAGGTCCTGCACGTCGAAGACGACTTCGCGATTCTCGGGCAGCGGCGCGTGCCGTCGCTGAGCAATCTCCACGGGCGCCACGTCGATCGAGATCGTATCGCTGCGATTACCCATGGGTGAGCTTCCTCCTGCTCCGGGCGAGGAGCCCGCGGGCCGTCAGGCTCGTGATCAGAATGAACGCCATCAGGACGAGTGCGGCGGCCCACGCCTGCTGGTGCAGCGCCGGGTCGGGTTGTTCCGAGTACGTGAAGATGAGGACGGGGATGTTCGGCAGCGCGTGCGTGACGTCCGTGCTGACGGCCGGCGCGAAGATCGAGCAAGTGAATAGCAGTGGCGCGGTCTCGCCCGCCGCACGCGCCATCGCGATCACGGTTCCCGTCAGGATGCCGCCGAGCGTCGTCGGGATGATCACGCCGACGACGGTGCGCCAGCGCGAAACGCCGAGCGCCAGGCTCGCTTCGCGCAACGTATTCGGAACGAGCAGGAGGACCTCCTGCGTCGCGCGGGCGACGAGTGGAAGCATCACGACCGCGAGCGCGAACGCGCCGGCGTACGCACTCTGGAGGTGGCCGATCACGAGCAGCCCGTAGACGAAGATGCCCGTGACGATCGTCGGCACGCCGTTCAGGACGTCGAGGAAGAGCTGGATCGCCGCGGCGACGCGCGGCCTCGCGAATTCGGTCATGAAGATCGCGGCGAGGACGCCGACCGGCAACGCCATCCCCGTCGCCATCGCGACGATCAACGCCGAGCCGACGATCGCGCTCGAGATGCCGCCGCCGGGACCGCCGAACAGGTTCGGGGTCTGCGTGAACAGACTGACGTGGAGTGCGGGCCACGCGCGGACGACGACGGACACGACCACGATGCCGAGGGCAGCGAGCGCGACAGAGGCCGCGAGGACGGCGACGCCCTCCATGACGCGGTTCAGGCGGAGGCGCCGACGCGAACGTCCCGTCGCGCGGAGGCTGATGCGCTCGGCCGCGACGGCCATCAGCGGGCTTCGCGCAGCGGGTCGAAGCGCCGCACGATCACCTGCGCGACCAGGTTGACGACGAGGCCGATGATCAGCAGGAGCGCACCGAGGTAGAGCAAGGACGACTGCTCCAGGCTGGACGCGGCGCCCTGGTAGCTCGCGGCGATCTTGCTCGCGAGCGTGTCGCCTGGGCCGAACACGTTGTTCGTGATCCTCGTGCCGCCGCCGATCACCTGCGTCACCGCGATCGCCTCGCCGAGTGCGCGCCCGAGCCCGAGAATGAGCGCTGCGGCGATCCCGGATCGCGTCGCCGGCAACGTCACGCCGCGGATCATCTCCCAGCGCGTGGTGCCGAGCGCGAGCGCGCCCTCCTCGAGGTCGGCCGGGACCTGCATGAAGAGCTCGCGGCAGATGCTCGCGACGATCGGGACGACCATGATCGTCAGGATCAGCCCTGCGGTGAACAGGCCGGTGCCGGTCGCTTCCGGTGCGCCGAAGATGCCGATGAACCCGAGCTTGCGGTGCAGCCACGGCTCGAGGTGGTTCGCCAGGAACGGGCCGAGGACGAGGATCCCCCAGAGGCCGAGAACGACACTCGGGATTGCCGCGAGCATCTCGATCAGCGAGCCGACGACACCCCTGACGCCCTTCGGCGCGAGTTCCGTCAGATACAGCGCGATCCCGATTGCCAGCGGCGCGGAGATCAGCAGGGCGATCAGGGACGAGATCGCCGTCCCATAGATGAACGGGAGCGCGCCGAACGCCTTGTGTACGGGGTCCCACGTCTTCGCGGTGACGAAATGGAGGCCGTACGTCGACCACGCGGAGTGCGCGAGGTGGAGGATCTTGTAGACGATCGCGCCGAGCAGCACGACAACGGCGAGCGCGGCGAGCGCCGTGATCGTGCGGAGGGCGCCGTCGCCGACGCGGTCGCCGATGCGGCGGCGGCCGGAGCGAAGAGGCGCGGTTGTCGGAGTCGTCGTGGGAACGGCCGCCATGGCGCACGCAACGTAGACCGCGCGAAGCCGCGCGCCCGCGCCTGTCACCACCCTGTCACCAGATTGGAACCTTCCCGCACCCCACCCCGCAACTGCCGGCGCGCATCGTTGAGCGTGACGACAAATGAAAAGACGAAGGGGAGGAATCAGTTGATCAGGAAGCTCACCATCCTGCTCGCCGCGGCAGCGGCCGTCTCGGTCGCGCTCGTGCTCTCGAGCGGCGCCGGAGCGTCCGGCTCCAGGGCGAACGGCGGGAGCCTGACCGGTGCGGGCAGCTCATTCGTGTCGAAGCTCGTCCAGACGTGGATCCCGAAGGTCAACTCGGCATTCGGGCTCAAGGTCGCGTACTCGCCGATCGGCTCCGGCGGCGGCGTCAACGCGATCCTCAACCGGACGGTCGACTTCGGCGCATCCGATGCGCCGCTGACGCCGGACCAGTTCGCAGCCTGCAAGGGGTGCGTGCAGATCCCGTGGGCACTGTCGGCGACGTCGATCGCCTACCACGGCGACGGACTGCCGAACCACATCCACCTGACCGGCAAGGTCCTCGGGGACATCTTCCTCGGGAAGATCAAGAAGTGGAACGACCCGGCGATCGTGAAGCTCAACAAGGGCAAGAGCCTGCCGAGCCTCGCCATGACGGTCATCCACCGCTCCGACAACAGCGGCACGACGTACAACCTGACCGAGTACCTGAACAAGGTCAGCAGCGGCTGGAAGTCAGGGCCGGGCAAGGGCGTCGCCGTCGACTGGCCGACAGGCGTCGGAGCGCGCGGCTCGTCCGGCGTCTCGGCAGCGCTGAGCCAGACGAACGGCGGGATCACCTACGTCGACATCGCGTTCTCGCTCGCGAACCACTTCAAGTTCGCCGCGGTCCAGAACCGTGCCGGGAAGTACCAGATCCCCGGCTTGAACGCGATCAGGGCCGCAGGCGCCACGATCCTGCGCGTCGCGCCGAACAACGGCGGCATCTCGATCGTAGACCCGGCGAAGCGACAGCCGCTCGCCTATCCGATCTGCACGTTCACCTACGTGATCGTGCCGAAGCAGACCGGCAAGGCGACGGAGCTGAAGCAGTTCATCAAGTGGGCGCTGACGAAGGGCCAGACGGACGGCCCGAAGCTGCTCTTCTCACCGCTGCCGAAGCCGGTGCTGAAGGCCTCGCTGAAGACGATCGCGGGCGTCCACTCCTAGAACGGCCCGGAAGGGGCGGGGAATGTGCACCGAATGCGCAGGCCCCGCCCCGGGCCACCGGATGCGTCGACCTCACCTCCTGCCGAGACGACGACATGCTTGACGATCGCCAGGCCGAGGCCGGTTCCGCGCGAGGCACGGGCACGATCGCTGCGATAGAAGCGCTCGAACAATCGCGGCAGGTCGTCCTCCTCGACGCCGCGCCCGTCGTCGCTCACCTCGAGCAAGCCGTCGCGGACCGTCACGGTGATCGTCGTCCCGGGGCCCGCGTACCAGATCGCGTTCTCGAGCAGGTTCTCGACGACGACCTGCAGCATGCGGCGGCGGAGTGGCAGCCGCGCTTCGCCGGCGTCGACCACGAGTGTCACGTCGGCGCGCTCGGCGCTGTCCGCGAGGCGGTCGCGGACGTCGTCGAGGACCGGGCGCGCCGGCGTCGTGCCGAGCGCAACGACCTCGCGCCCGCTCTCCAGCTCGGACAGGAAAAGGATGTCGTCGACGAGCGCGCTCATCTCCTCGACCTGTTCCCGCGCCTGCGCAAGCAGGCCGTCGCGATCGACGTCCGGGAGCGCAGCGGTCTCGAGCAGCGCGAGCAGCCGCGCGAGCGGCGTGCGCAGCTCATGGGACACTGCAGCCGTGAAGCCGACGCGCAACTCTTCGTAGGCCCGTGCTTCCTCCATCGGAGACGAGTATGGCGAAGGTCCTGATCGTCGAGGACGACGCCGTGATCGCCGACGGGATGGCACGACACCTCGGCGCCGCCGGCTTCGCGCCAATCGTCGTACCCAAGGGAGACCAGGGGCTGGCGCGCCTTCGCTTCGAACGGCCCGACGTCGTCGTCCTCGACCTGATGCTGCCGGGGCGGGACGGCTGGAGCGTGATCGAGTCGGCGCGCGCCGAAGGGATCGGGACGCCGATCGTCGTCGTGTCGGCACGCGGAACCGAGCACGATCGCGTGCATGCGCTCGAGATCGGGGCCGATGACTACCTGGTCAAGCCGTTCTCGATGAACGAGCTGGTCGCGCGCGTACGTGCCGCGTCGCGCCGCGCGACGCGACGCGACGAGATCCCGCGCGGCGACGCGATCGAGATCGAGGAGCTGCGCGTCGACCCGCTCGAAGTGCAGGCGTTCGTCGACGGCGAGAGCGCCGAGCTGACACCGACGGAGTTCAGGCTGCTCTACCAGCTCGCGCTGGACCGCGGCCGCGTGGTGACGCGCGACGAGCTCCTGCAGAAGCTCTGGGGCCGCCGCGAGACGCACCGCGACCGGACCGTCGACGTCTTCATCCGGCGGCTCCGCGACAAGATCGACCGGCGCGCGACCCGGCACACCTTCATCCAGACGCGGTACGGCGTCGGTTACCGGCTCGAGCCCGTACCGAAGACGGACGAGGCGCTCGGCTAGGAGCGCGGCGCGAGCGTCGCCACGTTCCTCCGCCCGGCGGTCTCGTAGACGACGTCGACGGTCTCGTGCTTGCGGTACGTGCCCGCGACCCCGAGCAGCATCGAGAGCCAGCGCATCGGCCCGAGCCGCCCTTCGCGGGCGAGGTGGCGTCGGAAGACGAGCATGTTGCCGATCCGGTCGAAATCCCGGCCGGGCTCCTGCTTGACGCCGTTCACGTACACGTCGTAACGATCTCCGACAGCTGCCGGAAGCTCGACCCGCGAGCGTTCGTCCATCAGCCATAGAATCGCACGGCCTGTGAGGCGCCGAGCTCTCGTCCTCGTCCTCGTCGCCGGCGCCGCGCTGGCGCTCGTGGCCGTCGCGTACGCCGGAAACGGCGGCTTCGCGCCGGTCAGCCCCAAGTCTCCGCCGGCGAGCCGGATCAACGACACGTACAAGCTGATCGCACTCCTGACCGGGATCATCCTCGTGGTCGTCGAAGGCGCGCTCATCACATTCGTGGTCAAGTACCGCCGACGCGACCGGCCGCGGACGGCGGAGGGGCCGCAGATCCATGGCGCGACGCGGCTCGAGATGCTGTGGACCGCGCTGCCGGTCCTCATTCTCGCGGGGATCGTGGTGTTCGTCTTCTACAAGCTCCCCGGCATCCGCAACGTCCCTGCGGCGAAGGCGGAGGGTGGCCCATTGGTCGTGCGGGTCGACGCGCACCAGTTCTACTGGCAGTTCACGTACCCGAACGGCGCAACGTCGATCAACGAGCTCCACGTGCCGGCACACCGCGTCGTGCGCGTGAACATCTATTCCCAGGACGTCGATCACAGCTGGTGGATCGAGGCTCTGCACGGGAAGTTCGACGCGATTCCCGGCCGGGTGAACCACACGTGGTTCAAGACCGACCGCGCCGGGACGTTCGTGGGCCAGTGCGGTGAGTTCTGCGGCGTGTACCACGAGGCGATGGTCGCGCGCGTCGTCGCCGGGACCCCCGCCCAGTACGAGGCGTACCTGGCCTCCGTGCGCAACCCGCAGGTGCTCGGCGCGCAGGAGTGGCGCGGCACCTGCGCGCAGTGCCACGGGTTCACCGGTGCCGGCGGCTACGGCCCGAACATCCAGGCGAATGCCACGCTCGTCTCGCCGGAGGGCCTGCGCCGGCTCCTGATGAACGGCCAGAATCAGCTGGCGCCGACATCGAGCTACATGCCGCCGGTCGGCCGCGGGTGGAACAACGCCCAGTTCGCCGCGCTGGAGGCATACATCAAGGCGCGCGTGTACAAGGGGTCACCCAGTGGCGGTTAGAGCGGAACCGGCGACGCCGTACCGCCCCGACTGGCGACGCGGCCGCGTCGCCACGTGGGTGACGACCGTCGACCACAAGCGGATCGGGATCCTCTATCTCGGCACGTCGCTCGGCTTCTTCGTCGCCGGGGGGATCATGGCGCTGCTGATGCGCGCGCAGCTCGCGACGGCCGGCGAGCACTTCATCACGAAGAACGCCTACAACTCGCTGTTCACGATCCACGGCACGACGATGATCTTCCTGTTCATCGTCCCGTTCTGGGCCGGGCTCGCGAATTTCCTCGTTCCGTTGATGATCGGCGCGCGCGACATGGCGTTCCCGCGGCTGAACGCGGCGTCGTACTGGTTCTTCTTCTTCGGCGGGATGGGGATGCTGCTCAGCTTCTTCGCCAACGGCGGTGCGGCGAAGTCCGGCTGGTACAGCTACCCGCCGCTCTCGGAGAAGTTCTTCTCGCCCGGAAGCGGCCAGGACATCTGGATCCTGTCGCTGCACCTCGTCGCGATCTCGGGACTCCTCGGCGCGGTGAACTTCATCTGCACGATCCACAACATGCGCGGCCCGGGCATGAGCTGGATGCGCATTCCGCTCTTCGTCTGGACGATCGAGATCTATTCCGTGCTGCTGATCGCCGTGCTGCCGGTGATCGGCGTCGCGCTGACGTTCCTTCTGCTCGACCGCCAGGTCGGGACCCACTTCTTCCTGCCCGACCACGGCGGGAGCGCGGTGTTGTACCAGCACCTGTTCTGGTTCTTCGGGCACCCCGAGGTCTACATCATCATCCTGCCCGCGATGGGGGTCATCTCCGAGGTGATCCCCGTCTTCTCGCGCAAGCCGATCTTCGGGTACAAGGCGGTCGCGTTCTCGACGGTCGCGATCGGCTTCTACTCGATGCTCGTGTGGGCGCACCACATGTTCAGCGTCGGCTTGCCGAACTTCCTGAACGTCTTCTTCATGTTGTCGTCGATGGTGATCGCCGTTCCGACCGGCGTGAAGATCTTCAACTGGATCGCGACGACGTGGCGCGGGAACCTGATCTTCGACACGGCGATGCTCTGGGCGCTCGGCTTCATCGCCGTGTTCACGATCGGCGGCCTTTCGGGGATCTTCCTCGCCGCGTTCCCCGTCGACTGGCAGGTGACCGACACGTACTTCGTCGTCGCGCACATGCACTATGTGATGTTCGGGGGTGCCGTCTTCGGCGCGTTCTCGGCGCTCTACTTCTGGTGGCCGAAGATCTTCGGAAGATTGCTCGACGAAGGGCTCGGGAAGGCCCACTTCTGGCTCGTGTTCATCGGCTTCAACCTCACCTTCTTCCCCCAGCACATGCTCGGCCTGATGGGGATGCCGCGCCGGATCTTCACGTACCACCGCGGCGGGCTCTTCGAGGCGTACAACCTCACCTCGACGATCGGGTCGGGCATCATGACCCTCGGGCTGCTCGTGTTCGCCTACAACATCGTCGTCACCACCCGCCGCGGCCGGCGCGCCGGCAACGACCCGTGGCTGGCCGACACGCTCGAGTGGTACACCACGTCACCGCCGCCCGAGCAGAACTTCGACCGGATCCCGTACGTGACGAGCGCGCGCCCGGTCCGGGACGTCCGGCGACGCCTCGAAGGCGCAGCGTGACGACGGGGCCCTGGTTGCGGTTGACCGCGCTCGTCGCGGCGGGCGGGACACTCGTCGCCGTCGTCAGCGGCGCGGCCGGGCTCGACGCCGCGCACCGCCTGCTCGCGGCGCTCGCCCTCCCACCGCTCGTGGCGCTGCTGGTCGCGGCGATCCTCGCGCACCGGGCGCTTCTGCCGGCGGCCGGCGCCGCATTCGTGCTGTTCGGGCTCGCCGCACTCGTCACGTCGGACGTCGTGCATGTCGCGGCGGCGGCGGCCGCGTTCGCCGCGTCGGCGGTTCTCGCCGCGCAAACCTTCCGGACCGAGCGCGCACCACGCGCGGCGCTCCGCGACTACCTCGCGTTGACGAAGCCGCGGATCATGTCGTTGCTCCTGCTGACCGGCCTCTGCGGGATGTTCGTCGGTGCCGGCGGGGTGCCTGCCGCGTGGCTCGTCGGCGTGACGATGCTCGGGCTCGCGCTCGCGTGTGGCGGCGCATCGGCGCTGAACCACGTGATCGACCGGGACATCGACCGCCTGATGGGCGAGCGGACCCGGACACGCCCGGTCGCAGCCGCGCGCGTCGCTCCGTCGCATGCGCTCGAATTCGGCCTGGCGCTGTCGGCGTTCTCGTTCGTGCTGCTCGCGTCCGCCGTCAACGTCCTGACCGCAACGCTTGCACTTGTCGGAAACCTCTTCTACGTCCTTGTCTACACCGGCTGGCTGAAGCGGACGACGCCGCAGAACATCGTCATCGGCGGCGCCGCCGGAGCAGTCCCGCCGCTCGTCGGGTTCGCCGCGGCGAGCGGCAACCTGACGCTGCCGGCGCTCTGGCTCTTCCTGATCGTGTTCTTCTGGACCCCGCCGCACTTCTGGGCGCTCGCGCTCCTGATCCGGGAGAACTACGAGGCCGCACGCATCCCGATGCTGCCGGTCGTACGCGGCGTCGCGGCGACGACACGTCAGATCGTCGCGTACACGGCCGTGCTCGTCGCAATCACGCTCGTGCCCGTAGCGTTGGGAACACTCGGCGCGGCGTACTTGATCGTCGCGCTGGCGCTCGGCGCCGCATTCCTGTGGCTCGCGCTGCGCCTGCGGCGCGACGCGTCACCGAAGCGCGCGTCACTCGTGTTCCACTACTCGCTCCTCTATCTCGCGCTGCTGTTCGTCGCGATGGCGCTCGACGTGGCGATCTGATGGCCGAGCGGCTGTCCGAGCCCGCACCGCCGAGGACGACGTACCCGCCGGTCGAGCCGACGGGCGAGATCGGGCGGAAAAACATCGTGCTCGCGACCGCGCTGTTTGCACTCGCGCTGCTGATCGCAGCCGGCGCGGTCGTCATATCTCTGATCTACCTGCACTACGACTGAACCCGCCGGGATCTTCCTCGCGCGGCCGGATGCGGCCGGCGGCGGGATCAAGCTCGCCGTCAAAGACCTGCTCGACACCGCCGGGCTGACGACGACCTACGGCTCGGCGATCTTCGCCGACCATGTCCCGACACGTACGGCGGAGTCGGTCCGACTGCTCGAAGCGGCCGGCTATGTCGACGTCGGGAAGACGAACCTGCACGAGTTCGCATACGGGGTCACGTCCGAGAACCCGCACTTCGGCACCGTCCCGAACCCGATCGCGCCGGGCCGGATCGCCGGCGGATCAAGCGGAGGCTCGGCGGCGGCGCTCGCAGCAGGCGTCGCCGAGGCGGCACTCGGCACAGACTCCGGCGGGTCGATCCGGATCCCGGCCGCCTGCTGCGGCGTCGTCGGGTTCAAGCCGACGTATGGGCTCGTGTCGGCCGACGGCTGCTTCCCGCTCGCATCGAGCTTCGATCATGTCGGGCCGATGGCGCGGACGATCGAGGACTGCGAGGCGATGCTGCGCGTGCTCGCGCCGGGATTCGAGCCGCTCGAGCTCGGCGGGATCGAGCCGCCGCGGTGTGCGGTCGCCTGGACCGCGGACGCGGAGCCGCTCGTGCGTGCGTGCGTCGAGAACGCCGCCGGGCTCCTGGAGGCCGAGCAGATCGACTTTCCGCGGACGAAGAACACCTATCCGCTGTTTATGCGCGAGGTCGCGGACATCCACCGGGACCTCTACGGCGATCACGCGGAGCTCTACGGCGAAGACGTTGCCGTGAAGGTGGAGCGGTGCCTCGCGATCGGCGACGGAGAAGTGCGATCGGCGGTCCGTGCGCGCGACGAGTACCGCGAAGCGGCGGCCGCTGCGCTCGACGGGTACGGCGTGCTGGTGACGCCGACGATCCCGTGTGTCGCGCCGCGCGTCGGGGTCGGCGACGCGGCGCTCCGCGAGAGCCTGATCGATCTCACGTATCCGTTCAACGCGCTCGGCTGGCCGGCGCTCGCGCTTCCGTGCGGCACCGCGGAGGACGGGCTGCCGGCGTCCGTTCAGCTGGTCGGCCGGCCGGGCGATGACGCACTCGTGCTCGCCGTCGGACGTCTGCTGTCGTCCCTCCTTCGAGGGACGCCCGCACCTCCGTAGTTGCCGAATACCAAGGTATGCGGCTCGCTCGTCCCGCTGGCGTTGTCTTTGCCGTGCTCGCGCTCGCGGGCTCGGCTCAGGCAGCGCACAGCTCGGCCGAATCGACGGACACGCTTCGCGCACCCGGCGACTTCCACGCGTTCCTGCTCCGCGCGGACGAGCCGCAGGCGACGTCGTTCCCGCGCACACCTGCGTTTGCCTGGAAGCCGACCGCCGGCGCGAAGCGCTACGAGCTCGTCCTGGCGACGAGCCCTCTCTTTCGCAGCAGCGGCCTGATCTGGGACGACGCGTCGCTGACGACGCCGGTCGGCGCTGTTCCGATTGCGCTTCCATGGGTCACGGGCAATCCGCACTCCCTCTATGCACGCGTGCGCGCGATCAACTCGAAGGGGAACGTCGGCCCATGGAGCGCGCCGTTCGGGTTCGACGTTCGCTGGCAATCCGTTCCGAGCCAGCTCAGCGCCCCGCCGGGCCTCGTGCGCTGGACGACGGTCGAAGGCGCCACGTCGTACCAGGTGTGGTTCCTGAACCTGAACATCGGCGGCCAGGGAATCAACCACTCGTTCGAGACGACGACGAACGTCGCCGACGAGCGCGAGTACTACACGTTCCATCAGACCGCCCCGTTCATGGGCGCCGTCCAGTGGCGGGTACGCGCGGTGCGACAGGTTTACGGGAAGACGGCGAACGGCGTCCCTGCAGTCTCGTACGGCCCGTGGTCGCAGGTCTTCACCTCGACGAACCCGACCTTCGCAGGCGGCTCGTTCACGGACCTCGCGACGACCTCGACGGCCGACGCCAGCCCGCACCCGCTGATGCCCGGGTTCTCCTGGAACGGAGACACCGGCGCCTACGGGCGCACGGAGCTCTACCGCGTCGCCGTCTTCACCGATCGGGACTGCCTGAACCAGGTCTTCGAGAGCCCGGCAGTCGGGAGCCCCGCCTACGCGCCGCGCCTAACGATGACCGGCTTGAACCTTCCGACCGACACCGACCTCCTCAGTCTTGCGCGCGGTCAGAACCTCGCACCGGGAAACGACCCCGGCCATCACG
>VAXB01000072.1 GCA_005883995.1 Actinomycetota bacterium
GATCCCGACGACGCTCGAAACGTTCTTCCGCCCAGCGCCCGTGAACAGCCGCGGCAGGAACGTCACGGTCTGTCGCGCGATCGTGCCGTTGTCGCGCAGGCTCTGGCTCACCGCGCCGGTGACGGAACGCTGTTCGCGCACGGTCTGCGCGATGAAGCCGAGGATGTAGCGGCCGTTCGACTTGACCGCCTCCGCCGGCGGCAACGGCACGAGCCGGCCTGCGCGTGAGACGGTCACCCGGAGTGGCTTGCCGCCGCTGTGCTGGATCGCGTTGGCGACGCCCTGGAAGTCGAGCGTCGGCTGGCCGTTGATCGTCACGATCTCGTCTCCGGGCTTCAGCCCCATGTGCGCCGCGGGGCGGCCCGCCTGCACGTCCTTGACGTACCGGCTCGCGCTTCCGGGGACGCCGATCATGTACGAGGCCGCGATCAGCACGATCGCGAGCAGCACGTTGACGCCCGGGCCGGCCGCGATCACCGCGACGCGCTTCCACGTTCGCTGGCGCCAGTACGCGTCGCCGCCGAGCCCGTCCTGCAACTCGGTGAGCCCGCGCCGCGCGGCCCGTTCGGACGAGGCGCTCAGCTCCGCCGCACCGAGTTGCTCCTCGAGCGCCGGCAACCCGTTGCGCGCCGCATCGAGGTCGCCGAGCTCGAGCGCCCGCCGCACGCGCGCGACCTTCGGGAAGATCTGCGGCTGTTCCTCGACGGCGGGACCGAATTGCACGTCCAGATCGGACGGCGCAGGACGGTGCATGCCCGGGATCTTCACGTAGCCGCCGAGCGGGATCGCGCCGATTCCGTATTCGATTCCCTTGCGGCGCACCTTCACGAGCGCCGGTGGGAAGCCGAGATAGAACCGCCGCGGGCTCATGCCGACCAGGCGGGCGACGAAGAAGTGCCCGGCCTCGTGGGCGAGGATGAGGACGGCGAGGCCGACGATCGCGATCGTCAGGTTCACGCGACCGCCAGGCTGCGTTCCGCAAGCGCCCGCGCGCGAGTGTCCGCCTCGACGAGCTCCGCCAGGTCCCGAGCCGGTGCGCCGTCGACCTCCGCGAGCGTCTCCTCGACGACGTCTGCGATCGCGAGAAACGGCAACCGTCCCGCGAGAAACGCGGCGACGGCCACTTCGTTCGCCGCGTTGTACGCGCACGCGTAGGTTCCTCCGCGCTCGCCGGCCTCGCGCGCGAGCCCCAGCAGCGGGAATGTCTCGAGATCCGGTGGATGGAACTCGAGCGTCAGGCCCGACGCGAAATCGAGTGGTGGGATCGGTGTCGCCTCACGCCTCGGGTACGTGAGCGCGTAGGAGATCGGGACGCGCATGTCGGGGTAGCCGAGGTGCGCGAGCGCCCCTCCGTCGCGGAATCGTACGAGTGCGTGGACGATCGACGTCGGTTGCACGGCGACGTCGATCCGTTCGTACGGAAGCCGGAACAGGAAGTGCGCCTCGATCAATTCGAGGCCCTTGTTCGCAAGTGTCGCGGAGTCGACGGTGATCTTCGGCCCCATCGTCCAGGTCGGATGGGCCAACGCGTCCGCCGGGGTGACGTCCGCGAGGTCGTCACGCGATCGGCCGCGGAACGGGCCGCCCGACGCGGTCAGCACGAGCGACATGACCTGGTCGTCGCGCCGACATTCAAGGCACTGGAACGCTGCCGAATGTTCGCTGTCCACCGGGACCAGCGGCCCTCCACCCCGCTCCTGCGCGGCGAGCGCCAGCTCGCCCGCAGCGACCAGGCTCTCCTTGTTGGCAAGCGCGAGCGGGACGCCGCGCTCGAGCGCCCAGAGCGTCGCGGGAAGTCCGGCGAATCCGACGATCGCGTTCAGGACGAGATCCGGCTCGGCCCGCTCGAGCAACTCGGTCGGATCGCCGCCGACCTGCGTCAGCGGCGCGAGCCCCTCGATCGCCTGCGTCCCGGACATCGCCGCGACCAGCTCGAGGTCGTCGTTCGCGTCGATCACCTCGATCGCCTGCCGGCCGGACATCGCCGCGACCAGCTCGAGGTCGTCGTTCGCGTCGATCACCTCGATCGCCTGCCGGCCGATCGAGCCCGTGGCTCCGAGGAGTACGATCCGCTTCACGATCCCAGTGTAGGTTCGGCCGGGAGGGGTCAGGTAGCGCCGAAGGCGCGAAGGACGTAGTACGAGGCCACCGCGGCGAAGAGAGGCGCGTCGAGGCGGTCGAGCATCCCGCCGTGGCCCGCGAGCAGGCGGCCGGAGTCTTTCACCTGCATGTCGCGTTTCAGTGCCGACTCGAACAGGTCGCCGAGCGGCCCGGCGACTGCGACCACGACGCCGAGGACGATCGAGTCCGCGATCGACACGTAGTGCTGCTTGTAGAGCGCGACGAAGGCGACGAAGATCGTCGCCGCGGAGCCGAACACGAAGCCCTCCCAAGTCTTTCCCGGCGAGATCGCCGGCGCCAGGCGGTGGCGCCCGATCATCCGGCCGGCGAAGAACGCCGCGGTATCGCCCGCGAACACGGCGAGCACGACCGTGAAAATCGCCAGGCGGCCGTTGTCGGGGATCGCGCGGATCAGCAGGATGTGCGCGAGCCCGAGGCCGATCCATGCCGCACCGAGGACCGTGGAAGCAATCGCGACGGTTGCGCTCTGGCGCGTCGATGCGATCCAGTGGAGCACGAACGCCAGCGGCAGCGAGACGAGAAAGCCGGCGAGCGCCCAGTCGATCCCGCCGAGGTGGGCACCAACCAGGGCCAGCAACGACGCCGCGTAGGCCGCGAGCACGAGCGGTCGAAGGGAGCGGATCATCCGCGCGTACTCGTGCAACGCCAGGATCGCCGCGAACGCGGCGAGCGCGAACAACCACCAGCCGCCGAGGTAGAGCAACCCCAGGACGAGCGGCAGGCCGATGAGCGCGACCAGCACGCGCGACACGAATGGAGTCATCTAACGGCCGCCGAAGCGACGCCTGCGGCTGGCGTAGTCGTCGAGTGCGGAGCGAAGCTGCTCCTCGCCGAAGTCGGGCCAGAGCGTGTCGACGAACGCGAGCTCGGCGTACGCCGACTGCCAGAGAAGGAAGTTCGAGATCCGCAGCTCGCCCGACGTCCGGATCACGAGATCCGGGTCCGGCATCTCCGGCGCGTACAGGAACGATCGGAACGTCGGCTCGTCCAGCTCGACTCCCGCCGCTGCCGCACGCCGCGCAGCCTCGACGATCTCCCCGCGGCCGCCGTAGTCGAAAGCGATCCAGAGCTGGAAACGCGTCTTCTCCGCGGTCTCCTCCTCGAGCTCGATCATCTTGCGCTGCAGCTCCGCCGACGCGCGATCGCGACGGCCGATGAACCGCGTCCGGACGCCCTGCGAGGCGAGGTCGCGTAGCTCCCGGTCGATCGTCTCCGGGAAGAGCTCCATCAGAGCGTCGATCTCCTCGGGCGGGCGCAGCCAATTCTCGGTCGAGAACGCGTACACGGCGAGCGACTCGACGCCGAGGTCGATCGCCGCCTCGACGGTTCGCCGCAGCGCCTTCGTCCCGGCGCGGTGGCCGGCGGCGACGGGAAGCCCACGGCGGCGCGCCCACCGTCCGTTTCCGTCCATCACGATCGCGACGGCGCGCGCGACGTTCGGCAGGTCCGGTTCGGGCGCCGGGCGAACGTGCCGGAGCGTTCGGATCTTCGTGAGGAGACTCAGTCTTCGATCTTTCTTTCTACGAGCGAAGCGAAGGTACTAGCCCCACCCCGCGAAAACGTGTGGAGCATTTTTCGCGGCCCTATACCTCCATGATCTCCGCTTCTTTGTGCTTGAGCAGGTCGTCGATGCCCTTCGTGTGATCGTCGGTGAGCTTCTGGACGCGCTCCTCCGCCCGCCGCTCGTCGTCGTCGCCGAGCTCATGGTTTTTGGTCAAGTCCTGGAGGTGCTGCATCACGTCGCGGCGGACGTTTCGGACCGCGACCTTTCCTTCCTCCGCGAGCCGACGCACGACCTTCACGAGCTCCTTTCGCCGCTCCTCGTTCGGCTGCGGCATCGGCAGACGGATCAACTTGACGTCGTTCGACGGGGTCAGGCCCAGGTCCGACTCCTGAATCGCCTTTTCGATCGCCCTGATCGACGTCGGGTCGAAGGGCTGGACGGTGAGCATCCGCGGCTCCGGGACGTTGATCGTCGCGAGCTGCTTCAGCGGCGTCGGCGTGCCGTAGTAGTCGATCTGGATCCGGTCGAGCAGTGCGGCTGACGCACGCCCCGTCCGCACCGTGTTGAACTCCGCCCGCGTGTGCTCGATGGAAGCGTCCATCCGTCGCACGGCGTCCTGAAGCAGATCGTCCACGGGCGCCATCAGCGTCCCTCCTTTGCCGGTGTCGAGATCAGCGTGCCGATGCGCTCGCCGTTGACGACGCGGCGGATGTTGCCGTCGGCCAGCGCGAAGACGTGGATCGGCAGGTGGTTGTCCATGCAGAGTGAGAGGGCGGTCGAATCCATCACCTTCAATCCGCGCTCGATCGCCTGCAGATGCGTCAGCTCCGGCAGGAACTGCGCGGAAGGATCGACGCGCGGATCATCGCCGTAGACACCCTCGGTACCGTGCTTCGCCATCAGGATCGCATCGGCGCTGATCTCGAGCGCGCGGAGCGCGGCTGCGGTGTCGGTCGTGAAGAACGGGTTGCCCGTGCCGGCGGCGAAGATCACGATCCGGCCCTTCTCGAGATGCCGGATCGCACGGCGGCGGATGTACGGCTCCGCGACCTCCTTGACCTCGAGCGCGGAGAGAACGCGCGTGTGTGCGCCGCGGTCTTCGAGTGCGTCCTGCAGGGCGAGCGAGTTGAGGACGGTCGCGAGCATTCCCGCGTAGTCGGCAGTTGCGCGGTCCATCCCCTCCGCCGCCGCGGCCATGCCGCGATAGATGTTCCCGGCGCCGACGACGACGGCCGTCTCGACGCCGGCGGTGCGGACATCGACGACCTCCTCCGCGACCGCGTCGATCGTCGCGCGGTCCATCCCGTAGTCGCGCGCTCCCATCAATGATTCGCCGGACAGCTTCAGCAGGATCCGGCGGAAGACGGGACGCGCGTCGCGGGCCGCGACGACCGCATCTTCCGATCGGACGCTCACGCGCTCAGCTCGAAGCGCTCGAACTCGAGCACCTCGGCGGCTTCGTCGGCGAGCGCCTGGCCGACCTTCTTCGACGAATCGTGGACCCACTCCTGGTCGAGGAGGACGTTCGCCCCGAAGAAGCGCTTGTTCAGCATCCCGTCGACGATCTTGTCGCGCGCCTGCTCCGGCTTCGACTGCACCTCGTCCGAGCTCGCGTAGATCTCCCGTTCCTGGGTCACCGTTTCCTCGGGCACGTCCTCGCGCCCGATCCAGTTCGGCCGCATCGCGGCGATGTGCATCGCGACCTTTCGCGCCAGATCGTCGGAGCCACCGCGCATCTGCAGGAGCACGCCGATCTTGTTTCGGGGCGGATGCGCGTACGCGGCGATGCGGGCGCCGTCGACCGCTTCGAAGCGCGCGGCGCCTGCGACGACGATGTTCTCGCCGAGGCGGCCGACGAGCTGTGCGCGCTCCTCCTCGAGCGACGCCTCGGCGCCCGGGCCGTCGGCCTCGACGGCTTCGAGCACCTTCTTCGCGAACGCGAGGAACTCGTCGTTGTTCGAGACCGGTTCCGTCTCGCACCCGACGGCGACCATCGAGCCGCGCCGGTTGTCCTCGGCGAGCCGATACCCGATCTTCCCCTCGGGCGTCTCACGCTCGGCGCGCTTCGCGGCGCCGGCGATTCCCTTCTCGCGCAGCAGGCGAACCGCGGCCTCGATGTCGCCGTTCGTCTCCTGCAGCGCGCGCTTGCAGTCCATCATCGGCGCGCCGGTCTGGTCGCGGAGCTCCTTGACGAGGGCGGCGGAGATCTCAGCCATCTGTCGGCACCTCACCCTGCTCGGCCGGCGCCTCGGCCACGGGAGCCTCGCCCACGGGAGCCTCGCCCACGGGAGCCTCGGCAGCGGGAGCCTCGGCTGCAGGCGGCTCGGCGGCGGGAGCTTCCGCGACGGGCTCCTCGCCCGGCGACACCTGCTCGTAGTCGCCCTCGGGCACCGTCGGCGCGTCGGACGCGGCGCCGTTCGTCGCTGCAGGCCGCTTGAAGTCCGCCGGCGTCGCCTTCTGCTGGCCGGCGGCGATGCCGTCCGCGACCACACGGACGATCAGGTCGCACGCCCGGATCGCGTCGTCGTTGCCCGGAATGACGTAGTCGGCCTCGTCCGGATCGCAGTTCGTGTCGACGAGTGCGACGATCGGCAGGCCGAGCCGCCGCGCCTCGCGGACCGCGAGCTGCTCCTTCCGGAGATCGACGATGAAGACAGCGTCCGGCTGCTTCTTCATATCGGCCACGCCGCCGAGGTTCTCGTCGAGCTTCTCGAGCTCGCCCATCATGGAGATCCGCTCCTTCGCGGGGAGCAGATCCAGCTGTCCGTCCTCCCGGAGGCGGCGCAGCTCGTGAAGCCGGTCGATCCGGCTGGAGATCGTGCGCCAGTTCGTGAGCAGCCCGCCGAGCCAGCGATGCGAGACGTACGGCATTCCCACGCGCTTCGCCTGCTCCTCGACCGCCGTCTGGCTCTGCTTCTTCGTGCCGACGAACAGCATCGAACCGTTGCGCTCGGCGACATTGCGCGCAAATGTGTGCGCCTCCTCGAGCAGGCCGAGCGTCTGCTGGAGGTCGATGATGTAGATGCCGCCGCGCTCGGTGAAGATGAAGCGGCGCATCTTGGGATTCCAGCGTCGCGTCTGGTGGCCGAAGTGAACCCCGGCCTCCAGCAGCTCGCGCATGGAGACGACGGACATACGAACTTCCTTTCGGTTGAGGTGCGTGCCACCGGCGGGGCTCGGGCGGACCGGCGTCCGTCGAACGCCGGCACCCCCACCCTGCTGAACCGCCGGGTCGGGTGCGGAAACGCGTGCATCGTAGCCGAGACCCGTATCCTGGACGGGTGGCTGAGCCGCGGTCGGAGCCGCCGGTGCTCGCAGGGGTCGCCGAAGAGATCCACCGCGCCGCCGAGCAGCTGGCGCTTCAGATGGTCGAGGAAGGCCTTGTGGGCGACGAGATCCCGTCGCTCGCACGGCTTGGCCGAGAGGGGCAGCTGGGCGACATCCCGACCTTCATCGGCGAGCTCGCCCGACAGCTCGCCGACCCGGAGCCCGACCGCCTCCGCCGGGGCGGGACGCTCGCGGCACTCGTCCGGGACCACGCGCGTCTCCGCGAGGAACTCGGCTTTGCGCCCCGGGAGGTCGTGACCGAGTTCCTGCTTCTCCGGCGTGTGCTTTGGCGGTTCGTCGCGCAGTGGACGGCAACGCTCGCCGCGGCGGACGTGCTCGTGCTCGAGCGCCGGCTGAACGACACGATCGACCGACTCGTGACCGAGTGCGTCGTCGCATACTTCGACCGTGCGACGCTCGAGCTCGCGGAACAGGCGCGCCGCGATCCGCTCACCGGCCTGCTCAACCACCAGGCGTTCACGCACGGCCTCGCGCTCGAGCTCGACCGCGCGAGACGCTACGACACCGGGCTTTCGCTCGTCTCGCTCGACGTCGACCGCTTCAAGTCGATCAACGACACGCACGGTCACCCCGAGGGCGATCGCATCCTCCGCGAGTTCGCACGCGTGATCGAGGAGGAGCGCCGCGGCTCCGACCTCGCCGGCCGGATGGGTGGCGACGAGTTCGCCGTCGTTCTCATCCACTCGAGCCCGAGTGCGGCCGACCGCTTCCTCGAGCGGTTGCGCAGCCGCGCCGCGGAGTTCGGGAGCATGTCGTTCAGCGCCGGCGCTGCGCACGCGCCGGCGGACGGGTCGGCCGCCGACGCGCTCTTCCGGGTTGCCGACGCGCGGCTGTACGACGCGAAGCGCTGAACGGGTCCTACGCGGCGCGAGCGCGCTCGAGCGTCCGCGTCAGGTCGGCCGGGAGCGGCGACTCGGTCGAGACGCGCTCGCCGGTGAACGGATGCGGGAACCCGAGCCGGGCCGCGTGCAGGAACTGGCGCTCGAGGCCGAGCTCGTGAGGGCGCCCATACAGTGGATCACCGGCCACCGGGAGATCGACGGCGCCAAGATGGACGCGGATCTGGTGCGTCCGGCCCGTCTCGAGGCGCACGTCGAGCAGCGCATGGCGCGGCAGGAGCTCGACGATCTCGAAGTGCGTCACGGCCTCGCGCGGACTGTCCGTCGAGAGCGACTGGCGAAGCGGGTCACGCCGGTCGCGTCCGATCGGCGCCTCGATCTGCCCCCGGCGAGAGCGCGGACGCCCGACGACGAGCGCCAGGTAGTGGCGGTCGAGCTCGTGCCGGCGGACGAGGCCCTGCAGCCGCCGGTGCGCTTCCTCGGATCGCGCCACGACCATCAGCCCGGACGTGTCGCGGTCCAGCCGGTGCACGATGCCGGGTCGTTCCGCATCGCCGCCGGCGGCGTCGTGTGCCAGCAGGCCATGCACGAGCGTCCCCTCCGCGTGCCCGGGCGCCGGATGCACGACGAGGCCTGACGGCTTGTCCACGACGAGCAGGTGCTCGTCCTCCCAGGCGATGCGCAGCTGCATCTCCTCGGCGACGAGCGCGCCGTCGAGGCGCTCCGGCGGCTCGAACTCGATCTCCTCGCCGCCGCCGAGCTTGTGGCTCTTCGAACGCCGCCGCCCGTCGACGAGCACGGCGTCGGCCGCGAGCAGGCGCTCGGCGGCCGCGCGCGTCCCGACCCCGGGGAGAGACGCGAGAAACCGGTCGAGCCGCGCCCCGGCGGCGGCGTCAGGAACGCGTTGCTTCACGCACGCGCGTCGGGCGCGTCGATTCGCCGTCCGCGCCGACGAGCGCAAGCAGGAGGATCGCCACGCCGATGACGATGAACGAGTCCGCGAGGTTGAACGCCGGCCAGTACCTGAAGTCGAGGAAGTCGGTCACGTGGCCGAGGCGGACCCGGTCGACGAGATTCGAGACGCTGCCGCCGATCACGAGCCCGAGCGCCACCGGCAGCACGGGATGGCGCCCGCCGGAGCGCGCGAAGAAGTAGAGCATCCACGCAACGGCGGCCGCTGTGAGCAGGATGACGAGCGAGGTCGCGCTCGCGAAGAACCCGAAGGCGATGCCGGAGTTCTGAACGTGGTGGATCGAGAACGGGCCGATCACGTGCGCCTCGTCGTTCAACTCGAGGCGAGACGTCACGATCGCCTTCGTCAGCTGGTCGGCGGTGAGCGCGGCGGTCGCGACGCAGGCGAGCCCGATCCAGTGGGACCAGCTCGCGCCGTAGCGCCGTTCGGCGACGGAGATCGGCGTCAGTCCGTCCGTCGCGGAGCCGACGCGGACGTCGGCGCGACGAGCCGGCTCGTTCACCGGCCCTCGAGCTGGCGCTGGCAGTCGATGTCGAGCGTCGCCCACGGCCGTGCTTCGAGCCGCTCTGGCGCGATCGGCTTGCCGCACCGCGTGCACGCCCCGTACGTCCCCTGCTCGATCCGCTCCAGTGCCGAGTCGATCTCGCCGAGCACGTGCTCGGCGTTCTCGCCGAGCGTGTAGTCGAGCTCGCGGTCGTACGTCTCGGTCGCGGTGTCGGCGAGGTGGTTGTCGTAGACCGCGTCCTCGCCGGTCTCGTCGCTGATCGTGCCGGGGTGGTCGTCGTGGATGTTGTCGAGCGCCGCCTGCACGCGCTCCCGTTCCTGCAGCAGTGTCTGCTTCAAGCGGTCGGTGTCGAGTGCGCTCACGCGGCCTCCTCTCCGGACGCCGTCGCGAGGCGTCGCTCGACGTTCGACGGGGCGATTCCCGTCAGCTCGACGATCTTGTCCCGCCCACGTAGACCCGAAACGAGACGCACCGACGCCGGTGCGAGCGCGAGCGTGTCGGCGAGTAACTGGACGACCGCATCGTTCGCACGCCCGCTTTCTGCAGGCGCCGAGACTCGAACCTTCCACGCGTCGCCGTATCGCCCGACGACGCCGGCGCGCCGCGCGCCCGGCGAGACGCGCAACCGCACACGCGTGGCCGACATGGCCTGAGTCTAGCTTCCGGCTACGCAGCCTCCGCGTCCCGCGCCGACGGCGCTTCGTCGACGACCGCGAGCGCACCGAGCAGCAACGAGCGCATCCGGCGAACCTCCGTGAGGAGGTGCTCGTGGTCGGACCGGGCCCGCCGCGTGATCGAACGCGCCTCGGAGCGTGCCTCCTCGACGATCAGGTCGGCCTCCTTGCGCGCATGCTCCTTGAGCGTGACGGCCGCCTTCTCGGCCGAGACGAGCGTCGTGCGCAGGAGCGCCTCGAGCTCGCGGAAGCGCACGAGGTCCGCCTCGAGCTGGTCGATCTTGTCCGCGAGGTCCGCGCGCTCGCGCCACACGTCTTCGAAGCTGACGACGATGTCACCGAGGATGTCGTCGACGGCGGAGCGCTTGTAGCCGCCGAGCGTCGCCCGCGGCGGCTTCAGATGTCTGATTTCGACTGGTGTGAGGGCCATGGAGTCCCCTTTCAGTGCAGCCGTCCGAGCAACACGTTCACGAGACGGCCGAGGATGAGGAGAGCCGCGACGCCGACGACCGGCGACAGGTCGAGCGGGCCAAATGTCGGCAGGATCCTCCGGAACAGCCGGAGGTACGGCTCACAGACGTCGTACAGGAACCGCTGCACGCGGTTCAGCCAGGGCGAGTACGGGAGCCGCACCCAGGACGTGACGATGTACCCCAGGATCAGCAGCGTGTACACGTAGATGAACACGCTGACGAAGCTCTGGATGCTGGTAATCGCGTCGTAGAGCAGACCGAGCACGGCGAAGCCGCCCATGACCGTCACTTCGCGCCCTGCAGCACAAGTCCTGGACTCGCCGAAGCCGTCTGGGGACCGCGCGCACGAGACGACGCGCTGCAGCATCGTCCCATCGCACCGCTCATCGCAGGCTGACGGCGGAGCGCATCGGTGAAACGGCTCAGGCCTGGTTGAAGAAGCCGCCCCGCTCGAGCAATTGCGCGCGTTGCTCGGCGGAGACCTCGACGTTCCGCGGCGTCAGGAGGAAGACCTTGTCTGCGACGCGCTGCATCCCCCCGTCGAGCGCGTACGTCAAACCACTGGCGAAGTCGATCAGCCGTTTCGAGAGGTCCTGGTCGGACGTCTGCAGGTTCAGGATCACCGGCATCGAGTCCTTGAACTTGTCCGCGATCTGCTGCGCGTCGTTGAAGCTGCGCGGAACGACGAGGTGCATCCGGACCGACGCCGGGTTCGGCACTGCCGCGACCCGCGGACGCGGACGGAGGACCGCGGTGCGGTCGCCGTCGGGCTCGGGGTCGGTCCAGTCGTCGAACTCCCGCGTGCGGCGCGCCGGCGCGAGGCGCCTGACGTTCGGCCGCTCGGCATACGTTCGCTGGACGTCCTCGTCCGTGACGTACGTCTCGTCGTCCCAGTCGTCCTCCTCGGCGATGCCGAAGTAGACGAGCGTCCTGTTCCAGACGTCGGCGAAGCCCATTTCGCGCGAAATGTTACTCCCCGTACAGGATTGACCCGACCCGGACGAGGGTCGCGCCCTCCTCCGCCGCGACCCGGTAGTCCTGGCTCGTCCCCATCGATAGCTCGCTCAGCCCGTGGTCCCGCGCGAGCTGCGCAAGCCGGCGGAAGTACGGACGCGACGACTCGGGATCCGGCGCTGCCGGCGGCATCGTCATCAGCCCGCGCACGTCGTCCACCAGCCCGACGAACCGTTCGAGATCCCCCTCGCCCACTCCTGACTTGGTCGGCTCGCTCGAAAGGTTCACCTCGACGAGCGCCGGGACGGTCAGACGCCGGGCCGCCGACTCCGAGTCGAGGGAGTGCACGAGCTCGCAGATGCGGTTCACGAGCTTCACCTTGTTCGACTGCAGGTGCCCGATGAAGTGCCAACGGAATGTGTCGCCGTATTCGGCGTGCTTCGCCTCGAGGTCCTGGGCGCGGTTCTCGCCCACAACCTCGATCCCGGCTTCCGCGAGGATCGCCATGTCCGCCAGCGACACGTACTTCGTCGCCGCAACGATGGTGACGCCCGCGCCGACCTCCTCCCGCACGCGCGCGTACCGCTGCCGGACATCTTCAGGCGACATACCCGAGCACTCCCTGGCGGCCGGTGACGCCTGCGTCGCGGCGGTGCGAGAAAAAGTCACTCGCGTTGCAGGACGTGCAGAGATCGAGCCGCTCGACACGGTCGACGCCGGCGTCGCGCAGTGCGAGCTCCGCGGACCGCCACAGGTCGAGGTTCCGGCGCTGGACGACCGCTTCGCCGAATCGGACGCGGTACGCATCCCGGATGTCGTCGCCTACCTCGTAGCAACACGGGCCGATCCCCGGCCCGACCACGGCTGCCAGTGGTCCCGGCTCGAGCGCGGCGACACCGGCGGCCACCACCCCCTCGAGCAGCCCCATGCGCCCGGCGTGCAGCAGGGCGAGGCGCGGTTTGCCGGTCGTCCGCACGAGTGCGATCGGGAGACAGTCGGCGGTCAGCTTCAGCATCGGCAGCGACTCTTCGTCGGTCCACAGGCCGTCGCCCGGTCGGCCGCGTTCGCCCGCCACCGCGCGGTGCACGACGGCGCCGTGAACCTGCCGGTTCATCGCGAGCCGCGCCACGTCGGCGCCGAGCGCAGTGCACGCACGGCGGCGATTCTCGGCCACGCGTGCGTCGTCGTCCGCCGTCAGCAGCCCGAGGTTGAGCGATGCGAAAGGGCCCTCGCTCACGCCGCCGCCCCGCGTCGTGAAGGCGACGACGTACGGGCCCGGCGCGTTCCAGCGGATCATTCGGCGATCAGCTCCCTAGCGGCCGCGAGCTCGTCGGCCCGGCTTACGAGCTCGCCGTTGAGCTTCCGGCGCCGGAGCTCCTCGAGCACTTCGCCGACGCGCGGCGACTCGTCGAGGCCGAGCGCGGCAAGATCGTCGCCGTCGAGCTCGAGCCGCACATTGCGCAGCCGCTCGAAGTACGGCAGCAGCGCCGGAAGGTCGGCAACCGCGAGCGCGTAGAGCGGCGTGTCGGGTCCCGCGTCCTCGACCGCCCGCACGACGTCAGCCGGAGTCTCGGCCGCCGCGACGCGCTCGCGAAAAGCCGGCTCCTCGCGGTGGGCGGCCTCGACCGCGTCGGCGATTCGCCGAGGCACCTTCCACTCGTCGAGCCGTCCGGCCGGTGCATGGACCGAGAGGAGGCCGAGGTGCCACGTCGGCTCCTTGAGCCCGTAGCGCGCCGACAGGTCGCGGAGGCGTGGCTGGAGGCCCGGCGGCCCGAACTCGACGTCGAGCGCATCGGCGCCGCCGAGCGCCTGCAGACGCCCGAGCACCGTCTCGGGATCGTCCTCGGCGAAGATCGCGTAGAGCTCCTCGCGGATCCGTGCACCGGACAATCCCCGGAGCTGCGGAACCGCGATCAGCGCGAGCGTCTCCGTCTTCGGATCCATCCGGAACCCGAGACGCGCCTCGTAGCGTGCGGCGCGGAAGATCCGCGTGGGGTCGTCGACGAACGACTGCTCGTGTAGGACACGGACGAGTCGATCGCGTAGGTGCTCGATGCCGCGGTGCGGATCGACGACTGCACCGTCGGGCAGCGAGACGGCGATCGCGTTGACCGTGAAGTCGCGACGCGCGAGGTCCGCCTCGATCGACGCCGCCGGCGCGACGTCCGGGAGCGCCCCCGGCGCGGCGTACGTCTCCGTCCGCGCCGACGCGACGTCGACGTGCGCGTCGCTCCCGTAGTGCACCGTCGCGGTGCCGAATCGGTCGTGTGTCGTCACGTGTCCGTTGAGGCGCGCGGCGAGCTGCTCCGCGTACGCCGCTCCGTCGCCGACGACCGCGAGATCGACGTCAAACCGCGGCGGTCGCCTGAGGAGCAGGTCGCGGACCGTTCCACCGACGAGGTACGCAGGTCCCGGGAGCGCGTCGAGCACCGGCTCGAAGCGCTCGAGCTCGACCAGCTCGCGGCCGAGATTCATGAGACTTGACGCACGTGCTCGGAAGCCAGCGTCGAGCCTTACAGCAGCGCGATCGCTTCGATCTCGACGAGCGCGCCGGACGGGAGCCGGGCGACCTCGACGGTCGAACGCGCCGGCGGACGATCGCCGACGTGCCGCGCGTACACCTCGTTCATGCCCGGGAAATCGTCGAGGTTCTGGAGGAACACCGTCGTCTTCACCAGCCGGTCGAGACCCGTCCCCGCAGCCTCGAGGATCGCGCGCAGGTTCGCCATCGCCTGTTCCGTCTGCTCCTGGATCGAGCCGCCCATTAGCTCCGTGTGGCCGGGCTCGAGCGCGAGCTGCCCCGACACGAACACGAGGCCCCCCGCCTTGATCGCCTGCGAATACGGCGCCCCCTGGAACGGCGCCGGCGCAGCCTCCGTGCGGACGACGTCCTTGTCGCCGCTCAAGCCGCGCGCCTCCGCGGCCGCATCGCCTGTGCGAGCGCAACACCGAGAGCCTTGAAGATCGCTTCGAGCACGTGCTGCGTGTCACTGCCCTCGATCAGGCGGACGTGGAGTGTCGCGCCGGCGCTTTCTGCGAGCTGGTTGAGGAAGCGGGCAGCGAGGTCGGTCGCGAGCCCGCCGACGCGCGCCTCCGAGAGATCCGCGCGCGCCGTCGACGCGCAGCGGCTCCGCGAGCGCTTCGCCGAGCGTGCGCGCCGCCGCGGCGATCTCCGCCTCGGCGCTCGTCGGCTCGACCGCCAGCGCGATGTCGAACGATGCGTACGCCGCGAGCAGGGAAAGCAGATGATCCAGGACGGAGACGCCGGTCTCCACGTTGGCCTCGCCGCTTCCGGCGAGATTCAGGCGAACGCTTGTCCGACCCTGTCCTGTAGTCGCCACGCGAGGAGCGTACCGGCGGCGTCAGCCGTCGACGCGCTCGATCTGCGCACCGAGCGTCCGCAACCGCTCGTCGATCCGTTCGTAGCCCCGGTCGATCTCGCCGATGTTCCCGATCGTCGACGTGCCCTCGGCGCACAGGCTCGCGATCAGCATCGCCATCCCGGCTCGGATGTCAGGGCTCGCCATCTGCTGGGCGAACAGCCTCGCAGGGCCCGTCACGACCGCGCGGTGCGGGTCGCAGAGGATGATCCGCGCACCCATCGACACGAGCTTGTCGACGAAGAACAGGCGGTTCTCGAACATCTTCTCGAAGATCAGGATCGTCCCGCGCGCCTGGGTCGCAACGGCGAGCGCGATCGACGTCAGGTCGGCCGGAAATGCCGGCCACGGACCGTCCTCGATCTTCGGGATCTGGCCGCCGAGGTCGTCCTTGATCTCGAGCTCCTGGCCGGGCGGGACGCGCAGCGACGATCCGTGCATTTCGACGCGGACGCCGAGCCGGTCGAACGCCGGCAGGATCGGCGCGAGGTCCTCGGCGTTGACGTCGGCGATCGTGACGTCGCCGCCGGTGACGGCGGCAAGCCCGATGAAACTGCACACCTCGATGTGCTCGGGGCCGATCCGCCACTCGCCGCCGCGCAGCCGATCGACGCCGTGGATCCGGAGGACGTTGGAGCCGATGCCCTCGATCTGCGCGCCGAGCGAGACGAGGAACCGGCAGAGATCCTGGATGTGCGGTTCGCACGCGGCGTTGCCGATCACCGTGTCACCCGGAGCGAGCGATGCGGCCATCACCGCGTTCTCAGTCGCCATCACGCTCGCCTCGTCGAGGAAGACGTGCTTTCCGCGCAGGCCATCCGTGCGCATCTCGTACCGGCCGTTTAGCTCGATCTCGACGCCGAGCTCGGCGAATGCGTGGATGTGCGGATCGAGGCGCCTGCGGCCGATCACGTCGCCGCCGGGCGGCGGGACGCTTGCACGTCCGCTCCGTGCGAGCAGCGGGCCCGCGAGCAGGAACGACGCGCGGATCTGGCTCGCCAGCGTCGGGTCGAGCTCGTGCGAGGACAGCTCGGCCGCGTGCACGCGGATCTCGTTCGGCGCCGTCCACTCCGTGTCGGCCCCGAGGTCGCCGATCAGCTCGACCATCGTCTCGACGTCGCGGATGTGCGGGACATTCGTCAGCCGGACCGGCTCGTCCGTCAGGAGACAGGCTGCGAGGATCGGCAGGGCGCCGTTCTTGTTGCCCGCGGCGCGGATCGTGCCGTTCAGCGGACGTCCTCCGGTGATCACGAAGGACTCGGCGGCGCGACTCGTCACGATGGCCATCGCGGTAGCCTAGACGGCGTTCCGGAATGACCCCGACCACCTCGCAGCCGACGCGCGAACAGGCGTGGGAGACGCTGACGCGCTACACGAAGAGCGACGCGTTGCTCCGGCATGCGCTCGCCGTCGAGGCGTCGACCGCGTGGTACGCGCGCGAGCGCGGCGAGGACGAGGAACTGTGGCGCGTCGTCGCGTTGCTCCATGACTTCGATTACGAGATTCATCCGACGCTCGACCAGCATCCGCAGGACGGTGCGCCGATCCTGCGCGAGGAGGGATATCCGGAAGAAGTGATCGAAGCAGTGCTGTCGCATGCGGAGCATCTCCACATCGCGCGCGACACGCCGCTCAAGAAAACCCTCTTCGCCTGCGACGAGCTGTCGGGCTTCGTGCACGCCTGCGGGCTCGTTCGGCCGAGCGGCCTCGACGGGCTCGAGCCGAAGTCCGTGCGCAAGAAGCTCAAGCAGCCGTCGTTCGCAGCCGGCGTGCATCGCGACGAGGTGTACGCGGGGGCGGAAGGGCTCGGGCTCGACCTCGACGAGCACATCCGGAACGTCGTCGCCGCCTTGCAGCCGATCGCGCGGGAGCTCGGGCTGCGGACAGCCGAGACCGCGGAGGCTCCGTGACGCCGAAGTTCGACTTCTTCAGCGTCGTGGTCAGCGACATGGCGCGGTCGGTCGCGTTCTACCGGCGGCTCGGGCTCGACTTTCCGGAAGGCGCCGAGGCCGAGCAGCACGTCGAGGCGCAACTCGGGAGCGGCATCAGGTACGGGCTCGACACCGAAGAGGTGATGCGGATGTTCGACCCGGAGTGGACGCGGCCGACGAACGGGCACCTCGTCGGCGGCGCGTTCCAGTGCGAGTCGCCGCAGGAGGTCGACGAGCTCTACGGCGAGCTGCTCGAGAACGGTGCCACCGTGCACAAGGAGCCGTTCGACGCGTTCTGGGGCCAGCGCTACGCGCAGCTCAAAGACCCCGATGGGACGGTGATCGATCTGTACGCGCCGCTACCCGACGCCGGCTGACACGTTTCACGCGCCAACAGGGAGCCCCGGACCCCGCCCACCAGCCGTCAGGCTATGGCAACCGGTGTGCCCTGTCTGTGCCGGCTTCGTGACGGATTCGTCGCGTCAGAGTGCGGCGACGAGGCGCTCGATGTCCTCGTCGCTCGTCCACCAGCCGCATGACGCGCGGAGCCACCCCGTCCCCGGCAGGTCGCGGAGGATCACGCCGGCGTCATAGAGTCGCGCCGCGTCCGCGGCTGCGTCGCCGGGCGCGACGAACGAGACGAGCGTGCCCTCCGTGTCCGGAGCAACGAGCTCGAAACGCGGCTCGAGTGCCGAACGGCAGACGCGCCGGAGCTCGGCCGCGCGCTCGAACCGCCACGCCGGCGCGGCCGCCAGTGCGGCCTCGAGGCCCGCGAGCGCCGGCGTCGCGATCCAGCCGAAGTCGAACCGCTGCGCGCCGTCGCGCGGCACGAAGGATCCGTCGCGCTCGATCGACTGCTGCGACAAATACGTCGGGATCGCGACGCGCAGCGCTTCGGGATCCCGGACGTACAGCGCCCCGGTCGGCTCGGGGCCGCCGAGCCACTTCTGGCACGACACTGTGTAGAAGTCGGCCTCGCCGACGTCGACGGGAATCGCTCCCACCGACTGCGCGCCGTCGACGAGGACGGGCAGGTTCGTCGCCCGCTTCAACTCGTCCACCGGGACGACGTGGCCCGTCGTCCAGATGACGTGCGACAACGCGATCAACCGCGTGCGGTCGGTCACGCACGCGAGGATCGGCTCGAGCACGTCGTCCTGCGCCCGCGTCGTGACCTCTGCGACGCGCACGGTCGCGCCGGTCGCGTGCAGCGGCGCGAGCAGGCCAGGATGCTCGGAGTTCGTCGTGACGACCTCGTCGCCTTCGGCGAGGCCGAAGCCGCTGAGGACGATGTTGCATCCGTCGGTCGTCGAGCTCGTCAGCGCGACCCGATCGGCGGGCGCGCCGATCAGCGCTGCCAGCGCCTCGCGCACACGCGAGCGAAGGGTGAACACGCTTTCGAACCACGTCTTCCCGCCGCGGCCGTGCTCGTGGTCGAACCGGTTCCGAGCCTCCATCGCGTCGATGGTCGCTCGCGACATCGGCCCGAGCGTGCCGGCGTTCAGGTACGCGAATCGCTCCAGCACCGGGAACTGCGCGCGTGCTTCCTCGACCGTCATTCGACGCTCCGTTCGGCGGGCGCGTGATCCGAGAGGACGCGCCCGCCGACGCGTCTGCGCTCCTCCGGCCAGCGCGTCGTCGCGCCGCCGGACAGACCGCGGACGAGGATGTGGTCGATTCCCGTGCCCGCTCCCTCGAACCCCCATTCGGGCGTCACGAGCCGGCGAAGGACCGAAGAGTTGCGCAGCGTGAGGTTGAAGTCGCCGGCGAGCACGACGGGCTCGCGGCGCTCGGCGAACGCGTCGACGAACGTCGCTGCACGAAAGACCTCGGCGCTCGCAAGGCGCCTGTCCGGGTAACCCGTCGCATGCAGGTTTGCGATCACGAACGTGGACGAGCCACGCCTGATCCTCGCGACCTGGGTGACACGCCGCTCCTTCCCCCAGGCCAATCGCGTCACGAGGCCGAGCCCGAGCCGCGAGGTCTCGCGTTTACGGAAGTCGCGGCCGTTCAACACGAGCACCCGCTGCTCGAGGACCTCCGACGGAGCGCTCACCAGCATTGCGATTCCCTGGCCGGTGAACGCCGACCGAAACAGCCCGTGGTTCACGTCGGTGACGATGCGCCCCGCCTCGGCGGGCCACGGAAGCGGCCCGACCGACGGCCGAGCGGCGACGGCGCCGACTGCACGTACGCCGCTCCAGCGCTCGAGGCGTGACAGCGACCACACCGGCAGCTCCTGCAGGCAGACGACGTCCGGCCGGTCGGCTGTGGCGAGACGAACCATCTCCGCGAGGAACCCTTCCCGCTCGGGCGGGTGCGCATTCCCGTGGAAGACGTTCCAGGTTCGCAGCAGCAAGCGGTTTACTCTAGGTGTGCGCGTCGTCATTGCCGATCCCCCTGCGTTCACGCCGCCGTACGACCACGAGCTCGCGTCGGCGCTCGCGCGCGCCGGTGTCGACGTGGAGCTCGTCACGTCGCGGTTCCGGTTCGGCGCGACACCGAGCGCCGACGGCTACCGCCGGACCGAGCTCTTCTATCCGCTCAGCTCGCGCCTCTTCCGCCGTTCTCGCCTCCGCCTCCCGCTCAAGGCGGCCGAGCACCTCCCAGGCACTGCGCGCCTCCTCCGGCGACGGCCGGACGTCCTCCATCTGCAATGGCTTGCCGCACCTGAGCTCGACGCGCGGATCTTCCGGCCGCGCGTCCCGGCGGTCTTCACGGCGCACGACCTGCTTCCGCGCCGGACGGCGGGCAATTCCTCATCCCGCATTCGTGTCGGACCCGCCGCGTCGTGACGACGGACGGACGCTCCTCTGCCTCGGGATGATCAGGCCCTACAAGGGCCTTGCGGACGCCGTTGCGACACTCGATCGCGTCGAGGGCGCGCGGCTGCTGGTCGCCGGCGACCCGCTTCAGCCTTTGAACGGGTTGCGCGAGGCCGCCGGCGCGCGAGCCGAGTGGCGCCTCGGGTACCTGCCGCCCGACGAGATCCAGCGCGCACTGAGCGACGCCACGGTCGCACTGTTCCCGTACCGCCCGGAGCTCGATCAGAGCGGCGCGCTCCTCCAGGCCCTCGGCGCGGGCGTGCCCGCCGTCGCGTACGACGTCGGCGGCATCGCGGAGCCGGTCCGGCGGTTCGCGGCCGGACGTGTCGTGCCGCCCGGCGATCTCGACGCGTTCGCGGCGGCTGTCCAGGAGCTGATCGGCGACGCGGAGGCGCTCGCAGCCGCGCGGGCGGGTGCCCGGAGGGCGCGCGAGGAGCTCACCTGGGACGCGGCCGCGCGCTCGCACGTCGCGCTCTACGAGGAGCTGTTGTGATCCTCCGCCGCCGCTTCAGCGACGTCATCCGTCGTCAGCTGGACCTGTTCGTCGAGGATCACCGCGGGCTGATCGAGGATTGCGCCGCCGCGGAACGCGCGTACAACCGCGCACCGCGCGACGAGGCCGAGGAGCGCTACGGCGACTATGTCGACCTCGTCGAGACCGGGACGGAGATCCTCGCCGACATCCGCGACACGTACAAGCGCACGCTCGACGACGACACGGCAGACGAGTACGACCTCGCGTTCAACCGCGCCGTCGTGAAGCGCCTCCCACGGTTCGCGCTCGAGATCGAGAACCGCTGAATGGCGCGCATCGAGGATTACGCGCTGATCGGCGATCTGCAGACCGCCGCCCTGGTCAGCCGGTGCGGGTCGGTCGATTGGTTGTGCTTCCCGCGGTTCGACTCAGGCGCGTGCTTCGCCGCGCTGCTCGGCGGCGAGGAGAACGGCCGCTGGGTGATCGAGCCGGCCGGGCCGTTCCAGAGCGTCCGCCGGCGATATCGCGACGACACGCTCGTCCTCGAGACCGACTGGGAGACGACGGACGGCGCCGTCCGGGTCATCGACTTCATGCCGCCGCGCGAATCGGCGCCCGACATCGTGCGGATCGTCGAAGGCATCAGCGGCCGCGTCGAGATGCGCACGGAGCTCGTGATCCGGTTCGACTACGGATCGATCGTTCCGTGGGTACGACGGATGGACGGCAACGCGCGCATCGCCGTCGGCGGCCCCGACGCACTCTGCCTGCGCACGCCGATCGACGTGCGAGGTGAGGACCTGCGCACGCTCGGCGAACTCACCGTCGAGGAGGGCGATCGCATTCCGTTCACGCTGACGTGGTTCCCATCACACGGGGAGTGGCTGCAGGAAATCGATCCGGAGCAGGCGCTGCGCGACACGACCGATTACTGGAACGAGTTCAACGCGCACTGCGGCTACGAGGGCCAATGGCGGACGACCGTCCAGCGCTCGCTGATGGTGCTGAAGGCGCTGACGTACGCGCCGACCGGCGGGATCGTGGCGGCGCCGACGACGTCGTTGCCCGAGCACATCGGTGGGGTCCGCAACTGGGACTACCGGTATTGCTGGCTCCGGGACGCGACGCTCACGCTGCTCGCCTTCCTGAATGGCGGCTACGTGGAGGAGGCGAGGGACTGGCGCCAATGGTTGCTCCGTGCGGCCGCCGGCGATCCCGCCGATCTGCAGATCATGTACGGCGTCGGCGGCGAGCGGCGACTGACGGAGCTCGAGCTCGAGTGGCTCGACGGCTACGAAGGCTCGCGCCCGGTGCGGCTCGGGAACGACGCGAGCCGACAGTTCCAGCTCGACGTGTACGGCGAGGTTCTCGACGCGCTCTACCAGGCGCGGACGCACGGGCTGCCGACGGAAGCGCCGGCGTGGGCGCTGCAGCGGAAGATGCTCGACCACCTCGAGCGCGTCTGGCGCGAGCCCGACGAGGGGATCTGGGAGGTTCGGGGGCCGCGCCGCCACTTCACCCACTCGAAGGTGATGTGCTGGGTCGCGTTCGACCGCGCGGTCCGAACGGTTGCATCGCACGACCTCGAGGGGCGTGTCGAGCGGTGGACGCACATCCGCGACGAGATCCACGACGAGATCTGCCGCCGCGCTTACGACCCGAAGCTCGCGGCGTTCACGCAGTCCTACGGGTCGCAGGCGCTCGACGCGAGCGTGCTGCTCATGCCGCTTGTCGGCTTCCTCCCGGCGAGCGACGAGCGCGTGCAGGGAACGGTCGACGCGATCCAGCGGACGTTGATGCGCGACGGTCTCGTCCTTCGCTATCTGACCGACGACGAGGCGATCGACGGCCTCCCAGCCGGCGAGGGCGTCTTCCTCCCGTGCTCGTTCTGGCTCGTCGACTGCCTCGAGCTGATGGGCCGCCACGATGAGGCGCATGCACTATTCGAGCGACTGGCTGGCCTTGCGAACGACGTCGGGTTGATCGCGGAGGAGTACGACCCCGACGAGCGGCGGCTGCTCGGGAACTTCCCGCAGGCGTTCACGCACCTCGCGCTCGTCAACAGCGCCTTCAACCTCGCGTTACACCATCCGCCGATGAAACGACGGCACGCGGACGGCGGCTGAGCTAACGCGATTCTTCGGCGATCGCCGCAGCTGCGGAGATCAGCGCGAGATGGCTCAACCCCTGCGGAAAGTTGCCGAGGAACGTGCCCGTGCGCGGGTCGATCTCCTCGGCGAAGAGGCCGACGTCGTTCCCGTGCGCCACGATCCGCCGCATCGCGTCGCGAGCCTCGTCGAGGCGGCCGGCGCGCGCCAACGCCTCAACGAGCCAGAACGAGCACGCGACGAACGCCCCCTCGACTCCCTGCTGGCCGGAGTAGCGGTAGAGCAGCCCGTCCCCCGCGTCGAGCTCGCCGCGAATAGCGTCGATCGTCCCGTGCAGGCGCTCGGAGCTGCCGTCGACGAAGCCCATGCGCACGATCCGCAGGACGCTCGCATCGAGCTTCGCCGTACCTGGATACATCGCGTAAGCGCCGAGCGAGGCCGACCAGCACTCGCCGTCGATGAACTCCCGGAGCTCACGGCGGACGTCGCGCCAGGCGTCGGCGCGTTCGGACGGCAGCTCGTCGCGCTCGACGAGCCGCAGCGCGCGGTCGGTCGCCGTCCACGCCGAGAGCTTCGACGACGTGTAGTGCTCCGCGTCGGGCAGCTCCCAGATCCCGGCGTCTTTCCGGTCGTGAATCGACGCGACGTGGTCGACGGCCGCGACGAGCCGGCGCCTGGTGGAGTCGTCGAGCGAGTTGCCGTCGCGAACGTACAGCTCCGCGGTCTCGAGGAGATCGCCGTACGAGCCGAGCTGCAACTGCCCCGCCGCGCGATTCCCACGGCGGACGGGTTGCGAGCCCCTGTAACCGGCGAGGCCGACCTCCTTCTCACCCGACACGGTCTCGCCGTCGAGGTCGTAGAAGACGCTGACCTTCGGCGACGTCCGGGCGATCGCGTCGAGGAGCCACGTGAAGGATGCGTGGACCTGGACGAGCAAGCCGAGGTTCAGCAGGGCGTCCAGCGTGAACGCCGTGTCGCGAACCCAGCCGTAGCGATAGTCGTAGTTGCGGTCGCCGCCGAGCGCTTCGGGCAGCGACGTCGTCGCGGCCGCGGCGACGGCGCCCGTCGGCACGTACGTCAGGAGCCGGAGCGCGAGCGCGCTGCGACGCGTGGCGTCACGCCATTCGCCGTCGACCCCGGCGTCCGCGAGCCAGCGCGACCAGTCGTCGGCCGTGTCGTCGACGCGCTGCTCGACCCAGTCGCGGCGCGGAAACGGAATCGGCTCGTCGTGCGCCGAGCGCAGGACGAGCAGCGACGACGAGCCCTCGTACGTTTCGAACGTGCCGTCGACGTGGTCGGTGGTGTAACTCGCTTCGCCCGCGTCGAACGAGTGAAGCGCGAGGTACCGGGTCGGCGTTTTTGCGACCACGGCCTCCCGCACGCGAATGATCGCCACGTCTTCTTCTTCCTCCCCCGCCCCGAATCGCGGTGTGACGCACCAGCGCATCTGGACGCGGCCGGAGAGGCCGTCGATCCGGCGCGTGAGCTCGAACCACGGGAGCAGCCCGCCGTGGTCGAGAGGGACCGCATCGGTGACCCGGACGGTCCCGCCGGCTGTGGTGAACGTCGTCTCGAGGACGTTCGACGCGCCGCGATACCGGCGTTCGACCTCGAAGTCGCCGACAGGAGCGAGCTCGAACGATCCGCCCCGGTCGGCGTCCAGGATTCGCGCGAACAGCGTCGGCGAATCGATTCGCGGCAGCGGCAGCCAGTCGACGGAGCCGTCACGCGCAACGAGCGCGACGGTCTCGCCGTTGCCGATCGCCGCGTAGTCCTCGATCGCCGCGTAGCCCTCGGTCCGACCCACACCCCGATTCTCAACGATGGCCGAAGTGGTGCGCGGCGGGCAACGAGCCGTGGACGTCCTCCTCGCCCGCAACGCGACGCGCGAGCGAGCCGAGCGACTCGAGCTCGCGGACGAGGACGTTCTCGTTCCGGTCGACCTTCTCGAAGCGCCCTCGCGCCAGGATCAGCGGCTCGCCGCGCACGAGCGCGCGGTAGTGGTCGTACACCGACGGGGGGACGATCAGGTTCACCTGGCCGAACTCGTCTTCGATCAGCATGAACACCACCCCGTTCGCGGTCGCAGGGCGCTGACGCGCGACGGCCATCCCGGCGACGGTCACCTGCTTCCGGTCGTCGGCAGCATGCAATTGGTCGCTCGAGAGGACATCCGGCGCGAGGTGCGGCCGCAGGAGCTGCAGCGGGTGGACGCCGACCGAGAGGTTCGTCGTCCGGTAGTCGGCGAGCATTCGCTCCCAGATCGTCGGTTCGGGGAGGTCCGGTGTTGCGGCCGTGGGGTCGAGCGGCAGCGCGAGCTGCCGCTGGACACCGGCCGATCCCGGCACCGGCTGCGTTCGCGGGACCATTCCAAGCTCCCAGAGCAGCGCCCGCTGTGGCTCGCCGAAGCAGTCGCACGCACCCGCGACGACCAACGTCTCGAGCGCATGCTCTGCCAACTGCGTTCGCTGTGCGAGCTCGCGGATGCTCCCGTATACGCCGGCGCGCTCACGCTCCGCGACGACCGCCTGCGCTTCACTCTCCCCCACTCCGTTGACGTACTCGATCCCGATCCGCACAGCGCCCTCCTCGACGACGCACTTCGCCGCGCTGACGTTCACGTCGGGCGGGCGTGTCTCGACCCCGCGCCGCTGTCCGTCGCGCACGAGCGTCGCCGGCGGATAGAACCCCATCGGCTGCGCGTTCAGCAATGCACAGAGGAACTCCGCCGGATAGTGGTGGCGGAGCCACGCGGATTGGTACGCGAGCAAGCCGAACGCCGCTGCGTGCGACTTCGGAAACCCGAAGCCGGAGAAGCCGACGAGCTTGTCGTAGACCATGTCGGCGAGCCCGGCGTCGACGCCCTTGCCGAGCGCACCCTCGACGAACCGCGTCCGGTATCCCTCCAGCGCGTCGTGCGAGCGCTTGCGGCTCATCGCACGCCGTAGCCCTTCCGCCTCGCCGACGGTGAAGCCGGCGAGCGCGATCGCGACGTCGAGGACCTGGTCCTGGAACACGACGACGCCGAGCGTGGAGCGCAGGCAGTCCGCCAGAAGCGGATGGTCGACGGGCGCGACGAAGTCCGGATTCCGCCGCAGCTCCTCTCTGTGAGCGACGTACGGATGCACCGCCTTGCCCTGGATCGGCCCGGGCCGCACGAGCGCGACCTGCACGGTGAGGTCGTCGAGATTCTCCGGCCGCGTCCGCAGCAGCGACTGCATCTGCGCGCGGCTCTCGATCTGGAAGTCGCCGACGGTGTCGGCGCGCTGGATCTCCTCGTAGACGGCCGCGTCGTCGAGCGGGATCCGTGAGAGGTCGATCGGCTCCCCGTACAGCTGCGCAATTTGATCGACGCAGTCCTCGACCGCGGAGAGCATCCCGAGCCCGAGCAGGTCGATCTTGAGAAAGCCGGCATCCGAGCACGAGTCCTTGTCCCACTGGCACATCTGGCGACCAGTCATCGCGGCGGGCTGAACCGGAACGAGGTCGACGAGCGGCCGTGACGAGATCACCATCCCGCCGGGATGCTGCGACACATGGCGCGGGAGCCCGGCGATCTCGTGGCAGAGGTCGGCGAACGCGCGCCAGCGCGGCGACAGCAGCTTCCGGTTCGCATCGGGAAGCAGCTCGAGCTCGTCGGCGACGCGCTGCGCATTCCAGCCCTCCGTCACCTTCGCGAGCCGTTCGAGCTCCGCGTACGGCAGGCCGAGCGCCTTGCCGACGTCGCGGATCGCACCGCGGCTGCGGTACGTCGCGAACGACGCGACGAGTGCCGCGTGGTCGCGGCCGTAGCGTTCCGTGACGGCGACGATCAGCTTCTCGCGAATGTCACGCGGAAAATCGAGGTCGATGTCGGGAATGCCGGCGAGGTCGCGGTTCAGGAACCTGCCGAGCGAGAGGTCGGCCTCGACCGGATCGACGTGCGAGAGACCGGTCAGGTAGCAGACGAGCGAGCCGACCGATGACCCACGGCCACGGCCGGGTGGCAGCGCGTGTCGCGGCGAGTCGCGGCCGCGCACCTCGAGCGCGCACTCGCGCGCGAGCTCGAGAACGTCCCAGTGAAGGAGGAAGAAGCCGGCGAGCCCGAGCTCGTCGATCAGCTTCAGCTCCTCGTCGAGCCTCGCCCTCGCAGTCGCGCGCAACCGCCGGTCGCGCGGCGGATACCGCTGGTCGAACGCGCGGTTGCACACGCTCGCGAGCTGCATGATCGCGGGCTCGGGGCTATCCGAGAAGTCCGGGTAGCGATAGCCGAGCTCCTGGGTGATGTCGAAGGTCAGCCGCTGCGCAAGCTGCGTCGTTCGCTCGACCGCGTCCTCGTCATCAGGAAAGCGCTCGGCGACCTCGTCCGGCGGAAGGAGGACGCATTCGTGGTTTCCGCGCCGCTCCGCTTCACAGCCGTCCAGCGACGTGCGATGACGCACCGCGACGAGCACGTCCTGGAGCGGCGCACGCCGCGGATGGTGTGCGTGCACGTCGCCCGTCGCCACTGTCGCAACGCCGAGGCTCTCGGCAAGATCGCGGAGCAGCGTGCGGCGGTGCCGGTCGCCGCGTTCGAACGGACGCTGCAGCTCGACGAAGAACCGGTCGCGCCCGAACGCGCGCGCGAGCCGCGCGGCGACGTTCGGGCTCCGGAGGCCGACACCGTGGCGCGCGCACCCGGACAAACAGACGAGGCCGGCATTCAGTTCCTCCAGCAGCGCGGGCTCGAGCGTCGGCTCCCCCGGCGGGTGGCTCTCCCTTCCCGGCGGACGCGTGTGCGCGTGCGCGGCGGTGATCAGCCGGCAGAGGTTCGCGTACCCCTGCGCCGACTCGACGAGGAGTGTCACGTGCGACCGATCGGCGAGCGTCAGCTCGGCGCCGGTGATCGGCCGCACGCCGAAGTGCTTCGCCGCGTGCGCGAACTCGAGTGACCCGTAAACGCCGTCGTGATCGGTCAGCGCGAGCGTGCAGCTCGACGTAGCCCACGGAATCGTCCTACGCCGCCCCGAAGGCGAAGAGGTCGCGACGCGTGACAACAGGTCGGTCCTCGTCAAGGCCGAGCTCGAGCAGGTCGGCGTCACCCAATCGTGGTACGGCTCGGGACAGGACGGCGCCGGGTTGCACCTCCACCGCAGGCACGCAGACTCGTTCTACGTCCTCGAGGGAGCGCTGACGTTCCGAACCGCGACCGGTTCGCTGCACGCGCCCGAAGGCGCAACGTTCGTCGCGCCACCCGGGGTCGTCCACGGGTTCGACAACGACGTCGACGCACCGGTGCGGTTCCTCAACTTCCACACGCCCGACCGCGGCTTCATCGAGTCGATGCGCGCGCGCCAACGGGTCGGGTACGACGCTACGCGCTATGACTCCTGGGACCCCGAGGACGGCGCCCCGGTCGGCGCAAGCCTGAACCTGCCCGGCGACGGCGATCGCCTCGGGAGCGGCGATCGGGTGGCCACGATCACGATCGCGCGGGACGAGCTCGCGCTCGTCGTCTTCGATCTGCAGCCGGGATTCGAGGGGCCGAAGGCGCACGTCCACCGGCGCCACGTCGACTCGTTCTATGTCGTCGAGGGCGAGCCGGAGTTCCGCGTCGGCGATGACACGATCGCCGGGGAGCCGGGCCTGTTCGTCGCCGCGCCGCCGGGCATCGTGCACTCGTTCGCGAACCGCGGGTCGCGAGCCGCGCGCGTCGTCAACGTCCACGCGCCGAGCTGCGACTTCGCCGCGTACCTCCATGTCATGGCCGACGCGAGCGACGACCTCGACGAGGCGACGCATGCACGCTACGACGTCTACGAAGTGGATTGACGCGTCACGGTTCCGTTCACGCACCCCGCTGCGTGAACCAGCAGGCTCGTTCCTCGTCGCGAAAGACAACGGCATTCTCCCCTGACTGCAGCACGACGTCGAAGTAGCGCCGGCTGACCGGCTCCTCCGTCCACCATCGGTCGACGACACGCCACTCCTCGCGCACGAGCGCGACCGGCTGGCGATTCACGTGCTGTGGCGTGCCGTCCACGTGCATGCCGACGACGGCGGCCCGCGGCTCGTAGAGCGCTCGGGCACGCCGTGCTGTCAATCGTCCCGCGGGACGAACATCGCCCGCGCTTCGGGGATTCGCGACCACGGCGCAACTTCGACGACCTGGTTGACCGAGCCCGTGCCCGTGCTCGCCCGCACCTGACGCAGGCCTTCACGCAGGCGGACGTCGAGCTCGCCGCCCGCCGCAGGCAGCAGCTCGAGCTGCTGCCCGTCGTGCTCGGTCAGCTCGACGAGCTCGAGCCGCAGCTCGACGACGGGCGCGGGCAGCTCCGCGAGCTTCGGCGTCAGTGCCGCCTTGAGCGCGCGCTCGGGGCGCGCCAACACCGCCTCGAGCACGGCGCCGAAGGCGCGGCGCAGCGTGAGCTCGTTCGCAACCGCTTCGGGAAACTCCAGCGCCTCCATGATCTCTGCAGGCGGGCGGCGGCCGTGGACGCGCGCGGCCTTGCCGCCTCTCGCCAGGCCCCAGGCGCGCCGGCCGTCCGGCCCCAGTCGTTCGGCCACGGCGCTACCCGAGAGCCCGGCAAGCTGTCCGACCTTCTTCACGCCGAGCTCGCGCAGCTCGGCCCGGCGTCGCGGCTCCATCGGCACGAGCTCGAGCGGCAGCGGCGCGAGGAACTCGGGGACGCGGTCGTCCGAGACGATCAGCGCCTGGCCGGGACGCGCGACGGTCGCTGCGGCGAGTGCTGCGAAACGCCGCTCGGCAGCTCCGACGCGGGCGTCCCATGCCGTCCCGACGGACGCGAGCGCGCGCTTCAGCGCCGGCTCGAGGCCGCCGTACAGGCGCTCGACGCCCCGGGTCTCGAAGTAGACGCAGCCCGGCTGGGCCGTGTCGACCGCGAACCCGGAGTCCTCGAGCGACCGCAGG
>VAXB01000147.1 GCA_005883995.1 Actinomycetota bacterium
TGCTCGAGCTCGGGCATCGCAGGATCGCCCACATCACAGGGCCGAGCGGATGGCTCGCGACCGAGGCGCGGCGGCGAGGCTACCGCGGGGCGGTCGCGGCGGCGGGAATTCTCCCCGATCCCGCGTTGGAGGTCGAGTCGGAGCCGGAGATCGGCCCAGGCCGCGCGGCCGCCGAGCACCTCCTGGATCTGCCGGAGCCGCCGACGGCGATCTTCGCGTTCAACGACAACATCGCGATCGGCGCGATTCAGGCTGCGCGCTCGCGGGGCGTCCGCGTTCCCGAGGAGCTGTCGGTCGTCGGCTTCGACGACGTCGAGCACGCGACGATCATCTCGCCCGCGCTGACGACGGTTCGGCAGCCGCTGGCCGAGATGGGACGCACCGCCGTCAGCCTGCTGACCCGCCTGCTCGACCGGCAGCGGTTCGAGACGCTCCACGTCGAGCTTGCCACTCGCCTCGTCGTGCGTGACTCGACCGCGCCGCCGAGCCGTCGTCGGTAGCACCTCCCCGATGTGGCGCCGGAGCCGCGCGTGCGGGTCCCGCCGACGGCCCTCGTGATGATCATCCCTGCGGGATGATGCTCGCCGTCTCGCGCGAGACGAATCTCACGGCGTGGCCAGCGACGGCGACGACGCCCTCGACGCGGACGCGTCACCGTCCCCGAGGCCTCCGAGCTTCGTCGAAGCGCTGCTGCCCGTCCTCGTCCTGATCGCGCTGATCGCGCTGACGATCACGCTCTTCGGCGTCAGCGCGACCGACGGCCCGCTTCAGGTGGCATTGCTGCTCGGCGCTGCATTCGCGGCGTTGATGGCGCTCCGGCTCGGATACAAGTCGGCCGCGGTCGCCGACGCGGCGATCGGCGGAGTGACGACCGCGATGAGCGCGATCTTCATTCTGCTCGCCGTCGGCGCGCTGATCGGCACCTGGAACATGGCCGGAACGATCCCGACCGTCGTCGACTACGGCGTGCGCCTCTTGAATCCCGCGATCTTCTACCTGACAACAGCGGTGATCTGCGCCCTCGTCGGGATGGTCACCGGCAGCTCGTGGACCACGGCCGGCACCCTCGGCGTCGCCTTCGTCGCGATGGCCAAGCTGATGGGCGTGTCCGAGGCGGCGGCGGCGGGAGCGGTGATCTGCGGCGCCTACTTCGGGGACAAGATGACGCCGCTGTCCGAGACGACGATCCTCGTGCCGAAGCTCGTCGGCCGGGGCCTCACCGTCTCGACGCACGTCCGCAACATGTTCTGGACCGCCGGTCCGGCGCTCGGGGTCAGCCTGATCGCGTTCCTCGTTCTGGGCCTCACGGTGAACCCGGCTGCCAACGTCGACACCGATCAAGCGCTCGCCGCGCTGCGCAGCTTCTGCGACACCTCGCCCGTCAACCTCCTGCCGCTCGTGCTCCTCGTCGGCTTCACGGTCAAGAAGGTCCCTCCGTTCCTCGCGATTCTCGGCTCTGCGCTCTTTGCCGGCGTCCTCGCGTGCTTCACGCAATGGCCGGCCGTGAAGAGCTTCGTGGATGAGCCGGGGCGCAACGCGGTGGCGGTCGGGATCAAGGGTGTCTACGGGGCGATGGCAACCGGCTACGTCAGCAAGAGCGGCAATGCCGCGATCGATCAGCTCTTCTCACGCGGCGGGATGTCGAGCCTGCTGACGACGATCTGGCTGGTGCTCGCGGCGCTGTCGTTCGCCGCGATCATGGAGCAGGCCGGCATGCTCAGCCGGCTCCTCGAGCCGATCGTCGCGCACGCGCGCACGCGCGGGCGCCTGATCTTCGCTGTCAACGCGAGCGGTGTCGGCCTCAACGTCATCGCTGGGGACCAGTACGTCGCGGACGTCCTGCCGGCCCGAATGTTCCGCGCCGAGTTCGAACGGCGCGGGCTGGCGCCGCAGGTGCTCTCGCGCGCAGTCGAGGACTCGGGGACGGTGACCTCCGTCCTCGTGCCGTGGAACACCTGCGGCGCGTACATCTCGGGCGTCCTCGGCGTCTCGACGGCGTCCTACTTCCCGTACTGCTTCTTCAATCTGCTGAGCCCGATCCTGGACGTGATCTACGGCTTCGTCGGCTTCAAGGTGCCATCCGATTCGGCGGAATCGCCTTCGCCGCCGCTGCCCGAGACCCCTGCAGCCCCCGCAGTGCACGCGCCAAACTGATCATCCGACCTGGGTGATGCGGCTCGTCTGCGCCGGACGGAGTCTTCACGCATGGCAACGAAGCCGCGGGTAGCGCCGACGAGCTCGGCGCCACCTCCCGAACCGGCTCTGGACGGTGCTGCGCCGCCTGAGGCGCCGCCGAAGAAATTCAAGTTCCCGACCGCTTTCACCGTGCTGGCTGCGGTCCTGTTGCTCGTCTGGATCGCGTCCTTCTTCGTGCCCGCGGGGAGGTACAACACGAATGCGTCGACCGGGGCGCCGATCCCCGGGACGTACCACAAGCTGCCGTCGTGCTCTGCCGTCGCGGCGGGCGACGTCGCGCTCGTCGTCCCGTCTCCGGGTGAGGCGGGAACGGCGCCGGCCGATACGCAGTCGGCTCCTGGTGCGAAGGTGTCGCCGAAGCCGGGCGAGAACTGCGTCGACACGGCCTTCTCGTATCGCTTCAAGCAGCTGTGGAACGCGCCGCCCAACGGGTTGTACGGCGTCGAGGCCGGTAACGGCACGGTCGGCCCGTGGGAGCAGGGTTTCCTGTACGGGTCCGCCGCGATCTTCTTCTTCGTCCTGGCCGTCGGCGCCTTCATCACCGTGACGATGAAGACGGGGGCGATCCAGACCGGCATCGGCCGGCTCGCGATGCGCTTCCGGCATAGCGGCTCTGTCCTCGTCGCCATCCTGATGACGATCTTCGCCCTCGGTGGAACGAGCTACGGGATGTGGGAGGAGACGCTCGGATTCTTCGTCCTGCTCGTGCCGTTGACACTCGCGCTGCGCTATGACCGGCTCGTCGCCGCGTCGATCATCTTCCTCGGTTCCGGGGCCGGCATCATCGGTTCGACCGTCAACCCGTTCTCGACCGGCGTGGCGTCTGACGCGGCGGGCGTCAGCATCGGAACGGGCATCGGCCTCCGGATCGCGCTCTGGATCGTGCTCGTCGCGGCGGCGATCGCGTACGTGATCTGGTACGCGCGGCGCATCCGCCAGCACCCCGAGAAGTCGATCGTCGGCGTGTCGATAACCGACGCTGCCGATGCGCAGAAGCTCGTCGACGACGTGCCGAGACTCACCGGCCGGCAGACGCTCGTGCTGACGTTGTTCATGGGGACGTTCATGCTGATGATCTACGGCTTCATCCCCTGGAACGACCTGTGGCACGAGGGCTTCGGCAAGAACTTCCCACTGCCGACGTTCCACGACTTCTACTTCCCCGAGGCAGCAGGGCTCTTCCTCGTGATGGCCGTTGTGATCGGCGTGATCGCGCGACTCGGGGAGGAGGGAACCGTCACGACGATCGTCGCGGGGGCATCCGACTTTCTCGGTGCGGCGCTGATCATCGTCCTCGCGCGCGGGATCACGGTCGTGATGCGCAATGCCTACATGACGGACACGATCCTCAACTGGATGGAAAAGGCGGTGTCCGGCGCGTCGAGCAGTGGATTCGCCATCCTTGCCTTCCTCGTCAACATTCCGATCGCATTTCTCGTGCCGTCGTCGTCGGGACATGCCGCGCTGGTGATGCCGATCCTCGCGCCGCTCGCGGATTTCGCGGGCGTCTCGCGCGCCCTCGTCGTCACGGCATTCCAGTCTGCGTCGGGTTTCGTGAATCTCGTCACACCGACTTCCGCCGTCATCATGGGCGGCCTCGCGCTCTCCAAGGTGGGCTACGACCGCTACCTGAGATTCGTCTGGCCGTTCCTCGTCATCGTCTTCGTCGTCGTCTGCGCGGTCGGGATGCTGAAGACGGTGATCGTCCACCGGCCTGATCTCGCACACGAGCGCCTGTCGCCGACGAACTGTCACGAGCTGCTCTTCGACGACGTCATCTGGGTACGCCGCGCGCGGCAGGAGCACGACGCCTTCGTCGACCTGATGCGCGGTCGCGGCGTCGAGGTTCTGTTGTTCCACGAGCTACTCGCCGAGACGCTCGATCAGCCAGACGCACGCGAGTGGGTCCTGACCCGGCGGCTCCGTCCCGAAGAGGCGACGGTGATGTTCTCCGGCGACCTGACGGACTGGATGATGGAGATGTCCGGTGACGAGGTCGCGACGCGACTCGTCGGCGGCGTCACTGCGGCCGAGCTTCCGGACAAGATCGCGTCGGTGGTCAAGAACGCAATGCGCCCGACGGACTTCGTGATCGCACCGTTGCCGAACCAGCTGTTCATGCGCGACACGAGCGCCTGGATCTTCGGCGGCGTGTCGATCAACCACATGTACTGGCCGGCGCGTCAGCACGAGACGCTCAACGTCGAGGCCGTCTATCGGTTCCACCCGCGCTTCCGCGCTGCCGAGTTCCCGATCTGGTACGGCGGCTTCGACCACGACTGGGGCGGCGCGTCGAT
>VAXB01000148.1:0-4992 GCA_005883995.1 Actinomycetota bacterium
CAGCTGAACCTCCGGCTTCCAGCTGAGCAGCTGGCGTGCGCGCGTGATGTCGGGCTGACGGACCTGCGGGTCGTCGACCGGCAGCGCCTCGTGGATGATCTCGCTCTTCGAGCCGGTGACGCGGATGACGGTGTCAGCGAGCTCGTTCATCGTGAACTCGTTCGGATTGCCGAGGTTGACGGGCAGGTGCTCCTCGGACTCGGCGAGCGCGATCAGGCCGCGGATCAGGTCGTCGACGTAACAGAAGCTGCGCGTCTGCGAGCCGTCGCCGAACACTGTGAGCGGCTTGCCCTCGAGCGCTTGCCGGACAAACGTCGGCACCGCGCGGCCGTCGTTCGGCCGCATCCGCGGTCCGTAGGTGTTGAAGATCCGGGCGATCGCCGTGTCGACGCCCTGCTGGCGGTGGTACGCCATCGTCATCGCCTCGGAGTAGCGCTTCGCCTCGTCGTAGACGCCTCGCGGGCCGATCGGATTCACGTTGCCCCAGTACGTCTCGGGCTGCGGATGCACCTGCGGATCGCCGTACACCTCACTCGTCGACGCGATCAGGAAGCGGGCGCGCTTGAACTTCGCGAGGCCGAGCGCGTTGTGCGTCCCGTAGGAGCCGACCTTCAACGTCTGCAGCGGCAGCCGCGCGTAGTCGATCGGGCTCGCGGGGCTCGCGAGGTGGTAGACGAAGTCGACCGGCTCCGGAACGTCGACGTAGGACGTCACGTCCTGGTTGATGAACGTGTAGTTCTCGCCGCGGAGGTGCTCGACGTTCTGGAGCGATCCCGTGTCGAGATTGTCGATGCAGATCACCCGGAAATCGCGGGCGATCAGCGAATCGGAGAGGTGGGAGCCGAGGAACCCGGCCCCGCCGGTGACGACGGCGGTCGGCATCGGGCGGATGCTATCGGCGGCCTCGAAGCCGGGTCACAATGCTTACGAAGCCTTTACGCGAGCGCATTCCGAGTCCTGAGACGCCCTACTTGAGATCTTTGTTGGACTCCATGTCGAACCACATCGCGAAGAGCGAGAACTGCGAGCCGAAAATCAGCAGTAGTGCCACGAGCACGACCGTCCCGACCGAGACCGCGTTGCCGAGGATCCGCAGGACGACCTCCGCGATTCCGAGGCCGAGGCCGAGGAACGTCATCAGAAAACCGAGCGCGTAGAAGAGCACGAGCGGGTGGAAGTCGCGGATCACGTATTTCTCCCGCATCCGCCAGAAGAAGCCTTTGACGAGGAGCCAGGAGATCTTCGGGACGACGACGGGGATCCTGATCCCGCTGCGCTCGCCGACGCCGTAGATCGGCCGCGAGCGGATGTCCCGCACTCGGGCGTTCCAGACGTTCAGGTGGACGAGCATGTCGTTGGGGAAGCCGTAGCGCTTGTAGATGCGATCGAGGTCGAGCAGCTCGAGGTAGCGCAGCGACGGCGCCGCCGAGATAGCGCGACCGCGGCATGACGCGCCACGCCTCGCCCGACACGAGCCGGTTCGCCTTCGCATAGTCGACCTCGCCGCGCGCGACCGGTGTGGCGATGCGCACGAGGTCGGCGGGATCCATCTGGTTGTCGGCGGCCATGACGCACGCGATGTCGACGCCGTCCGCGAGCGCGCGGCGGTAGCCGGTGACGATCGCGGCCCCGACTCCGGTGTTGCGCTGGTGCGCGATCACCTCGACTCGGGCGTCGCCGGTCGCGCGCGCGGCCGAGCCGGTGCCGTCACGGGACGCGTCGTCGACCACGTAGATCCGGTCGACGAAGTCGGGGATGCCGGCGATCGTCGTGCCGACGAGCGTCTCCTCGTCGTGGGCGGGAACGACAACTGCGACGCGCTTGCCTTCGAGCACGGCGCTACGCGCGTCGGCGCGCGGCGATCGGCTCCCATGCGAGCGCCGCGAGGAGCCCGAGCAGGAAGCCGAGGAATGCCGCGACGACGACGTCGTTGCGCCGGCTCCGCGCCGTCGTCTTCACCGCGGCCGCGTGCGTGAGGACGTTCGGCAGCTCGATCTGCTGCACCTGCCCCAACGCGAACTTCGCGCTCAGCTGGTCCTGGATGTACTGGCCGAGGATGAGGACCCTGACCCCGGCGTCGGCACCGCCGCCGCTCCGGATCGAGGCGATCTGCCGCTGGTCGAACGCGACGCGCGCCTTCAGGAGCGCGACCTTCTGCGCGCCGTACGTCCCGAGCTTTTCGACCACCTGGCGGGCGAGCGAGTTCGCGGCGATCCGCGCCTTTCGCCCCGTCGGCGCCTGCACCGTGATCCGCACGATCGGGTTCGTCTGGACGCGCGTGGTGCCGACGCTCGCCGTAGGGCTGGACACCGATTGCGTCGAGATCTTCCCGCGCAGCTGCGCCGGCTTCATTCCGGCGGCCGCCGCCGCTGCGTCGATCGCCTCTTCCGACCGGGCGATCGTCGCGACACTGGTCGGGTTCGTCTGCTGCGACTGGAGCGGCGTGTTGCCGGGATAGCTGTACGGCTGGCCCAGGTAGACCGTCGAGCTCGCGTCCCAGATCTGGGTGCCGCCGAGCGAGATCAGATAACCGATGATCGCGCCGATGACAAGGCCGGCGACGGGCAGCCACCAGCGCCTCGCGACCGCCCCGGCATAGCGGCCGAGGTCGACCTCCTGCTCGGCGTCGAGCTCCGGTTCCCGTGTGCGCGTGGTCATCGGGCGGCGACTCTATTCGCCGCCCAGTCCCATTGCGCCTTCAACCCGCCCGGCAGGGACGTCGTCGCCCGCCAGCCGAGATCGCGCTCGACGCGCGCCGTGTCGGGAGCAGTTCGCCGCACGTCGCCCTTCGCCGCCGGGCGCTGCACGAGGTCGAGCGACCGGCCGGAGACGTCCTCGAGCGTCGCAATCGCATCCCGCATCGTCGCCTCGGAGCCACCGCCGACGTTGTAGGTCTCGCCGCCGCGGCCGCGCTCCATCGCCGTGACGATCGCCTCCACGCCGTCGGCCACGTACGTGAATGCGCGCGACTGCAGCCCGTCGCCGTACAGCTCGAAGCTCGTATCGCGCGCGAGCGCATCGACGATCCGCGCGAACGCCATGTCGGGGCGCTGCCTCGGCCCGTAGAAGGTGAAGAAGCGCAGGACGACGACGTCGAGCCCGAAGCCCTGCGCATACGCGCGCGCCAGGTGCTCGCAGCCGAGCTTCGTGATCCCGTACGGCGAGATCGGCCGCGGCTCGACGTCCTCCGCGGTCGGATAGCGCTCGGCGTCCCCGTAGATCGACGAGGACGAAGCGAACACAACGCGGACGCCTGCCCGTGCTGCGGCCTCGAAGACCCGGCGCGACGCAACGAGGTTGTTGCGCGCATACACGTCGAACACGTCGCCAAAGCTCCGGACACCCGGCTGCCCGCCGAGATGGAAGACGCCGTCGACGCCGTCGAGCTCGAGGTCGTCGACGGCGAGATCGAGACGGCGGACGTCCAGGCCGCGTGCGTTCTCCTCTTTCAGCGCGACGTCGTAGTAGTCGGTGAACGCGTCGACGCCGACCACGTCGTGGCCCGCGGCGAGCAGCGCCTCGGACAGGTGCGAGCCGATGAAGCCGGCCGCGCCGGTTACGACCCACCTCATTCCGCGCGGACGAGCGGCTTCAGCGTTCCGTCGCCGTTCCGGGTGAGGCTGAGGTCGGAGAAGAAGCGCGTCATCACGATGCCCTCCCGGAAGTCGCCGACGCGCGGCTCCGGCCGCTCCCCGCGCGCCAGGGCGAGCGCCAACTCCGGGTAGCGGCCTCCGGCCGCGAGCGGCAGCGGGAATCCGCCTCCGAACCGCGGGTTGATGTCCGTGACGTAGTGCGAGCGGTCGGGCTCGCGGAAGCACTGGATGTTCGCCGGACCGACGAGCCGCAGCTTCTCGGAGGTTTCGCGCGCGAGCTCGATCAGGGCGTCGTCGCGGATCGTCATCCCCTTGATCGACTCCCCGCCCTTCGACTCGATCATCGTCCGCGGGATCGCGTTCAGGCAGCGCCCTTCGAGGTCGCAGAAGACGTCGATCGAGAACTCCTCGCCCTGGAGCTGCACCTGGACCATCGATTCGACCGGCGTGTAGCCGAGGAAGAACGCAAGCTGCTCGCGGTTCTCCGCGCGGTAGATGTCCCGCGAGCCGAACCCGACCCGCGCCTTGACGAGCACCGGGAACGGCAGATCGTCGGGGACGTGGCTCGGCAGCCAGGTCGGCGGCGAGGGGACGTTCCGCTCCTCGAACAGCTCGTGCGCGAGGTACTTGTCGGCGAGGCGCTCGACGACGTCGGCGTCCGGCAGGAGCAGGAGCGTGCCGAGGTCGTCGCGCGACCGCGCGAGCTTCGCCTGATCGAGATCCGTGAGCGGGATGACGAGCGCGACGCCATGCTCCGTGACGACGTCGCGCAGCGCCGCGACGTAGCTCTCGTCGTCGACGCGCGGCACCAGGGCGTACCGGTCGGCGTGGTAGAGCGCCGGCGCGAGCGGGTTGACGTCGACCGCGATCGTGGTGGCACCCGCACGGCGGAACGCGTCGACGATGTCGACGCGCTGGCCGGCGCACGTGAACAAAACCGCGGTCACCGCAAGAGTCTAGGACGCGACCTCGAGCAGCAGATCGCGGTACCGGCGAACGGCGACCGAACGATCCGCCTCCAGCTCGACCCACGCACGCCCGCGTGCACCCATCTCCTCGAGGTCGAGCTTCCCGTCATGCGCGTCGCGGATCGCGCGCGCGAGCAGCTCCGGCCGGCCGGGTGGCACGACGATCCCGCAGCCGACGCGCTCGACCACCTGCGCCGTCTCGCTCTCCGGATCCGCCGCCGCGATCACCGGACGCCCGACTGCGAGAACGCCGTAGAGCCGGCTCGGGACGACGTAGCCGGCGAGGCCGGGAGCGAGCCCGATCACGTGCACGTCGGCCGCGGAAAGCGACTGCTGGAGGACGTCGCGCGGCTGGTAGTAGAGAAAGCGAACGGCGTCGACCTCGAGCAGCTTCGCGAGCCCCACGAGCTCGGCGTGCCGCGCGCCCATGC
>VAXB01000148.1:5093-7871 GCA_005883995.1 Actinomycetota bacterium
ACGCGGCCGCTCCGGGCACCCTTCTCCTCCAGACGCTCGCGCATCGTCTCGCCGATCGCGACGACGCGGTCCGCCCGTCGCAGATAGAGCGACACGAGGAAGCGGAGGACGTTCATGACGGCCGGGTTCTCGAGCCGCTTGAGCTGGATCGCGATCTCGGGGAAGACGTCCTGGCTGATCACGACGAGCGGGACGCGGAAGCGCCGCGCGACGACGAGCGCGATGTCGGCGACGATCGGCGGATCGGTCATGCACACGACGACGTCGGGCCGCGGCCCGCGCATTCCCGCGACGAGCGCGTTCGACAGGTACGTCACGTAGTTCGCGGCGCGGGCAAGGATCTTCGAGCGCTCGAACGAGGTGGACGGCACGCGGGTGATCTCGACGCCGTTCCGCACGAGCTGTCGAGGATCCGTCTCGTGCCCGTGCAGCACGCCGGTCACGACCTTCACGTCGAACTCCTGCGCGAGCGCCTCGCACAGCTCGGTCAGAAGCTGCGCCGTGGCCTCGACCCCCGGCCAGTAGTACTGGTTGAGGACGAGCAGGCGCGGCTTGCGGCTCTTGGCCATGACGGGCAAGGCTAACCGCGCGGTTCGCTAGCGTCAGAAGCCTTGCCGCAATGGGTTGTGTACGGACTCGCAGCGATCGCCGTGGCGTACGCGCTGACCGTCCTGGCGTTCGTGGTCGCGGGCCGACGAGAGGACGCACGCGCGATTGCCGGGTTCGTGCCCGACTGCGTGGTGCTGTTCACACGGCTGCTGCGTGACGACCGCGTCGCGCGCCGGCACAAGCTCCTGGTCGGCGCGCTGATTCCCTACCTCGCGCTCCCGTTCGACCTGATCCCCGACTTCATCCCGGTCGCGGGGCAACTGGACGACGCCGTGCTCGTCGCGTTCGTCCTCCGGCGCGTGGCGCGGGCGAACGCAGCCGTCGTGCGCGAGCACTGGCCCGGGCCGGAGCGCTCGCTCGGACTGATCCTGGGCGGCGCCGGACGGTGACCGACGCTCGTCTGCGCATCCTCTTCGCCGCGCCGGTCTGGTGGCCGTCGCATGCGTTCGGCGGCCCGGTGACGGCCGCACGTGAGCTCGTCCGCGGCCTCGTAGCGCGCGGACACGATGTCGAGGTCGTGACGTCGTCGATCCTCGGGCTGCACGAGCGTCCCGTCGCGCGCTCGCGCAGAGAGATCGTCGACGGCGCGGACGTCCGCTACCTCGCGACGCCCCTCCGCTATCGCTGGATGGGGATCACGCCGACGCTGCCGGCGACCCTCGCGCGGGCGCCGCGGCCCGACGTCGTGCACGTCTTCGGCTTCCGCGACCCGGTCACCACGGCCACGGCGGCCTGGTGCCGCATTCGCGGCATCCCCTACGTGTTCGAACCGCTCGGGATGTTCACGCCCCGCGTGCGCAAGCTGCGCCTGAAGCGCGTGCTCGACCCGACGCTCTACCGCGGCGTCGCCACCGCGGCGGCCGCTGTCGTGGTCGCGTCGGAGCGAGAGCGGGATGCCGTCGTCGCGGCGGGTATCGCCGCATCGAGGGTCCGGGTGCGTGGGAACGGCTTTCCTTCGCCGCCGCCGTCGACAGCCGCCGACGGTACGGCGCGCGGGCGGCTCGGTGTACCGGCCGGCGCGCCGCTCGTGCTCTACGTCGGACGCGTCGCGGCCGGGAAAGGGCTCGAGCATCTCGCCGCGGCGGCGGAGGAGCTCCCCGACGCGCACGTCGTCGTCGTCGGGCCGGACGACCGGCACGGGACAGCGGCGGTGCTCGGACGCTCGCCGCGCGTCCACGTCCTACCGCCGACCGAGGAGCCGCCGTTCGACCTCTACCGCGCCGCCGACGTGTTCGTGCTGCCATCGGAGGGCGAGAGCTTCGGCCTCGTCGCCGCCGAGGCTGCCGCGGTCGGCACGCCGGTCGTGGTGACCGACCGTTGCGGCGTCGCCGGGTTCTTCGAGGAGGGCGAGGCCCTCGTCGTGCAGGCGACGCGCGCGTCGGTCGTCGATGCGGTCCGACGCGTGCTGACCGACCAGGATCTGGCGGCGCGGCTCCGCGAAGGCGGTACCGCCGCTGCCCGGCGGATGTCGTGGGACCACGTCGTCGAGGTCCAGGAGCAGATCTATTTCGAAGCGGCGGCGCGAACCGCCGCGACGAACGCGTCGACGCTCGCGTCGTAGCCCCAACCGCGCACGAGCTCACGGGAACGTGCGCCCATCGCCCGGCGCAGCTCCGGGTCCTCGGCGAGTGCGCGCAGCGCCTCGGCCGCGCGCGCGACGTCTTCGCGGGGGACGAGGAAGCCGTTGTCGGCGTCACGCAGCAGATCGCGCGCGGCGCCGACGTCCTCCGCGAGAACGAGTGGCAGACCGCTCGCGGCCGCCTCGTTGACGACGACGCCCCAGGGCTCGCGGCGCGACAGCAACGCGAAGACGTCGGCCTGGGCATATTCGCGCGCCACCTCCTCCTGCGGCAGGTCACCGGTGAACCGCGCCTGAACGCCGAGCGCCGCCGCAAGCTCGCCGAGCGCTGCGCGCTTTGGCCCGCCGCCGACCAGCACGAGGCGGAGCCGGTCGTCCTGGGCGGCGGCGACGGCACGCACGAGCAAATCGAGCCCCTTTTCCGGCGCGAGCCGCGCGACCGACAGGACGACAACGCCGTCCTCGGGCGGTCGGCCCGCTCGCAACCGGTCGGCCCGTTCGATCCACGCGTCGACGTCGATCGTGTTCGCAAAGACCCCGACACGACCGGGATCGGCGCCGCGCGCGGCGAGCGACTCCTGCGCGAGCGT
>VAXB01000149.1 GCA_005883995.1 Actinomycetota bacterium
CCTGGACAGCCTCGGCGGAGTCACGATCTCGACCTTCGACATCGACGGCAACCTGATCGACTCCTTCGCGACGAATCAACTGGGCTTCCAGCACATCAGCCTGGCCGGACCGATCCACCGGATCGAGGTAGTCACCAGCAGCGACCCCGCTGGCGCAGCGATCGACAATCTCGGCTTCACCTTCTAACGCTGACCTGGCCTTGTGTCCGGTGATTGCTGGCGGTCACCGGACACAACGCCTAGCTGCACATCGCGGCGGCCGTTGCAGAAACCCCGTCTCCAGCTCGCCCCGACGCATGACCGCCAGGCCGAGCCGGAAACGCGCAACACCACGGACGAGCGCCACTGAAACGCTCGACGGCGACAGCCGTTCCGGCCCAGCGGCTGCCACAGGGTCGCCACGGCGGGAGCAGCGTCGCCGGCGGAGAGAACGCGAAAGGCCGCCAGCCCGCGTGGGAGACGGCCCTCGGCAGTCGGGGCGCCGAGATTCGAACTCGGGACCTCCAGTCCCCCAGACTGGCGCGCTAACCAGGCTGCGCTACGCCCCGTAGGCGCCGAGCATCGTACCGCGGCAGCAGCGCCTCGCTAACCGAGCCGGCGGTACAGCCGGTCGATCAGGTCGGGCATCCGCTCGAGGCGCTCCGTGATCACGCGCAGGCGGTACTCCCGGAAGTGCTCCGGTTCGACGCCGAGAGCGGACGCGAGGGCCTGGATGACGTCGTCGGACGGGACGGGGCGGTTCCCGTGGACGAGGTGGTTCAGGTAACCGGCCGAGAGTTTCGTCCCATCGGCGAGCGAGCGATACGTATGGCCCGTCTCGCTCATCAGCCGCTCGATCGTCGGGCCGAACGGCTCTTCGCTGAATCGCCTCCGTCGCGCCACTACAGGATCTCTGCCACTGTGCCCCCGACCGCCGACAAAGCAACCCTCACCTCGTCGCCCGTCGCCCTCGGCCGAACGTCCACGGCGCCGTCTTCCAGGGTCTTCCGGCCGACCGTGATCCGAACGGGGCAGCCGATCAGGTCGGCGTCGGCGAACTTCTCGCCGGGCCGGAGATCCCGATCGTCCAGCAGGATCTCATAGGACCCCGACAGCTCGGCCTCCACCGCCTCCGCAGCCGCTTTGATCTCCGCGTTGCCGGCGTCCAGCGAGACAACATGCACGTCGAACGGCGCGATCGTCCGCGGCCAGGTGATTCCCCGGTCGTCATGATGCTGCTCGATCGCCGCCGCCATCATCCGGCCCGGGCCGATCCCGTAGCTCCCCATCACGATCGGCTTCTCCGTTCCGTCCTCGTCGAGAAACCTCGCGCCGATCGCGTTCGGGTAGCGCGTCCCGAGCTTGAAGATGTGGCCGACCTCGATCGCCGGCTGGATCGAGAGCCTTCCGCCGCAGATCGGGCACGCGTCGCCGGGCTTGACCTGACGGATCTCCGCGTACCGCGGCTCGAAGTCTCGCCCGGGCTCGACGCCGCGCAGATGCCAGCCGTCGCGGTTTGCCCCCACGACGTACGGGCCCGGCGTGATTCCGCGGTCCGCGATCACTTCGACCTGCACGTCCACAGGGCCGATCGAGCCGCCGTCGGCGCCGAACGTCGCGCGGATCTCCTCATCCTCGGCCGGCCGGACCGCCGTACCTCCGAGTGCGCCGGTCAGGCGTTCCTCGTTCAGCCGGTCGTCGCCGCGCACGAGCGCGAGCACGACGCGGTCGCCGGTCACCATCGGCATCGCCTTGATCGTCGCGCGCGGGTCGATCCCGAGCTGCGCCGAAACGGCTTCGATCGTCTTCGCATCCGGCGTGGCGACAAGCTCGGGCGCGGGAAGGGGCGCCGGGAAGTCGGGCGGCGACGGAGCGCCGCGGGCGATTTCCGCGTCCGCCGCGTAGTCGCCGTTCTCGCACGTCACGAGCTCGTTCTCCCCGGCCTCTGCAGGTGCGAGGAAGTCGTCGCTCGCCGAACCGCCCATGATCCCGACCTCCGCCTCGACGAAGTACGTCTCGAGCCCGGCGCGCGCGAAGATGCGTTCGTACGCCTCGCGGTGCTTCTCGTACGACACGTCGAGCGTCGACTCGTCGCGGTCGAAGCTGTACGCGTCCTTCATGATGAACTCGCGGACGCGGATCAGGCCGGCGCGCGGCCGCGGCTCGTCGCGCTCCTTGACGCCGAAGTGGTACCAGATCTGCGGCAGCTGCTTGTACGACTGAAGCTCGCGCGCGTGGAACGCGAACGTCTCCTCGTGCGTCATCGGCAGGACGTACTCCCGACCGTTGCGGTCCTCCAGGTGGAAGACCTCGGGAATGTCGTAGCGCCCCGACGCCTTCCAGAGCTCCGCCGGCGTCAGCAGCGGCGCGCGGAACTCCTGTCCGCCGATTGCGTTCATCTCCTCGCGGATGATCTGCACGACCTTCTCGTGCACGCGCCAGCCGAGCGGCAGATACGTCCAGACACCGGCCGCGAGTTGGCGGATGAAGCCGCCGCGGACAAGCAGCTTGTGGCTAACGGCGTCGGCGTCGGCCGGGTCCGTGCGCAGCGTTGGCAGGAACAGCTGTGAGGCGCGCATCGTGCGCTGAGGTTAGTCCAGCGGAATCAGCGAGGCTTCGGCCATCGCAAGCGCTGCAGGCTTGGCCATCTTCAACCGCGTGGGGCGTTGCATCCCTTCGGCGATCCATCTGTCGATCTCGTGGAAGAGCTCGTCGATCAGGATGTCGGACGAGACCTTCTTGAGCACGCGGCCGTGCGCGTACACGAAGCCGACGTCGCGCCCGCCGGCAATCCCGAAGTCTGCGTCCCCCGCCTCCCCGGGCCCGTTCACCGCGCAGCCGAGCACGGCCACCTCGAAGTGCTGCGGATAGCCGGCGAGCCGTTCCTCGACGCGCTCCGCGAGCTGTTGCACGCCGACGTTGTCGCGACCGCACGACGGGCACGCGATCATCACCGGGCCGCGCTCGCGTAGGCCGAGCGCCTTCAGGATCTCGAACGCGGTTTTCACCTCCTCGACGGGGTCCGCGGTCAGCGAGACGCGCATCGTGTCGCCGATCCCGTCGACGAGGAGCGCGCCCATCCCGACGGCGCTCTTGATCG
>VAXB01000073.1 GCA_005883995.1 Actinomycetota bacterium
CTCTCTGCGAACGCGGCATCAGACTGGTATCCCTGCGGTGGTACGGCGGCCTGGGCGGTGGCGCCGACCGGCGCTGCGAAGGCAGCGACGATTACGCCGACCCCGACCCACGCCCTCACCCGCATGAGCATAGTGACGCTGTGGATGCGGGAAAGTTCGTCCGCGCACTCGCGGCGGCGCGAATCGGAGAGACGTACAACTTCTACCGCGAGGGACGCGGCGCGGCCGTCCGCAGAGAGCGCCTGTGCGCGTATCTCGAGGTGCACGCGGGCGCACCCGTGCTGCTCGTCGGCGAGGCGGCCGGATTCCGGGGCGCCCGAATCTCCGGGATCCCGTTCACCTCCGAGCGCCAGCTCGGCGGCGACGGCCCGGCGGAGGCGACGGCGACGGTCGTCCAGGCGGTTCTCGGCGAGCTCGACGTCGACGTCCTCTGCTGGAACGCCGTTCCGACCCATCCGGGGACGGCGTCGTCGAACCGGCGCCCGACCGCGCAGGAGGTCCGGACCTCGGTGCCGTTCCTACGCTCACTGGCGCGTGGCCGGCGGGTTTGGCGGTCGGCCGCATCGCACAGGCGGCGACGGGAGCCCCATATGTCCGTCATCCGTCCCATGGCGGCTCGGCCGATTTTCGGCGCGGGCTGCTACGATTCTGCGCCGGCGAGGGCGTTTAGCCCCGCCTTTTTGATGCTGATGAAGACCTACAACGCCAAGCCCGGAGAGATCGAGCGCGTCTGGTACGTGGTCGACGCGGACGGCCAGACGCTCGGCCGACTCGCGACGCAGATCGCGGACATGCTTCGCGGCAAGGGGAAGCCCCACTACACGCCGCACGTCGACACCGGCGACTTCATCGTCGTCGTCAACGCCGAGAAGATCAGCGTGACGGGGAACAAGCTCGACCAGAAGCGCTACTACCGCCACTCGGGCTATCCCGGGGGGCTGCGGAGCCGGACGCTGCGCGAGCAGCTCGACCGGCGACCGGAGGAGGTGCTGCGGACGGCTGTCAAGGGCATGCTTCCGAAGAACCGTCTCGCGCGTCAGCAGATCAACAAGCTCAAGATCTACGCCGGCCCCGAGCACCCGCACTCGCCGCAAAACCCGCAGCCGCTGACATGAGCCAGATCGCGCAATACCTCGGAACCGGGAAGCGGAAGACCTCCGTCGCCCGCGTCATCCTCCGCCCGGGCAGCGGGACGACCTGGTTCAACGGGCGCACGATCGAAGACTATTTCCCGCGGGCGGCGCATCGCACGCTGGCGCTCGCGCCGTTGAAGGTCGCGGAGGCCGAAGGCACCTACGACATCCGCGTCCGGGTCCACGGTGGCGGCCCCTCCGGCCAGGCGGGCGCCGTGCGCCACGGCATCGCGCGGGCGCTCGTCGAGGCCGACCCGAATCTCCGTCTGGCGCTCAAGCGCGCCGGCTTCCTGACGCGCGACGCGCGGCAGGTCGAGCGCAAGAAGGCCGGCCTGCACAAGGCGCGCAAGGCGCCACAATTCAGTAAGCGCTAAAAGCTGCGCCTTTAGCGCTTGGTAACCGGATTGCGCGCTTCGCGTGGACGGCGCGCGGAGCGCGCCGTCTCGGCGCGCCCTTGGACGGGCGTTAAGGATGCGGCCGTGGGAGAGACTGCGATCGTCGTCCTCGTGCCCGAGGCCGAGCCGCTCGTCGGCGCATGGCGGCGCGTGCACACCGACGACGGTCGGCACGGCATGCCGCCGCACGTCACGCTCATCTATCCGTTCGTCGACGACTCGGCCCTCCCACGTCAGGTCGCGGGCGTCGGCACGGTCGTCGGTTGCTTTGAGGCGTTCGACTGCGCCTTCGCGGAGACGGCACGGTTTGACGGCGTTCTGTACTTGTCGCCGGCGCAGGATGAGATCTTTCGCGCGATGACGGACGCGCTGGCCCGCGCATACCCGGACAACCCACCATACGGTGGGAGGTACGACGACGTCGTGCCGCACCTGACAGTGGCGGAGTCGGGCAACGCCGCACTGCTCGCGTCGATCGAGCGCGAGGTGCGCGCTCGCCTGCCAATCGCGACCCACGTCGCCGCGGCATCGCTCATGCACTTCGTCGACGGGCGTTGGCGCGAGCACACGTCGGTGGCGCTCGCATGAGCCGTCGCTACTTCGGCACCGACGGGGTGCGGGGCGTCGTCGGGCAAGACCTGACGCCGGAGCTCGTCGAGAAGCTCGGGCGGGCTACGGCGTACTGGTCGGGCGGGGGCCGGATCTTCATCGGCCGCGACACGCGGGCGTCAGGTGTCGAGCTCGAGGAGGTGCTCGCACGCGGAATCGCGTCGGCCGGCGGGAACGCGGTCGTCGCCGGCGTGCTGCCAACGCCTGCCGTGGCTCTGCTCACGCTGGACCTCGGCTGCGTGATCACCGCGTCGCACAATCCGCCGGAGTACAACGGCGTGAAGTTCTTCGACCGCGACGGACAGAAGCTGCCGGACGCGTCCGAGGAGGAGATCGAGGGCCTGCTCGAGCGTCCTCCGGTGGGCGGCGGGACGATCGACCACGTCGGCGTCGCCACCGACAGCTATCTCGAGCACGTCGTGGAGCGCTTCGGTTCCGACCTCACGAACCTGCACATCGTCGTCGATTGCGCGAACGGCGCGTATTCCGGCATCGGGCCGAACGCCTTCGAGAAGCTGGGTGCGCAGACGACGGCGATCGGCGACGACCCCGACGGCACGAACATCAACGTCGGTTGCGGCGCGACCGACCTCGCCGCGGTGAGCCGCAAGGTCGTCGAGGTCGGCGCGGACCTCGGCGTCGCCTTCGACGGCGACGGCGACCGGATGCTGGCGGTCGATGCCGAGGGCAACGTCGTCGACGGCGACCAGATCGTCGCGATCCTCGCGCTCGCACGCGGCGTCGACCTCGTCGCCGTCACCTCGATGTCGAACCTCGGGCTGCACCGGCTGATGGCGAACTGGGGCATTCGTGTCATCACCACGGATGTCGGCGACCGCTACGTGCTCGAGGCGCTCCGGCGGGAGCGCGGCATCCTCGGCGGCGAGCAGTCTGGCCACATCATCTGGCTCGATGGCCACGTCACGGGCGACGGCCTCGCCGCGGCGCTGCTCCTCTGCGGCGCCCTCGACGGGCGGACGCTCGCGGAGGCGGCGGCGGTCATGCCGCACTACCCACAGGTCAAGGAAAACGTCGCCGTCGACCGCCAGGAGTTGACCGACACGATCCGCTCGGAGGTCGAGCGGATCAACGGAGAGCTCGGCACGAGCGGCCGCGTTCTCGTCCGCCCATCGGGCACGGAGCCCGTCGTACGCGTCCTGGCTGAGGCCGAAACGGACGAAAAAGCGGCCGCCCTCTGTGGTACGATCGCCGCTCTCGTTCGACGAGAGCTCGGCTGACCCGCCCCCCGACGCTGGGGGAATCTGGAGACTTCAGCCGGGCTTTTGCCGTTCCGAGGCGGGAAAACTCCCAATCTGGAGCGTTTACATGCCCCGCGCCAGGCTTTAGGAAGCGTAGGGCAGCAAAGAGAGGAGCTTCGGGTGTGCGGGATCATCGGCTACGTGGGAGGGCGAGAGGCGAAGGCCCTGCTGCTGCACGGGCTCGAGCGGCTCGAGTACCGGGGGTATGACTCCGCCGGCATCGCGCTTCGCGAGGACCACGGACTGGACTACGTCCGCGCCGTCGGCAACCTCCAGTACCTGAAGGACGCTGCGGGCCCGAACGGCTCGAAATCCCAGCACGGTCTCGGGCACACGCGGTGGGCGACGCACGGTGGCGTCACCGAGGCGAACGCGCACCCGCTCACCGGCTGCGACCACAGCCGCATCGCGATCGCGCTCAACGGAATCGTGGAGAACTACCGCGAGCTGAAGGGCGCACTCCTCGCCGCTGGTCACACGTTCACGTCGGAGACAGATGCCGAGGTGGTCGTCCACCTGATCGAGAGCCACTACGACGGCGACGTCGTGGCGGCGGTGCGCGCCGCATACGCGCAACTCGAGGGGCACTTCGCCTTTGTCGTGATTCACAACGACCACCCGGACCTCCTCGTCGGTGCGCGCCACCAGTGCCCGCTCGTCGTCGGCGTCGGCGAGGGAGAGATGTACCTCGCCTCGGCCGTCGCCGCGTTCCTGCGCGACACGCGCAGGATCCAGCTGCTCGAGGACGGCGAGATCGTCGCGATCACGCCGGAAGGGGCGCGCTTCTACGACTCCGAAGGCGAGCTCGAGGACAAGGAGATCGTCGACGTCGATTGGGACGACGAGGGCGCGGTCAAGGGCGGCTACGAGACGTTCATGCTCAAGGAGATCTACGAGCAGCCCGAAGCGGTCAGCGAGACGATCGGCGACCGCGCGCGCCGCGGAAAGCTCGTGCTCGACGGCATCGGCCTCACCGAGCTGGAGATCCGGAACCTCCGCCGCATCGTGATCGTCGCGTGCGGCACGGCGTACCACGCGGGCGTCGTCGGCCGCTACATCATCGAGGAGTGGGCTCGTGTTCCGGTCGAGCCGGACATTGCCTCCGAGTGGCGCTACCGCAACCCGGTCCTGTCGAAGGACACGCTCGTCATCGGGATCACGCAATCCGGCGAGACCGCCGACACGATCGCCGCGATGCGGCTCGCGCGCGCGCAGGGCGCCCGGACGCTTGCGATCACGAACATGATGGGCACGCAGATCACGCGCGAGGTCGATGCAGTCCTGTACACACGGGCAGGTCTCGAGATGGGAGTCGCTGCGACGAAGACGTTCACGGCGCAGGTCGCGCTCCTGTCGTTGATTGCGCTCAAGCTCGCGCAGATCCGCAAGGCGCTGCCGGAGGAGGAGATCGAGTTCATCCTCGAGGAGCTCTACGACCTGCCCGAGAAGATGGAGAAGTTCCTCGACGGCGACCATCCGGTCGAGGAGATCGCGCAGCGCTTCTACGACAAGCCGTTCTTCCTTTACCTCGGCCGTCACATCGGCTTGCCGGTCGCGCTCGAAGGCGCCCTCAAGCTGAAGGAGATCTCGTACATCCCGACCGAGGCGTACTCGGCCGGCGAGATGAAGCACGGGCCGATCGCCTTGCTCGACGAGGACTCGCCCGTCGTATGCGTCGCGACCGACCAGCGGGTGATCTACGACAAGGTCGTATCGAACATCCAGGAGGTTCGAGCGCGCGGTGCGCACGTGATCGCGATCGCGACCGACGGCAACGAGGACATCCAGCACCACGCCGACGACGTCATCTACGTCCCGAGCTCGCCGGCGTTCCTGCAGGCGATCCTCGCCGTCTTGCCGCTGCAACTGCTCGCGTACCGGATCGCGCGTTTGCGCGGCCTCAACGTCGACCAGCCGCGCAACCTCGCAAAGACCGTCACCGTCGAGTAGCCCGCGCGGCTACGGCGATTCGTGGCGGCCGCGGTAGCCGACGTTCGTCAGGCGCAGCTTCCCGAGTGCATCCGGCACGTGCGGTCGCGACCGCAGCTTCCCGTCGACGACGTCGAGACCAAGGAGCGTCCGTAGAGCGAGCAGCGGCGCCCCGGCGGCCCATGACTGCGGCTTGAGCGCAGCCGGATACTCGACCGGAACGCCGGAATGGTCGCGGGGAAAGCCGGCAAAGACCTCTGGCAGCTGGCTCGAGAACCGCTCCGCTGCGTCGAGTAGCGCGTGGCAGACGACGCCAGCCTCGTCGTAGAACCCGTACCGACGCATTCCTTCTGCGCAGATCGCCGTGTCGTGCGGCCAGACGGTCCCGTTGTGGTACTCGAGCGGGTTGTAACCGGCGTCATCGGCGGACATCGAGCGGATCCCCCAGCCGCTGAACATGTCGGGACGGAGGAGACGGCGAACGGTGCGCTCGGCGCGACGATCGTCCACGATCCCGCTGGCCCGGGACCCAGAAGTCGCGGTTGAAGCGCCGCTTCAGATCCGCCGCGTCGTGCTCGAGGCGCGCGGCCGTCTCCTCGTCGCCCCAGACTTCGCGCATCATACGAGCCGTCCTCAGCCGGGCGTCGTACGCATAGCCCTGGAGCTCGCAGGTCGCGATCGGCGGCTCGGCGCGCCGCCCGTCCGCGAACAGGATCGAATCCTCCGAGTCCTTCCAGCACTGGTTCTCGAGCGCCTTGTCGGAGGTCGAGCGCTTGCGGTACTCGACGTACCCGTCACCGTCCAGATCCGCTGGGCCCTCGATCCATGCGAGCGCAGCGCGCGCGTTCGGCTCCATCCGCTTCACGAACCGCGTGTCACCGCTCCACCGCTCGTACTCGTCGAGCAGGATCAGCCACAGCATCGTCGCGTCGTGGGTCCCGTAGTACGGCGTGTGCGGGATCTTCCCGAGCGCGGCGAGCGTGCCGCGCCGGAGCTCGTGCATGATCTTTCCCGGCTCGGCGTCGCGGAAGTTGTCCCATTCGGTCGCCTGGAGCTCCGCGAGCGCCTCGAGCGTCGCCTGTGCGACCTCCTGGTGGAACGGCATCGCCTCGTACGCCGAGATCAGGCTGTCCCGGCCGAAAACGGTCATGAACCAAGGGATCCCGCCGCCGGGCATCGCCCACTTGATCTTCACGTCGTCCGGACGGACGCGCAGCGCCGCGAGGTCGAGCAGGCTCTGACGGTACGTCCGTCCGAGCGAGTCCTTGTCCGTCTCGAGGTACGGGAGATCCGCCAGCCATTCGTCGAGGGACATCGGCATCTTGTTCGCGTGCCGATGGAACGCGTCGCAGCGCAACATCGGCGGCTTGCGCGCGCCGTCGACCACGGGGGTGATGTCGACGCAGAGTTTCCACGTCTCGTGTGGCGCGAGGTCGACCTGGAAGCTCGATCGATCCTGCCCGACCCGCCCGGAGCGGTTGAAGGTGAGCACGGTCCCGCGGCGGTAGCCCTCGCGGTCGTTCCAGAGGGTCACCGAACGTGACCGCACGTCCTGCCAGCTCCGACCTTCGTGGTTGCCGCCGTCCTGGGCCTCCATGACGTCGGCGAAGTCCGATGCATAGTCCAGCTCGAGCGTGAGCCGCTGCGGCTTGCCGCTCAGATTCTCGAGCACGACGTCCTCGTGCGCGCCTTCGCTGACGAAGCGGTCGCGGCGGATCGACACCGCGGGTGCGTCGTCGTCGGAATCATCGGTCTTGCAGACGATGCGCGCCGAGTAGTAGTCGACGCGCCTGCTCGTCAGCGCGTCGAGCTCGTTGTCGTCGACGCGGACCTGCCAGCGCGATAGGTGGCGCACGTCCTGGTAGAAGAAACCCTCGGCATCCTTCGCGTCGACATCGCCGTTCTCGGTCGAGTAGAAGAACGTGCACCCGTCGAGGATGATCAGGTTGCTGTCGTCAGCCATGGAGCGCTGCTTCTTCCCCGCGGGCTCGGCGCGTTAGTCCTCGCTCCTCACCGTCGCTCTTCGGCGTCGAGTGCTTTTGTCGCGGCCCGAGCGTCACGACGCGCCCGCTTCGCACGTTCCCGCGCTGCAGCCGCCTCGTCTGCGGCTTTTTCCGCTTCCGCCTCCGCAGCCGCTGCGGCGCGCTCCGCCGTCTCGGCGTCCCGGCGCAGCCGGCGCATGCGCTGATCGTGCTCGCGCTTCGCGGCGGCATCCGTCCTCGGCTTACGCCGGCGCGCTTGCGCCCCGGCTCGCGGCGCGATCTCGGCGACCGCCGCGAAGCCCGGCGCCTCCACCTCCTCCGCGAGGCGCCCGCGCGAGACGAGCTCGCCGGCACGCGGGTCGACTGCGGCAGCACGTAGGGTCGAGCTGACGCGCTCGAGCGTCTGCGGCGACGCCGGTCGTCCCGCGTGGGTGAGGACTGCTTCTGCAAGCCGTGTCAGCTTCCGGAGCGCGTCCCGCTCTGCACGCGTCGAGCTGCGCACGTCGTCGGCGCCGCCGCCTCGGAGCGCCGTTTCCTGTGCCGTGCGCAGTCGCTTGCCCGCGTCGATGAGCTCCGCGACCTCCCCACCGTGGCGTCGTGCGAGCTGGTTCACGGTCCAGACGGCCACGCTCGGCTTTCGCAGCGCCTTCACACGCGCGCCGGCGTCATCCTGCCCGGCCTTTTTCAGCCGCGCCGCGAGCTCGTTGCGTGCCGGCGTGAAAGCGTCGAGCGGCAGCTCGTAGAGCCGGTCGAGCTCGCTCTCCAGGTCCGGGACGACTGCCAGGCGCGCCACGGACGATGTTCTATCTGTGCTCTACCCCGCGGGGTAATCCGCGAGCGGTGCCTACGTGACGGACGCTTCGCCCGGGCGGGGCTCGATCACGCCGGATTCCGGCGGACCGACCGGAACGACCGGGCGCACCGGTCGCAGGTAGAGGAACTCGTAACCCAGGGCAGCGATGGTCGCGCCGATCACGGGGCCGGCGTACCAGATCCACGCCTTCGTCCAGTCGTTCTGGACGAGTTGCGGGCCGAATGCGCGCGCCGGGTTCATCGCAGCGCCAGTCAGCGGGCCACCCATGAAGATGTCGAGCGTGATCGTCAATCCGATCGCGAGACCCGCGATCGACTTGAACGTCCCGCCGGGATCGGCCGCCGTGGCGAAGACGACCCAGACGAGGAAGAAGGTCAGCACGATCTCGATCACGAGCCCTTGCCACTGCGTAACCCCGCGTCCGAGAGCGGGTGTCCCGAGGTTCGCGAGATTCCGGATCGCGGTCGGGAAGAGCCAGCGGAGGAGCAGCGAAGCGATGGCTGCGGCCGCGAACTGCGTGACCCAGTAGACGACGGCAAGCGACGGGGCGATCCGGCGCGTGATCAGAAAACCGAACGTGATCGCAGGGTTGAAGTGCCCGCCGGAGATGTGCCCGACGGCGGACACCATCACGGCGATCGCCAGGCCGTGCGCGAACGCGATTGCCACGAGGCTGAGGCCCGACGCCGTGTCACCCGCGCCCTGGGCGAACGCCGCGCCGAACAGCTTCGTCGTCGTCAGGATCGTGCCGGCGCCGATGAAGATGAGCGTGAACGTTCCGATGAACTCGGCGACGCCCCGGCGCAGCGGTTCGTAATCCATCGCTGCGACACGCTACGGGGCGGACCGGACGGATCCGGTTCGGAGGGCTTGCTGAAACGACGCAGCCGATGTTTCGCCAAGCCCTCCTCAGGCGGCGCGGATGTGCTCGCCCGAGGCGCGGCCGGCACGTGCGGCGGCGACGGCCCGGTCGAGCTCCTGCTCGACCGGGAATGCAAGGCCGAGCCCCGTCATCTCCAGGATCCGATGGACCTGTGTGTGCGGCTCCGGCGGCAGGAACAACACGAAGCCGAGCTCCGCCCGCTCCGCCTGATGGCGCGCCGCGAGCAGGACGCTCAGGGTCTGCGAGTCGATGAAGGTCGCTTCCTCGAGGCCGATCACGATGCAGTGGCCCGCTTCGAGGAGCACCGCCAACTCGTTTTCGATCCGCCCGGCCGAGTACGCATCGTGCTCACCGACGAGGGTCACGATTCCGACCGGACGGGGATCCCGGTCCAGTGTCACGGACAGCGGAGCCATGGTCTCGACTGGTTAACGCCGATCGTCCCGATCGGGGTGCGGCCGGCGGGCGTGAGCCCGCGTCAGTCGTCCGGCGGCTGGCGAAGCCGCTTCACGGCGCCCCGGCGGCGCTTGTCGTCGAGCCGCCGCCTGGCCGCGGCTGCCGTCGGCTTCGTCGCCCGTCGGGCCGGGCGGACCCGTAGGGCCTCCTGCAGCCGGGCGACGACGCGCTCCACGGCGAGCTCGCGATTGCGTGTCTGACTGCGCTCGTCTTGGGCGACCGCCTTGATCACCGTGCCGGCGCGGTCGATCACGCGTCGCTTCTGTGCCGGCGAGAGGGCACTCGACGCCTCGACGTCGAACAACGCCTCCACGCGTGTCTCCGACTTCTGTGCGTGCTGACCGCCGGGACCGCTCGAGCGCGAGAAGCGGAGCTCGATCTCGGAGAGCGGCACCGCGACGCTTCGCGTGACCGGGATAGAGTCGCCGTCCATGGCCGCCATCTTGCTCGACGTCGACGGGGTCTTCCACGTTTCCGGTCAGCCGATCCCCGGAGGCGCGGACGCAGTGCGTGAGCTCCGAAGCGCGGGGCACCGGCTGCGCTTCGTCACGAACAACACCACGCGCCCACGCGCCCAGCTGTCCGACGATCTCCGCGCGATGGGGATCGAGCTCCAGGACGAGGAGCTGCAGACGACGCCACGAACGGCCGCGCGCGCGCTTCGCGGGAAACGCGTCCTCGCGTTGACGATGCACGCAATCGTCGGCGAGCTGGGAGGGATCGAGCTCGTCGGCGAGGACGCCGAGGCGGTTCTTGTCGGCGGCGCGGACGAGACGCCCGAGACGAATCTCGTGTTTTCGTTCATGAACCTCGCGCGTGCGTTCCACGAGCTCGAGGCGGGCGCGGATCTCTACTGCCTGCACAAGAACCGGTGGTGGCAGACGAGGCAGGGGCCTCTACTCGATGCCGGCGCGTTCGTCGCCGGGCTCGAGTACGCGGCGGAGACCGACGCGACCGTGCTCGGGAAGCCGTCGCCTGCGTACTTCGAGGCGGCGCTCGAGGCGCTCGACGCCGACGCGAACATGACCTGGATGGTCGGCGACGACATCGATTCCGACATTGCGGGCGCGCAGAAGCATGGAATGAAGACGGTGCTCGTGCGAACGGGCAAGTTTCGTCCCGACGCCGTCGAGCGGGGACGCGTCCAGCCCGACGGGATCGTCGAGATCGGACGGATCCGGCGATCGCTCGAGCGGTACCCGCGGTTCCGCGAGCGCTGCTTCACCGAGGCAGAGCGCGCGTACTGCGACTCGCGCGCGAATCCCGCCGAGTCGTACGCCGGCCGGTTCGCGGGCAAGGAGGCCGTCGGCAAGGCGCTCGGCTTCGGCGTTGCGCGAGCGTTCGCCTGGAAGGAGATCGAGATCGCGGGCCGCCCGAAGCCCTCGGTCCGTCTCTCCGGCCGGGTGCGGGTCTGGGCGCAAAGGGTCGAGGCGGGCTCGATCGACCTGTCGATGACGCACTCGCGGGAGCTCGCGAACGCCGTGGCCGTCGTCGAGGATGGCTGAGCTCGAACCGCTCTACACCGCCGAGGAGATGCGTGCGGCCGAGGCGGGGCACGACGTCGAGGAGTTGATGGAACGCGCCGGTCGGTCGGTGGCGGAGTTCGTCCTCGACGAATACGGGACCGACGAATCGATCACCGTCGTGTGCGGCCCGGGCAACAACGGCGGCGACGGGCGCGTCAGCGCCGAAGTGCTGCGCGAGGCCGATTGCGACGTCCGGGTGGTCGAGGCGCGGCCCGACGACGACGCGAAGGACCTCGGGTCGCCCGGACTGATCGTCGACGCGCTCTTCGGCACGGGCTTCAGCGGCGAGCCGCGGCCGCCCGCCGCCCGGCTGATCGAGCAGGTCAACGCGACGGGTGTCGACGTCGTCGCGATCGACATCCCCTCCGGAGTCGACGCGTCGACGGGCGAGGTGGCGGGCGTCGCGATCGACGCGGCCTGGACCGTATGCTTCCACCGGGAGAAGGTCGGCCTGCGCGTCGCCCCCGGCGCATTTTTCGCCGGGGAGATCGAGCTCGTCGACATCGGGCTCGACGACGATCGCGAGACGGCGCACGCGTTGGCCACGTCCGCGTTGTTAGAGCGTGTGCCGCTTCGCGCGCCGCGCGACACGAAGTACACCGCCGGCTCGGTCCTTATCGTCGGCGGCTCGCCGGGGTTGACCGGGGCCGCGTGCCTCGCCGCCCGGGCGGCGTTCCGCGCCGACGCCGGCTACGTCACCGTCGCGGCTCCGCGCGACTCGCTGCCGGTCCTCGAGCAGCAGTTGCTCGAGGCCGTGAAGCGTCCGCTCGACGATGTCTGGGATGCGGTCGGTCGGTCGCGCGCGCTCGCGGTCGGCCCTGGGCTGGGTCGCTCGCCGGAGGCGAAGGCGCTCGTGCGCCGGCTGCTCGAGGAGACCGATCTTCCCGCAGTCGTCGACGCAGATGCGCTGCACGAGCTCGAGCCGTTCACCCGAACGGGCCCGACGGTTTTGACGCCGCACTCGGGCGAGCTCGCGCGCCTGCTCGGCGAAGAGGCCGCTTGGGTCGACGCCCACCGGCTGGAGGCGGCGCGTCGCGCCGTCGAGCGGTTCCGGTGCATCGTCCTGCTGAAAGGCGAGGGAACGATCGTCGCCGCCCCCGACGCGCAGACGCTCGTGTGTCCGGGCTTCCCGTCGCTTGCGACCGCCGGTACGGGGGACGTCCTGACCGGCATCATCGCCGCGTTCCTGGCGAAAGGAATCGATGCGCAGACGGCCGCAGCCGCCGCGGCGGTCGCGCACACCGAGGCCGCGGCCGAAGCCCCGCAACGAGCCGGCCTCGTCGCTTCGGACGTGGTCGAGATGCTCCCGTACGTCCTAGCCACCTAGAGGCGTGATGCAAACCGGCACGGCCGGGGTCAGACCCGGGCCGTGGCCGGACGAGACGGTGGTGGACCGTGACGCGGCGTTCGGCCCGCAGCGGCAGGCGAGCGCGCGCGGCCGGCAGCACACCTTCGGCACGCAGTTGGCACGCCGATGGACAGGTCCGGGGTCAGACCCCGGGTGTCGGGTTCGGACATGCCGGGAGACGTTGTCGCGCCTGCGGCCCGAGTAGCGTTGGCGGCGTGCACCGCTCGGAAGTGACGCTTGACCTCGGTGCGATCGCGCGCAACGTGCGCACGCTCCTGCGCGTCCTCGACGGCGCGGAGCTCTGGGCCGTCGTCAAGGCGGACGGGTACGGGCACGGCGCGACCGATGTCGCGGGTGCTGCGCTCGGCGCCGGCGCGACGGCGCTCTGCGTCGCGACCGTACCGGAGGCGCTCGCGCTGCGCCGCGAGTTCGAGGGCACACGCATCGTCGTCCTCGGGCCGCTCTCGACCAGCCGCGAGATCGGACACGCGCGGGACGCAGACATCGAGCTCACGGTGTCGCAGGACGAGATACCCGACGGAGTGCGCGTCCACCTGAAGCTCGATACGGGGATGGGACGCTTCGGGTTGCGCGAGCTGCCGGACCGCGCCGCGAACGTCGTCGGCCTGATGACGCACTTCGCGACGGCCGACAACGACGAGGCGTTCGCGCGCACGCAGCTCGAGCGCTTCCTCGCGGCGACGAACGACCACGCCGGCGTGACGCGCCACGCGGCCAACAGCGCTGCCACCCTGCGCATCCCCGAGGCAAGGCTCGACGCCGTCCGCTGCGGCGTCGCCGTCTACGGGCTCTCGCCGTTCAACACCGATCCCGGCGACGACGGCCTCGAGCCGGCGCTCTCGTGGCAGAGCCATCTCGCGCAAGTGAAGCTCCTGCACGCAGGCGAGAGCACTGGCTACGGTCGCCGGTTCGTCGCCGAACGCGACACCTGGATCGGCCTTGTGCCCGTCGGCTACGCGGACGGCTTTCGCCGCGATCTGACGGGGACGACCGTCCGCGTCGCGGGCGAGCGGCGTCGCGCGATCGGCACCGTCTCGATGGACTCTTTCGCGGTCGAGCTCGACCGCGAGCTGCCGGTTGGGACGCCCGTCGTGCTGCTCGGCCACGGCGTCCTCGCCGAAGAGCACGCGCGCGTCGCCGACACGATCAACTACGAGATCGTGTGCGGCATCAACAGCGACCCGCGGCGAACGCGCCGCACCGTCGCCAATGGATGAGCGTGTAGCGCGCGTGCTCGCAGGCGAGGACGCGTGGGTCGTCGGCGGCGCGGTCCGCGACGATCTGCTGGGGCGGCCCGTGCTCGACCTCGACGTCGTCTGCCGCGAGCCGGAGCGTGCCGCGCGCGCGTTCGCCGCGCAGGCCGACGGCGCACCTTTTCCGCTCTCGGAGAAGCACGCGTCGTGGCGCGTCGTCCTGGACGGAGGCCGTACCGTGGACTTCACACCGGTGCACGGGACGATCGAATCGGATCTCGCACGCCGCGATTTCACGATCAACGCGATCGCGCGCCCGCTCGATGGCGGGGAGGACGTCGACCCGAGCGGTGGACGCGACGATCTCCAGCTCCGCGAGTTGCGCGCCGTGTCGGAATCGATCTTCGACGACGACCCTCTGCGGCTTGTTCGCGCCGTCCGGCTCGAGCGGGAGCTCGGCTTCGTCCTGGCGCCGCTCACCGAGCAGCTCGTACGGGCGCAGGCGCCGCTGATCCGCCAGGCCGCCGGCGAGCGGATCCTCGCCGAGCTCGAGCGCCTCGACGCCGGCGGCTACCGGCGCCTCGACGAGCTCGGGATCCTCGCGCCGCTCGGCGGCGCGATCGACGAACGGCTCGACAACTACGACTCGCCTCGCTACCGCCTCGTCGCCGTCTTCGGCGACAACCTGCGGCGTTATCCGATCTCGCGCGAGCTCGGCCGGTACCTGTCGGTCATGCTTCGGGCCGAGCCGTTGACTGGCCCGTCTCGCCGGGCGATCCACCGCTTCCGGCGCGCCACCGCTCCGTGGTCGCGCGCGGCGCTCGCCTACGCCGGCGATCGACGCTTCGCGGGCGAGCTCGAGGAGGCGCTCGCAGCGCCATCGGAGCCGCCGCTCGTCCGCGGCGACGAGCTCGGCATCCCGCCGGGGCCGGAAATCGGCAGGATCCTCGACATGATCGAAGAGGAGCACGCCGCCGGCACGATCTCGACCCGCGAAGAGGCGCTGGAGCTCGCACGGCGGGAGACTGGGGAATGACGAACGAGGACGAGGTCAAGGCGCGGTTCGCCGCGACGGCCGAGCAGTTCGCTGCGCACAGCTCGGCGCAGGTCGACCGCATTCGCGAGGAAGTCGCAGCGATCCTCGATCTCCGCGGCGACGAGCGCGTCCTCGACTCGGCCACGGGCGCTGGGGCGCTTGCGCTCGCGCTGGCACCGCTCGTGCGGGAGGTCGTCGGCGTCGACATCGTCCCGGAGCTCCTCGCCGCCGCGCGACGAGACGCGCCGCCGAACGTCACGTTCGTGGAGGCCGACGCGACGAGCTTGCCGTTCGGCGACTTCAGCTTTGACATCGCCGCGTCGCGGCGGACGCTGCACCATGTCGCGCGGCCGGAGCTCGTCGTTGCCGAGCTCGTGCGCGTCACGCAGCGCGGCGGCACGATCCTCGTCGAGGATCAGATCGCGCCTGTTGATCCACTCGACGCGCTCGAGCTCGACCGGTTCGAGCGCGCACGCGATCCTTCGCATACGCGCCTGCTGCCCGATGTGGACCTCCGCCAGCTGTTCGAGGCGAACGGCCTCGTCCTGCGGTCCGTCCAGCGGCGGAGCGAGACCCGTGCGCTTGCTCCCTACCTGGACCTCGCCGGTTGCGGCGGCGACGCTCGTAATGCGGCCGAGTCGCTCGCACCCGGCCGCGGCGACACGTATCGCGTCGAGAGCGCCTGGTACGTGCTCCGGCACGGTTAGCGCTACGGTCGATACCCGAACCGGTTCGCGAGCCGAGCGACGACGCCGGGCGCGACCGCCTGCGCGACGGCGGCCGCGCGATACCACGCCGGAACGAACGTCTCGCGCTTGTCGCGCTCGACAACGTCGACGACGTGCCGCGCGACCTGCTCCGGTCCGACGACGAGCCGGCGCAGGAGTGCGCTGCGAAGAATCGACGACTGCGGGAACCCCTCGGTCTCGACGAAACCCGGGTTGACGGTGTGGACGTGGATCCCGCGGCCGCGCAATTCGCCGCTCGCCGCGCGCGAGAAAGCGAGCTCAGCATGCTTCGACGCCGAATACGGGCCGGACGGCGCGAGCGCGACCGTTCCCGCCACGGAGACGATGTTGACGACATCCGAGCGTCCGGACGCCTCGAGCGCAGGCAGGAAGGCCCGGAGACACCAGACGGCGCCGAGATAGTTCACCCGCATCACCTCCTCGATCCGCTCCGGCTCCATGCCGACGAAGCCGGCGCGCCCGGGGATCCCGGCGTTGTTCACGAGCAACCGGATCGCCCGGTGGCGAGACGTCACGCGCGCGGCGGCCGCGTCCACCGATGCGCGGTCGGCGACGTCGCAGAGGTCGAACTCGCAGCCGAGCTCGTCGGCGAGTGCGCGCAGCCGGTCCTCGCGACGCGCGAGGAGCACGCAATGCCAGCCTCCCGCCGCGAGTGCGCGTGCGATTTCCGCGCCGATACCGCTCGACGCTCCCGTGACTACGGCTACGCGATCTATTTGCAGACCCGCACGCGGCGCATCGACGACAGCCGCTTCCCCGCTACGTCGGTCGCAAGCGCCGACAGACGGTGCGTGCCGGCGGCTGCGCCTCCGAGGTGCCAGACGATGCCGTAGAGGCTGGCGGCGCTGCGGCGCGCGGTCCCGATCGCCCTGCCGTCGGCGGAGAAGCGGACGGAGGCGACCTTTCGGTCGGAGCTGGCGGTGACCGCGAGGCGCGCGGTCGAGCCACGCAGGCACTTTCCCGCCGGGGGGAGGAGCCAGGTCACGGCCGGCCCCGCGACGCCGTGGACGGTAACTGTCTTGAAGCGCGTGTTCGGAAGGATCTCGTTTCCCAGCGTCGCCACGTTCTTCGTCTCCTGGAGGTCGGACGCTGCGACGATGATCCGCGTCTTGCCGCGGGGGATCGACGCGGCGAGCGTCGGGAGCGGGAACACCGCGATTCCCGTCGCCGCGTCGTAGAGCGCGGCCCCGACGAGAACCTTGCGATACGAGATGACGAGCGAGAGCGGGTCGACCCCGGACTGCGAGTCGAGAACGCGCGCGACGATCGTCGGCCGGCCCGCGCCGATGCGTGTCGTCAGCATCTGCACTCGCGGGGGTGTGAGGTCGTTCTCCCAGAAGCGCAGCCGGTACGTGCCGGGTCGGGATGCATGCGTGAACACATCCGTACCGGAGTCGACCGATACGTAGAACTGCTGCTGCCGTGGGAACACCGCGCCGGCGGTTCCGACGTCGGTTGCAAAATCGAACATCAGCGAGTTCATGTTCACGGGCGTCCCGGCGTAGCCCTGGACGTCGCGCTCGTCCTTCGATCCGAGCAACCAGGGGTGGATCAGCGCGTTCGGCGTCGCGGTCGTGGCCGACACACCGAGGTTCACGAGCGGCCGCTGAACCGTTGTCGTGTACAGCGTCTCGGATCCGGTCTCGTCCATCGCGGGGCCGACGTAGTCGGACGCGGGGCCGAAGGGCGCGCTCGGGCAGCAGTAGGTGGAAACCCGGCTCGCGCCGTCCTGTGTGTCGCCGGTCTGCACCTTCTTCAGCGGAACCGCGTCGACGGATGCGAGCGCCGGGTGCGAGACGTCGAACGCGTACGGGATCCGACGGGTCACGGCGCCGTTTCGCAGCACGATGAACCCATAGTCCTGCCCCTCGGGGGCCCCGGCGCCGGCGCGTGCGATCACGGGCAGCTCGCCTTCGCCGCCCGGCGGGACGTCGACCGTCCCCGGGAGCTCGACCGTCGTGCCCGTCGTGGCGCTTTGTGGATGCAGCTCGACGTTCCAGGTGCCTGCGCCTCCGCCCGCGTCGCGAACGCGGACGAGCACGCCGCGATCCGACGTGACGCGCGTGACATCGAGCTTGCGGAACGACAGCGTCGCCGGGTCCGCGAAGACCTTCGGATCAGCGGCACGAGCCACGTCGATCAGGCCGCCGCCCTCGAGCGGGACGGGCGCTTCTTGCGTCCGAGCGGTGTTCGCCCACGCCGCGCCGGCCGTCGTCACCAGCGCCGACTTGATCTGTTGCGGCGTCCAGCCGCGGTGGAGCTGGACGAGGAGCGCGGCAGCGCCTGTGACGTGCGGCGCAGCCATGCTCGTCCCGTCGAAGACGGCAAATGGAGCACCGCCCGTGAACTCGGGCAGCGTCGACGACAGGATCGACCCGCCGGGCGCGGCGACGTCCGGCTTGAGCAGGTCGCCGAAGTCGGTGAGGCCGGCGGACGAGAAGTCGGTGACGATGCCGCTCCGCCCGGTCTCGACCTGCTGGATCGTGGAGCCGACGGTGACCGGCGCTGCACCGTCGTGCTGCGCCAGGTACGCCCGGAGGTTCGCCCCGTCGAGGTCGGAGATCTTCCCGGCCGGGATCGGCAGCGCGATCGGGATCGGCTCCGCCTCCCCGGGGCGGTTGTCGACGACGACGATCCCATCCGCACCGGCCTCCGCGGCTCGCAGCGCCTTCGACACGAACGTGCAATGGCCGCGCGTCACCAGGGCAATTGCACCGCGCAGCGCCCCGGGCAGGAGCGGTGTCTTCGCCTCGTTGTTGGGATCGTCGTCGGGGCCGCAAAGGCGGCGGTCGAGCGGCTGGCCGTCCGGCGTCGTGAACGTGCCGATGTCGATCAGCAGCCGCGTCTGCTGCGCGAACGACGCGGGGAAGAGCTCGCCGCCGGCGCTGGCGATCGGGATCCCGCGGACGGTCGCCGGCGCGTCAGCGTCGGCGACGCCGAGTGTGGGCGTGAACACGTGCGTGTTCGACACCGCCGCGACCGTGATCGCGTCGGGCGCCGTGCCCGGTGAGCCGACCGTGCCGAGGCCGAATTGGTCACGGTCGTTTCCGGCTGCGATCACGGGGACGACGCCTGCCGCTGCGACATTGTGGATCGCGTCGATCAGCGCGTCGTTCGCGGGATCCGTCTCCGGCCCGCCTCCCGAGAAGTTGACGACGTCCATGCCGTCGCGGACGGCAGCCTCGAAGGCCGCGATCAACTCGGGCGTGAACGCCTGCACGCCGGCGGCCGTCGGGACGGTGAAGACGCGGTAGTTCCCGAGCCACGCACGCGGTGCGACGCCGCTCAGCCCGCATGTCGGCGGGTGATCGCGGCCGCCCGGGGAGCAGGTGCCGGCGTCGCCGGCAGCGATTCCCGCGACGTGCGTTCCGTGGAACGAGACCGCAGGATCGACGGGGAGCTTTCCCGCGCGGCCGGCGCCCGGCCCCGGGAACGAACGCGCGACGATCACCTTTGGCGACGTGTAGCGCGTGTCGCCGAGCGGGAAGCCGCTCGGGTACGAGAACGACGATGCATCGAAGTACGGGTTCCGCGGATCGACGCCGTCGTCGACGACGCCGATCTTGACGCCCTCACCGCGCGCGCCCGTCGAGGCATGGAGCTCGTCCGCGCCGATGATGCTCGGGCTTCGATTCGTTGAGAGCGTGTACGCAAGGTTCGGGTAGACCTTCGTCGCAAACGGCAGCCGTGTGAGCGCCGGCAGCTTCGAGACGGGCAGCTGGACGGTCATGCCGTCGAACACGATCTGGTACCGCTCCTGCACGCGCGCTTGCGGAATCGTGCGAAGCAGGCGGGCTGTGTCGCGGCGTTGCGCCTGGACGAGCCGCGCGACATAGCGGCGAGCTCCGGCGCTCGACGCGTTGAGTCGTTGCCGCGTCTCGACCGCCGCGAACGTGCGCCCGTAGGACGCCGCGAGCGGCGCGAGCGGCAGTCGGACGACGACGCGGATCGTGCCGGCGCGATGGGCCGCGGGGACGCGGATCGTCCCGGCGCGAACGCGTGGCAGGACCGTCTCGCCGAAAGTCCGCCGCACCGGCTGAAGCGATGCCCCAGCAGGAATCGCCGACGTCAGCGCCGCGGCGACAGCCACCAGACCTACCGAACGGCGCAAGGAACCAGAATGTAGCGGAAGCGATCTCATAGGATCCTGCAATGCCTGGAGGGTACGAGGGAAAGCGCGGCGTGGTTCTCGGCGTCGCAAACCGCCGCTCGATCGCGTGGGGGATCGCGAAGCGCCTCGCCGACGGCGGTGCGGAGCTCGCGTTCACCTACCAGGGTGAACGGATCGAGAAGAACGTCCGCGAGCTCGCAGACTCGGTCGGCAGCCGGCTCGTGACGGCGTGCGACGTCCGCTCGGACGAGGACGTCACCCGTGTCTTCGACGAGGTCGCCGACCGCTTCGACGGCGGCATCGACTTCCTCGTCCATTCGGTCGCATTCGCGGCCGCGGAAGATCTCGAGGGCCGGTTCACGGACACGCCCCGCGACCGTTTCTGGCTCGCGCTCGACGTCAGCGCGTACTCGCTCGTAGCGTGCGCTCGCGCGGCGGAGCCCCTGATGGAGGCGCGCGGCGGCGGTTCGATCCTGACGATGACGTATCTCGGCGGCGAGCGTGCGGTGCCGCACTACAACGTGATGGGCGTCGCGAAGGCGACGCTCGACGCGTCGGTGCGCTACCTCGCGTGGGACCTCGGTGAGAAGAACATCCGGGTCAACGCGATCAGCGCGGGGCCCGTGCGTACCCTCGCCGCGCGGTCGATCGCCGGTTTCCCGACGATGGAGGCGATCGTCGAAGAGCGCGCACCGCTACACCGCCACATCGATTCCGACGACGTGGGCGCGGCCGCCGCATACCTCCTGTCCGACGACGCGCGCAACGTGACCGGGACGACGCTCTACGTCGACTCCGGCTACCACGCTATGGGTATGTGACGCGTAGCGCCCGGATCGTCAGGCCGAGCTTGCGGCCGGCGACGGGGACGAGGTGGTCGACGTTGAGCGCGATCACGTGCCAGCGCGCGACCGGGCCGAGGGGCAGGGACAGCGTTCCGTTCGACGACGAGCCGCGGACGACGCGGCCGTCGACGCTCGGCGGCAGCGTCGGGTAGAGCGACTCGGGCGCCGCCAGGCGCAGCCGGAGACGCCCCGCGCCGTATACCCAGAACGGTGCGTGCGTCTCGCTCATCGGCCACCCCTGCCCGGTGTTGCCGTACCAGCCCTGGCAGAAGACGGGTTTCGTGCGGTCGGGCCCCGGCGCGCCGGCGCCCGTCGCCGCGCCGCCGCCCTTCGCGAACACCCAAACGGTTCCGCGCCGGCTCGTCGGTTTCCAGCCGTGTGCCGCGAGCCCGCGCAGGACGAAGAAGCGCCGATCCGGCACCGCGCCGTTCTTGACGAACAGCCCCTGGTGCAACGCGATCGTCGAGATCCCGAGCGTGTCGAGAAGCTGCGACGTCTCGCCCGACCAGTCGCCACAGTTGAGCCGCTCGAAGCGCCGCGCGAGCTGCTTCGCGCTCGTCGGCGCGGTCGTCGAATAGCCGCCGGGACGCTGGCGCCGCGCGCGCGTCTCGTACCAGAGGTAGACCGAGCCATAGTGAACGCCGGGGTCGAAGACCGGCAGCTCGAGGAGACGCCCGGGCGCTGCAGCATTGATTGCTGCCGACGCAGCCGCGATCTCGCCCGGCGCGGACTTGCCGTAGACGCGTGCGTGCAGGCCGACGAACAGCAGGAGCAGCGCGACGACCGCGATAACCGTCGACCGTGTCCACGCGACGGCCAACGCCGCCAGCGCGGCGGAGTAGAGCGGAAAGTGCGTCCCGACGGCGAGGAGGATCGGGACGAGCGCGCCGACGCCGAGCAGCGCGGCGAGCCCATATCTCCGCGAGGCGACCAACAGGACCAGCCCGGCGAGCGCTGCGACCGGCGTCGCCCAGCCGAAGAAGGTGAACTGCTCACTCCGCGCGTGGTCGATGTGGCGCGCGACGAAGTCGCCCCAGTGCGCCGAGTAGTACCTCACCTCGTCGAGCGACCGTCCGCCCGCCTGTGTCGAGCGCGCGATCACCGTCTGGCGGACGAGGATCCCGCCGCCGATCGCGGCCAGCGTCGCGAGCCCGATCCACGCGTACGCACGGCGGAGGCGGACGATCGCGTACGCAACGAAGAACGGAATCGCCCCGAGCGCGAGATGCACCTGGCCCGAGAGCGGAACCGACGCGAGCGCTGCCCCGGAGAGCGCGAGCCACCAGGCAGAGCCCCGCCGTGCGCGTTCGACCGCCCACAGCGCGAGCGGCAGCAGGACGGAAACCGGCCCGAGCAGGTGGCCGACGCTCTGGGCGACGCGGTACGGCGCGATCGCGAACGCAAGGCCGCCGACGAGTGCCGGCGCGCGCGCGAGCCCGAGCTCGCGCAGCCACGCGCACGCGAGCAGCCCGGCGAGCGCGTAGCACACGATCTGCATTGCGTTCCACGCGAGGACGAAGCCGAACAACGCGCCGAGCGGCCAGAACAGGAAGCCGAACGGCCAGCCGGGGAAATTGGGCTGCGCGCCGGCTTCCGGGCGAAACGAGAACGGATCGAGCCACGGTGCGTGGCCGTGCTCGAGTTGGTTGCCGACGAGCCACCAGTGATACAGGGTCTGCAGGTGATCGCCCGGCGACGCCTCGCCGTGTCCCGGGGCGCCTCCGGAGAGGAACGCGGTGCGCGCGTGAAGGACGGCGGGCCACGTCGCCGAAACGCCGGCGGCGACGTACAGCACGCATGCGAACGTCACATAGCCCGCGCGGCTGCGAGCAGCACGTCGAAGTTCGGCAGCTCGCCCGTCCCGTAGCGCCATGCGCCGCGCACCGTACCGTCCTCGTCGACGAGGAACGCGGATCGTTCGGCGACATCAGCGAAGCCGCGGAACTCGTGCGCGACGCCGAAGGCATGCACCGCGTCGCCGTTCCAGTCCGAGAGCAGCGGGAAGTTAAGGTCGAGCGCCTGCGCCCACGCGATGTGCGTCCACGGCGAATCGCGAGACACGCCGAAGATCCGAACGCCCGCATCCGCGAAGTCCGTGCTCCTGTCACGCAGGAGCTCCATCTCATTCGTTCAGGTCGACGACCAGTCGAAGAGATAGAAGAGGAAGAGTGCCGCGCCATCGCCGTGGAGCTCGGCGACCGCGCGACGCTCACCCGGCGCGGTCCAGAGCATCACGTCGGGCGCCGCATCGCCTGCGCTCAGCATCGACGAAACCCTAGAACAGAGACCTGCCGGACGTCACGGCGCAGCCTACGCCGCGACCGGCGCAGGCACCTCGGTCGCATCTGCGATCTCACGCACGACCTCGACGATGTCGCGGTTCGCATTGAAGATCCGGAGCTGTCGGTCGGCGCCGTTCCCGCGCGCGAGGATCTCGTGCACGCCGCCGAGCTCCCGGTCGGCACCGAGCTCGCGCGCGTGCGGCTCGATCTCCTTGAGTGTCCGCCGGATCAGCTGCGCGACCGCGACGCGGTTCCGCCGGCCGGTGGCGAGATCCATCACCGGCGCCTCGAGCCCGTAGCGCGCGGCCAACCACTTGTTCTCCGTCGTCAGGATCCGGTGGTACGACGGGATCGTCCCGCCGCCGTCGTGCACCTCGCAGTAGTGCTTGACGAGCGCCTGGCAGTACGCGGTCAGCGCGACGACGTCGTCGAGCCGCGTGGTCGCGTCGCAGATGCGGATCTCGATCGTCCCGAGGCGCGGATGGAGCCTGATGTCCCACCAGATGTGGGTGTAGTCCGCGATGCAGCCGGTCTTCTCGAGCTGCCCGACCACCGCTGCGTAGTCGGCGTAGTCCTTGAAGCGCGGCGGCGGCCCCGAGCGGGGGAACGCCGCGAACACCATCTGCCGTGACGACGAGAGACCGGTCGGCTCGCCGCGCCAGAACGGCGACGACGCCGACAGCGCGAGCAGCGCCGGCAGATGGGCGACGAGGCCGTTGACGACCTGGATCGCCTTCTCCGCCTCGTCGACTGCGACGTGCACATGCATGCCGAAGATCAGCTCGCGCCGGGCGACGTACTGCAGCTGGTCGACGAGGTTTCGGTAGCGGTCGCGCGCCGTGATGCGCTGCCGCTCGAACAGCGAAAAAGGATGCGTGCCTGCCGAGCCGACGCGCATGCCCTCCCCGCGCGCGACTTCCGACACGTATGCGCGGATCTTCCGCAGCTGCTGCTCGATGTCGGCCGGCGTGCGACACACGGGCGTTGCGATCTCGAGCACCGACTGCATCAACTCGGGGTTGATTCGGGGCTCGAGCTCGTGGCCGCTGACGGCTGCGAGGACCGTGTCGATGTGCTGGACGAGGTCGAACGTCTCGCCGTCGAGCAGCATGTACTCCTCCTCGACGCCGAGCGTGTATGCGTCGCTCTGGCCGAAGGCGTGGTCGAGCACGCTGCCGCCGGTCGCGAAGCCCGCGCCCTTGCCCGTTATGGATGCTGGATAGATCTGTTTCATCGATCCGCCGGGAGTATCGCCTCTGCCTCGATCTCGACGAGCCAGCGCGCGTCCAGCAACTCCGCGACGATTGCCGTCGTCGCGGGACGCGCGGCCGCGAAGGCCTCGGCGTGGGCGCGGCCGACGTCGTCGATCAGGTCCGCGCGCGTCAGGTAGATCCGCGTCCGGACGACGTCGTCGAGCGTCGCCCCCGCCTCGGCGAGCGCCGCGGCAACGACCTCTAGACACCGCCGCGCCTGCCCGTACGCGTCGGCCGGAGGATCGGCGTCGTCCGGCATGATCGGCGCCGTTCCCGACACCCACACGTGCCCGTCGGCGACGACGGCGCGCGAATAGCCCACGCGCTCCTCGAAGGCCGCACCGGAGGAGATCAGCCGCCGGTTCACGCCTTTAGCATCGCCGCCGTGGATGCGCTGCGGCAAGTCGAGGATTGGCCCGCGGCGAATGTCAGCGTCGGCGTCGCACGCGGCGGAGCAGCCGTCGCGCAGCACGGCGACGTCGTCCGCCACTATCGATGGGCATCGGTGACGAAGCTCGTCACCGCGCTGGCGACGCTCGTCGCCGCCGAGGAGGGCACCGTCGATCTCGACGAGCCGGCTGGCCCGGAGGGCTCCACGGTCCGCCACCTGCTCGCGCACGCGGCCGGGTTGCCGTTCGAAGCTGGCCCGCCGATCAGCCGCGTCGGTCGGCGGCGGACTTATTCGAACGCCGGGTTCGAGGCCCTCGCCGATCACGTCGCGGCACGCGCGGAGATGCCCTTCGACGAGTACCTGCTCGGCGCAGTGCTCCGGCCGCTCGGGCTGGCGGCGGAGCTCCGCGGCTCACCGGCATCCGGCTTGCACGGGTCGCTCGACGACCTCCTGCTGCTCGCGTCCGAGCTGCAACGGCCGCAGCTGATCGCGGCGGAGACGCTCGCCGAGGCGACCACAGTCCAGTTTCCGGGGTTGAGCGGCGTAGTCCCGCACAACTCACCGGCGACGTTCGGGCACTTCGGCGGCAGCGGGACGTTCCTCTGGGTCGATCCCGATGCTGGGACCGCGCTCGCCTGTCTCACCGATCTCGACTTTGGCCCCTGGGCGCTCGAGGCGTGGCCGCGGCTGTCGGATGCGGTGCTCGCGGAGCCCGCTAGGGGCTCGCCGCCGTCCACGCCGGGCACTCGGCCGACCCGAGGGCCGACGTAAGAACGCGATCGTCAGTCCCGTCGAGCTTCACCGAGCGGATCTCGCTGTGGTTGTAGTCCGGTTCGGCTTCGTACAGCAATCGCGTTCCGTCCGGCGACCACGCCGGGCGGACGAGGCTCGTAGTGTGCGGCATCACGACGCGCCGGAGGCCGGTTCCGTCGGCGTTGATGACATAGACGTACGAGCCGGCGAAATCTTCGGTGCCGAAGAACGCGATCTTCGTCCCGTCGGGCGACCACGCGGGGTCGCTCGCGAACGGCAGAGTCGTCAGCTGCACGGGCGCCGTTCCGTCGCGGTCGATGACGAATAGGGCACGGTCGCTGCCCGGCGCCTGATCGACGTAGACGATCCGCTTGCCGTCGGGGGACCAGCTCGGCAGATCGGCTGTCGTCTGCTGCGGCGGAGTCAGCGGCGTCACTCGGGTGCCCGACGGATCGGTGAGGAAGATGCGCTCGGGGGCGCCGGAGTCGTTCTCCCACCGGCTGAATGCGATCGCGCCACCGTCCGGTGACCACGCCGGATGATGATCGTCGCCGGTCGTCAGGCGTGTCGCGGTACCGGTTCCGATGGCGTAGGTGAACAAGCCGGGGAGGGTGCCGTCGACCGCTCGCTCGCCTTCGTCGACGATCCTCGTGCCGTCCGGCGACCACGACGGTGCGGTGTCGTCGAATGTGTTGTTCGTCAGTTGCTGCACGCCGCTGCCGTCGGGATGCATCGTGAACAGCTCGAGGTCGTTGCGATACTGGAACGCTTCGTAGACGACGGATCGCGAATCCTTCGTCCAGGCGAGGCTCGTGAAGGTGAACCACGGGTCGAGGTTTGTCAGCTGCACGGTTCGCGTGCCGTCGACGTTCTTCACGAAGATGTTCCGGATCGGCGTGTTCGGATAGTTCGCCGTGAGCGCGATCCACCTTCCGTTCGGCGACCAGCGCACCAATAACGGCTCCCGGCCTTCGGTCGGCGCGACGAGCGCGTGGACGCGGCGTCCGTCGGCGTCGAGGACGTGCAGCGCGGTGCCCCCGCGCATCAGCGACGTCGTCACGACCGCGAGCCGCTTTCCGTTCGGCGACCACGACGCGGGCTCGTACAAGAAGCGGCGGAGCAATACGCGCACGCCTCGACGCCCGGCGATGACGAGCTGGACTCCGTGCGGGCCCCGATACGCGATTCCTCGCCCGCGGGTCGACCAAGCCGGCATCTCTCCCGGCGCGAGCGGCGTCGGCGCGCCGCCACTAGCGCGGGCGTACGAGACGAACGGCGAGTTGCGGACCACGCCGAAAAACGCGAGATCCCGGCTGTCGGGAGACCAGGACGGCCCGCGGGCGTGGAGGCTGACCTCGTGCAGCCGTGTTCCGTCCGCGCGGACGGCCCAAAGGTCGTAGATGTTGCAACTGGGACGGCCGACGCCGCGGCCACAGGCGACGTCGACGACGATCGCGAGCCAGCGGCTGTTCGGCGACCAGACGAGCTGCGAGATCCTTGGGGCGGTCTCGTCGGTCGCTGCGTATGTCGCGACGCGGTGCGTCTCGCCGCTCGGAATCGAGCGCACGTTGACCGTCAACGTCCCCTGCGCGTCGGTCGTGAAGACTGCGATCGCGCGTCCGCTCGGAGCGGGCGTCCCGTCCGGCTTGGCGAGCTCGAGCGTCTGTCGCGTCGCAACAGATGTCTCCCAGCGGTGGCTGACGTAGAGCGCCGGCGACCGGTTGCTCGCGAAGACGATCGGGCCGATCGTGCTCGTGGCGCCGGCGCCTGCCGGTGCGAGAACGAGCGCTCCCACGAGGACCGCGGCGGCGTGACCTCTCACACGCCGACCGTAGCGCCGCCGTGTAAGACAGCTGTTAGCGGAGGATGCCCGTGTGCCCGAGTGAGTAGCGCCCGGGCTGCGGCCAGACGCAGAGCCCGTGCGGGCTGGAGCCCACCGGGATCTTTGCGAGCAGCCGGCCGTTGCGTGTGTCGATCGCGTAGACGACGCTGTTCCAGCGGCCCGAAAGCCAGAGGATCCGCCCG
>VAXB01000074.1:0-10545 GCA_005883995.1 Actinomycetota bacterium
ACGACCGAGCGTCTGTTCCTGCCGATCATCGCGCTCAGCGTCATCGTCGCGGTCGTATTCATCCAGGAGGGGCAACGGCGGATCCCGATCCAGTACGCCAAACGCATGGTCGGGCGGAGAGAGACCGCCGGTGGGACGACCTACATGCCGCTGCGCGTCAATATGGCGGGCGTCATCCCGGTCATCTTCGCGGCCGCAATCATGGCGCTCCCGCCGACGATCGCCAGTTTCTTCCCGACGACGCAGACCTTCATCAACAAGCACTTCCAGTACGGCTCGATCCAGTACCTCGGGATCGAGGCGTTCCTGATCATCATCTTCACGTACTTCTACACCGCGGTCCAGTTCAACCCGGTCGACCAGGCGGACAACCTGCGGAAGTACGGCGGGTACATCCCGGGAATCAGACCCGGGCCGCCGACGGCGCAGTACCTGGACCGCGTGCTGACGCGCTTGACCCTGCCGGGGGCGATCTACCTCGCGCTCGTCGCTGTGCTGCCGGGCATCTTCATCCACTACTTCGGGTTCTCGCAGGCGACGTCACGCGCACTCGGCGGGACGTCCGTGCTGATCGTGGTCGGCGTCGCGCTCGACACGATGCGCCAGATGGAGTCGCAGATGATGATGCGCAGCTACGAAGGCTTTCTGAAATAGCGATGCCGCTGAACGTGCTCCTCCTCGGCCCGCAGGGTGCGGGCAAGGGGACGCAGGCGAAGCGGATCTCCGCCGAGTACGGCATCCCCCACGTCGCGAGCGGCGAGATCCTCCGCGTCGAGATGGCTGCCGGGACGGAACTCGGCCGCCGGGTCAGGGACGTCTACGACCGCGGTGACCTCGTTTCCGACGACCTGATGGTCGAGCTCATCCGCTCGCGGCTCGCGGAGGACGATACGCGCGACGGCTTCATCCTCGATGGCTTCCCGCGGACGACCGTCCAAGCGGAAGCGCTCGACCAGATGTTCGGCGAGATCGGCCGCAGCTTCGGCGTCGTCTTCGCGCTGCAGATCCCGGATGACATCGCGTTCGAGCGGCTGCGGCGGCGGGCGGAGCTCGAAGGCCGCGCCGACGACACGGACGAGGCGATCAAGCGGCGCCTCGACAACTACCATCGGGAGACGGAGCCGCTGATCGAGTACTACCGCGTGCGCGGGAACGTCGTCCCCGTCCACGGCGACCGCGCCGAGAACGAGGTGTTCGCAGAGATCCAGTTGGCGCTTGAACAGGCCGCGAAGCGGCCCGACCGCGATAGCGGACCGGTGGAGGGGGCCTGGGGGAACCGGGAGGTTCCCCCGGCTGCGGCGAGGCGCTCGTGAACGGAGGAACGGCTTGATCATCAGAAAATCAGCGCAGGAGATCGAGGGAATCGCACGTGCCGGCGAGCTCGTCGCCGAGACGATCGCGCTCCTCGGCGAGCACCTTCAGCCCGGGATCACGACGCGCGAGCTCGACCTGATCGCGGACGCGTTCATCCGCGAGCACGGCGGCGTGCCGACCTCGAAGGGTTACCGGGGCTTCCCGGCGGCCACGTGCATCTCCCCGAACGCGATGGTCGTCCACGGGATCCCTGGCGACCACCGCGTCGACGACGGCGACCTGATCTCGGTCGACGTCGGCATCACACTCGACGGCCTGATCGCCGACAGCGCCTACACGTTCGCCGTGGGTGAGGTCTCCGACGAGGCGAGGCGGCTGCTCGACGTCTGCCAGGAGGCGCGCGACGCCGGGATCGAGCAGGCGCGCGTCGGCAACCACGTCGGCGACATCTCCCACGCCGTGCAGGCCGTCGTCGAGTCGGCCGGCTTCTCGGTCATCCGCTCCCTCGTCGGGCACGGCGTCGGACGCTCGTACCACGAGGATCCGCAGGTGCCGAACTTCGGCGAGCCCGGCCGCGGCCCGCTCCTCCAGCGCGGCATGACGATCGCGATCGAGCCGATGATCACCGCCGGCGGGGCCGGGGTGTACCTCCACGACGACGACTGGTCGATCTCGACCCAGGACGGCTCCCTGGCCGCCCACTTCGAGCATACGGTCGCGATCCTCGACGACGGCCCGCGGGTCCTGACTCTGATGAAAAGGCCTGCAAAGGCGGGTTTGGTACCATAGCTGGCGAACGGCGGGTGAGCCCGCCGTCTTTTCGTGCGCACGCAAAAGAAAGGCTGATGGCGAACAAAGAGGAGAAGATCGAGGTCGAAGGCGAGATCACCGAAGCGCTCCCGAGCACGATGTTCCGGGTGCAGCTCGAGGGAGGTCACTCCGTCCTGGCCACGATCTCCGGGAAGATGAGGAAGCACTACATCCGGATCCTTCCGGGCGACAAGGTCAAGGTCGAGCTGTCGCCGTACGACCTGACCCGGGGCCGCATCACCTACCGCCACCGTTGAGCGATGAAAGTCAGAGCATCAGTGAAGCCCATGTGCGAGCGCTGCCGCGTGATCAAGCGGCACGGTAAGACCATGGTCATCTGCACGAACCCGCGACACAAGCAACGACAGGGCTAAGGAGAACAGTTGGCACGAATCGCTGGAGTGAACCTCCCGAACCAGAAGCGGCTCGAGATCGGGCTGACGTACATCTACGGGATCGGCCAGCCGACGGCGCGTAAAGTCGCAGCCTCGCTCGCTCTCGATCCCGACACGAAGATCCGTGACCTGACCGAGGACGAGGTGTCGAAGCTGCGCGCGTACATCGACGAGAACGTCCAGGTCGAGGGAGACCTGCGCCGCGAGCGCTCCCAGGCGATCAAGCGGCTGGGCGAGATCGGCGCGTACCGCGGCATTCGCCACCGGCGCGGCCTGCCCGTCCACGGCCAGCGCACGCGGACGAACGCGCGCACCCGGAAGGGCCCGGCCAAGACCGTCGGCCGCGGGAAGAAGGCGAAGTAGTGGCCCCTCCCCGGAAGACGGCGACCAGGGGCCGCACGCGTCGGCGCGTCAAAAAGAACATCGCGATCGGCCAGGCGCACATCAAGACGTCGTTCAACAACACGATCGTCGCGCTCACCGACAAGGACGGCAACGTGATCGCGTGGGAGTCCGCCGGCAGCGCCGGCTTCAAGGGCTCGCGCAAGTCGACGCCGTTCGCGGCGCAGGTCACCGCCGATGCGTGTGCGCGCAAGGGCATGGAGCATGGCCTCCAGAAGGTCGAGGTCTTCGTGAAAGGGCCGGGCTCCGGCCGCGAAACCGCGATCCGTTCGCTGCAGGCTGCGGGGCTCGAGATCCTCGGCGTCAAGGACGTGACGCCGCAGGCCCACAACGGCGTGCGTCCGCGGAAGCGGAGGCGTGTTTGATGGCGGCCCCCTCCCGTCTGCCTCGCACGCGCGAGCGGGCTGCAACGGTCGCTCTCGCCGCGTCCTCGGTCGTGCCCGTAGCCTCCGGCCACGAACACTCCCTGCGTCCTGGCGAGACCGGCGTTTCGCGGCTCGCGCGCACGATTCAGCCGCGAGGTGACCGCTAATGGCGCGCGACCGTTCTCCGAAGTGCAAGCAGTGCCGCCGCGAGGGGATGAAGCTGTTCCTCAAGGGCGAGCGCTGCCTGACCGAGAAATGCGCGATCGAGCGCCGCTCCTATCCGCCGGGCGAGCACGGCCGCGGGCGGATCAAGCAGTCGGAGTACCTGCTCCAGCTGCGGGAGAAGCAGAAGGCGCGTCGGTACTACGGCCTGCTCGAGAAGCAGTTCCGGACGTACTACTCGAAGGCGACGAAGGGCTCCGGAATCACGGGCGAGAACCTGCTCCGGATGCTCGAGACGCGCCTCGACAACGTCGTCTACCGGCTCGGCTTCGCGGCGTCGCGCGCGCAGTCCCGGCAGCTCGTGCGCCACGGGCATTTCCACGTCAACGGCCGCCGGGTGAACATCCCGAGCTACCAGGTGAAGCCGGACGACGTGATCACCGTCTCCGCGGGCTCGGCCGCGCAGCAGGTGATCCGCGACGCAACCGACCTCACGGCGTCCGTCGCGCCGTGGCTGCAGGCCGACCACGACGGTCTGACCGGAAAGATCCTCAAGTGGCCGGAGCGGTCGGAGATCGACACGCCGGTCCAGGAATCGCTCATCGTCGAGCTCTATTCAAAGTAAGGAAGGAATCGCTTTGGCAACTCGCACCTCCCTGATGGACTTCCAGATCCCGAAGATCGTCCACGAAGAAGTGGACGAAGAGCGCGGGATCTTCGAGATCGAGCCGCTCGACCGCGGCTTTGGTTATACGTTCGGCAACTCGCTGCGGCGGGTGCTGCTGTCCTCGCTCGAGGGCGCGGCCGTCACCTCGGTGAAGATCGAGGGCATCTCGCACGAGTTCACGACGCTCCAGGGCGTCCGCGAGGACGTCACGGACATCATCCTCAACCTCAAGAACCTGATCTGCCGGCTGCACGGCGAGTCGCCCGAGATCGAGGTGCACATCGTCAAGCGCGGCGCGGGCACCGTCACGGCCGCCGACATCGAGGCGCCCGCCGAGCTCGAGATCCTGAACCCGGACCTGGAGCTCGCGCATCTGTCCGACCGGGGCAAGCTCGAGATGACGCTTACGATCGGCCGCGGTCGCGGGTACGTCCCGGCGGAGCTGAACCGCGGGCCGGAGCACTCGATCGGCACCATCCCGATTGACTCGATCTTCTCGCCGGTTCGCCGGGTGGCGTACGACGTCGAGGCGGCGCGTGTCGGCCAGCGCACCGACTACGACAAGCTGCGCCTCGACGTGACGACCGACGGGTCGATCTCGCCCAAGGACGCGATCGCGCAGGCGTCGGAGATCCTGATCAAGCAGCTCGCGATCTTCACCGACATCGAGCGCATCGAGCAGCTGACCGAGGGTGTGGGCGCCGGCGACGGTGCGCAGCCCGAGATGCCGCTCGCCCACGGGATGGAGAACTTCCCGATCGAGGAGCTCGAGCTGGGCGTGCGGTCGTACAACTGCCTCAAGCGCGTCGGAATCGAGACGATCGGCGACCTCGTCGTGAAGACCGAGAACGAGCTCGCGGCGATTCCGAACTTCGGCAAGAAGTCGGTCGAGGAGGTCAAGGAAACGCTGCAGGCGCACGGCTTGACGCTCCGCGGCGACGAGGGCTCGCTGTAAGGCTTCGGCGTGAGGCACCACCGCGCAGGCAAGAAGCTCGGCCGTGACTCGGCGCACCGCAAGGCGCTCTACGCGAACCTCGCGGGCTCGCTGATCGAGCACGGCCGGATCCGCACGACGGAGGCGAAGGCGAAGGCGGTCAAGCCGTTCGCCGAGCAGATGATCACGCTCGGCAAGCGCGGCGACCTGGCGGCGCGGCGCCAGGCGATCGCCGAGCTCCGGTCGCAGGACGTCGTGCACCAGCTCTTCGCGGACGTCGCGCCGCGGTTCGCCGAGCGTCCCGGCGGCTACACCCGGATCGTCAAGCTCGGGCCGCGCCAGGGCGACGCGGCGGAGATGGTCTACCTCGAGCTCGTCGACTTCGATCCCGCCGCGCGCGCAGCCCGCGCGTAACCCCTCAGAGCTCAGGCCGTCCCGACGAGGGCGCTGACGGCGACGATCGAGACGCCGCCGAGCGTCACGGTCACGAACGAGCGCGCGAAGCTCGTTTCGAAGAACTTCCACCGCAGCGCCGCGAGCGCGACGAGCTCCAGCGCGACGACGATCACGGCGGCGATCAGCGCCGCACGGTAGTGCGGGATCAGGAACGGCAACGTGTGCAGGATGCCGCCGATGAACGTGCCGACACCGGTGATCGCGCCGCGAACGGCCGGATGCCCACGGCCCGTCTGCTGGCCCGTGTCGGAGAGGCCCTCGGAAAACGCCATGCTGATCCCGGCGCCGATCGCCGTTGCGACGCCTGCGATGAATGCGTCGAACGGTTTGTGCGTATGCAGCGCGATCGCGAAGATCGGCGCGAGGGTCGACAGCGAGCCGTCGATGAGCCCGACCATCGCGGGCTGCGCGCGCTGCAGAAGGAACTCTTCGCTAAGCACCTTCCGTGTCTACCAAACGCGACCGGCGATAGGCATTGTCAGGGAGCCCTGACGTGCGCCTGCAATTGACGATCGAGTACGACGGCACCGCGTTTCGCGGCTGGGCGGCGCAACCGGGGATGCGCACCGTCGAAGGCAGCGTGCGGGACGCGCTCGACAAGATCTTCCCGCGCTGGGAATCGCTCGCCGTCGCGGGACGCACCGACACCGGTGTGCACGCGCTCGCGAACGTCGCGAGCGTCGACGTCGAGGGCGGCCCTGCCGGAGCGCGTGTCGCCGAGGCGCTGAACACCGCGCTGCCCGCGGACGTAGCCGTCACCGACGCGCGCGACGCAGGTCCCGGGTTCCACGCGCGCTTCTCCGCTCGCGCGCGGTCGTACCGATACCGGATCTGGCGGCCACACGTCCGCTCCGCGTTCGAGCACCGCCGCTCGTGGTGGCTGACGCGGCCGCTCGACCTGGCTGTGCTGCAACGAGCTGCGCAGCAACTGGTCGGCGAGCATGACTTTCGCGCCTTCACCCCGGCGGGGACGCACCACCAGGTCTTCGTCCGCGTCGTCCGGACTGCGCGGTGGGTGGACGAGGGCGACGTGCTCTCGTTCGAGGTGACGGCGGACTCGTTCCTGCGTCACATGGTGCGAACGCTCGTCGGAACGATGATCGAGGGGATCGACGTCGGAGCGCTCCTCGACGGCGCGCGGCGGGACGCCGCCGGCCAGACGGCGCCCCCGTGGGGCCTCTACCTCGTCGGCGTGAGCTACGACCCGACCGGCGCCGAACCGACGTCGCAGCGGCCGGACAAGGAGGGCGAAGGCCGTCGCTAGGATCGAAATCGTGCGTTTTCCGGTCGTTCTCTTCGATCTCGACGGCACGGTCGTCGACTCTGCGGCGATCATCCTCGCGTCGATGCGGCACGCCGCCGAGCACGTTCTCGGGGCGGCGCCCCCCGACGCCGAGCTGATGGCAGCCGTCGGCGGGCCCGGGCTCGAGGCGCAGATGCGCGCGTTGGCGCCTGAGCACGTCGACGAGCTCGTCTCGGTGTACCGCGCGCACAACGAGCCGCTCCACGACGAGCTCGCGAGCTGCGCGGGCATCGACGAGGTGCTCGTGCAGCTCAAGGACGAGGGCCGGCGGCTGGGGATCGTGACGGCGAAGCGGCGCGCCACGGCAGAGCTCGCATTCGCGCGTGTCCCGCTCGGCCATCTGTTCGAGACGGTCGTCGGCGGCGACGAGACGGAGCGGCACAAGCCGGAGCCCGACCCGCTGCTGCTCGCAGCGGAGCGTCTGGGTGTCGATCCCGCGGATTGCGCGTACGTCGGCGACTCGCCGTTCGACATCCGCGCGGCTCACGCGGCGGGGATGCACGCGGTCGCCGTGACGTGGGGGCGGATCCACGACCGGGGCAAGCTCGAGCGCGAACATCCCGACGCGATCGTCGACGCGCCGGGGGAGCTCCTTGGCGTCGTCTAAGACTGCGACCGTCGGTCGGCGCGCGGCCGAGCTCCGCGAACAGCTCGACTATCACCTCTACCGCTACCACGTCCTCGACGAGCCCGAGATCTCGGACGCCGACTACGACCGGCTCTACGACGAGCTCGTCGCGCTGGAGGACGCCCATCCGGAGCTGATCACCCGCGACTCGCCGACCCAGCGCGTCGGCGCGCCGCCGTCGGACAAGTTCCAGAAGGTCGAGCACCCGACGCCGATGGGGTCGCTCGAGAAGGTGACGACCGACGAAGCGCTCGAAAAGTGGCACGAGGACGTGTGCAAGCGGTTGGGGACGAGTGAGGGAATCGTCTACGTCACCGAGCCGAAGATCGACGGGCTCTCGATCAACCTGATCTACGAGAACGGCGCGTTCGTGCGCGGCGCCACACGCGGGGACGGTGTCCGCGGCGAGGACGTCACGCCGAACCTGCGCACGATCAAGGCGATCTCGATGCGGGTGATCGGCGCCGATGACGGCGTCCCCTCGCTGCTCGAGGTCCGCGGCGAGGTCTATCTGCCGCTGAGCGGGTTCAACGCGTTGAACGAGCGGCTTGTGGCGGAGGGCAAGAAGCCGACGCCGAATCCTCGGAACGCGGCCGCAGGGTCGCTGCGGCAGAAGGACTCGACGATCACTGCGCAGCGGCCGCTGTCGATCTGGATCCACGGCCTCGGGGTCCGCGACGGGCTGCGCGTGGACGGCCACTGGGAGGCACTGAACTGGCTGCGCGAACACGGCTTCCGGACGAACCCGTACGCGGAGCGGCACGAGACGGTCGCGTCCGTCGCGCAGGCATGCCACGCATGGGAGAAGAAGCGCATCGAGCTCGACTACGAAATCGACGGGCTCGTGATCAAGGTCGACTCGTTCGACCACCAGCGGCGGCTCGGAGCGCTGCACGGCCGGCCGCGGTGGGCGCGCGCATTCAAGTGGGCGCCGATGACCGCGCAGACGAAGCTCGAGCGGATCCATATCCGCGTGGGACGGACGGGTGCATTGAACCCATGGGCGCAGTTGGCGCCGGTCGAGGTCGGCGGCGTCACGGTGTCGACCGCGACGCTGCACAACGAGGAGGACATCAACCGCAAGGACATCCGTGAGGGCGACGAGGTGATCGTCCAGCGTGCGGGCGACGTCATCCCGCAGGTCGTCGGTCCTGTACTCCCGCATGCGAAAGGGACGAGGGCCTTCAAAATGCCTGCAAACTGCCCACTTTGCGGTGTAGAGATCGTCAAGCCGGAAGGCGAGGCGATGCACCGTTGCCCGAACCGCGCGTGTCCGTCACGCGGCCTGGAGTCGCTGATCAACTGGGTGCAGGCGGCCGCGGACATCGAAGGCGTCGGCGAGCAGTCGGTGCGTCGTCTGTGGGATCTCGGCCTCGTCCGCTCGCTGCCGGAGCTGTACCGGCTGACGAAGGAGCAGTTGATGGAGGTGGAGGGCTACGGCGAGATCTCCGCGTCGAACGCGATCGCGTCGATCGACGCGTCGAAGCAGGTCCCGTTCCACCGAGTCCTGTTCGGGCTGAACATCCCGGACGTCGGCTGGGTCACCGCGCAGAACCTCGCACGCCACTTCGAGAACATCGACCGGCTGATCGACGCGGCGCAGGAGGACATCGAGGAAGTCGACGGGATCGGCCCGGACCGCGCCGAGTCGATTGCGGAGTGGTTCTCGGACGACGCGAATCGCGCGCTCGTCGGGGAGCTGCGCGAGCTCGGGTTGCGGTTCGAGATCGGCGACGAGCTGCGCCCTGTCGAGGGGCCCTTGACCGGCAAGATCTATGTCATCACAGGGACGCTCGAAAACTACTCGCGCGACGAAGCGGCGGCTGCACTCGAGGCGAAGGGAGCAAAGGTCGGCAACTCGGTCTCCGGCAAGACGACCGGGCTCGTCGTCGGTGAGGAGCCGGGGAGCTCGAAGCTGACGAAAGCGCGGAAGCTCGAGGTTCCGCTGCTGGACGAGGCGGCGCTGGAGGAGCTACTGCGCGGCTAGCACCTGGGCGAAGCGGTCCTGCGCGGCGCGCGCCCACCAGTAGGAAAGCGGATGCCCGTTCTGCACGATCGCGAACGCGTAGTGGCTTCGGGCGAACCCCGACAATGCCGATGCCTCGGAGGTCGTTCCCGTCTTGGCGACGACGTGCCCGTGCGCTGGGCCCGTGCGCATCCGGTCCTCGAGCGTGCCGTTGACGCCGGCGACGGGGAGCGCGCCGACGAGCACCTGGCGCGTCACCGGATCGCCCCACGCGATCCGGAGCATCGCGGCAAGCGCATCGGCCGTCAGGCGGTCCAGCTGCGACAGGCCGGAGCCGTCTACGATCCGGACGCCGGCCATCGGGACGCCCGCCTGGGCGAGCTGGCGCATCACCACGGCGGCTCCGGCCGCGCTCGTGCCGCGGTCGAGCTCGCTCGCCCCCAGCTCCTTCAGGAGCATCTCCGCGGTGAAGTTGTCGCTCTCGTGATCCATGAACCGCAGGATCGACGAGAGCGGGGGTGACTCGACCGTCGCGAGCGGTTCCGCGAACTCGTCGGCCACGCCGACACGGGCGGTGCTGGTGACGGCGATTCCCGCCCCCCGCAGCGCGCTCACGAACGCGTTGCCGGCGGCAAGCGCCGGGTTCGTCGAGAGGTAGCCGCCAAACCGGTCGCGGTTGACGACGAGCGCCGAGAGCGGCGCCGACTCGTCGAGGTAGAAGCTCGGCTTCCAGCCCGCGACCGTTCGGCGCGCGTCGAACAGCGACTCGTCGGCCACGACGCCGCCGGCGAGGCGGCGGATTCCGGCGCTGCGAAGCTGGAGGGCGAGCGAGCGGAGGCCGGCCGTGGACAGAGTGGGATCGCCCCCGCCCTTCAGGATGAGTGACCCGGTCCAGACGGCCCCCTCCTGTGAGCCGACGCCGAGGACGTCGGTTTCGAAGTGGTACGCCGGACCAAGGGTCGTCAGCGCGGCGTAGGTGACCGGGAGCTTCTCGTTGGACGCCGGCGCGAGCGGCCGGGTCCGGTTCTGCGAGAAGACGACGGCACCGGTCGTCAGGTCGACGGCGACGGCCCCGGAGCGGCCGGGAGCCACGTGCGGGACGCGGAGCGCCTTCGCCAGCTTCTGCTGGAGAGCGGTCGGCGG
>VAXB01000074.1:10559-15578 GCA_005883995.1 Actinomycetota bacterium
AACCTGGTCGGCGCCCGTCAAGCCGGTAGGCCTGACGACGGGCGAAAATGGGCCTCGCGGCCCATGTCAGAAGGGGGATCCAGGCTCGATAATTCAGACGCCGCCTCCCGTCCCCAACAGGGTCGATGATCGAAACCGAAATCCGCATGTTGCTGGCTGCCCCCGCCCTCGGCGAGGGAGCTCCCAGCCGCGCCGCGATCGAGCACACGCTCACCGCGGGATATGCCCGTGCGATGGCGCTCGAGGCCGAGCAGGGCCGCCTGCGGCGGCGTATGACGGATCTCGCGGTCAGCGCGGCCGACGGAGAGGTCGAGTCGCACGCGTCGGAGCTTCGCAGCCACGCGGCGAGGCTTCATGCCTCCGAACGCGAGCTCCTGCAGCTTCGCGAGCTGATCGCGGCACTGCGTACGCGTGCCGCACAGGCCCGCGCGGCCTAGACCGCTCTCTCAGATCAGACGATTCCGCTTCGAACCGCGTAGACCGCGGCCTGGATGCGGTTGTCGATCTGGAGCTTCATCAGGATGTTCGAGATGTGGTTCTTGACCGTCTTCGGAGAGATATGGAGCTCGCCGGCGATCATCGCGTTGTCCTTGCCGTTGGCGATCAGCTTCAGCACCTCGATCACGCGGTCCGAGAGCTCGGCTCGGATCGTGCTCTCGATCTCCGGCTGCGTCGAGGACGCCCGTACCCGCTGGAGGACCTTGGCGGCGATGATCGGCGAGATCAGCGACTCGCCCATCGCGGCCGCCCGGATTCCCGCCATCAGGTCCTGGATCGAGGAGTCCTTCAGCAGATAGCCGCAGGCACCCGCGAGAATCGCGTCGATCACGTCGTTGTCCTCGTCGGAGATCGTGAGCATCACGACACGGGTGAGAGGGGCGACGGCGGTGATGTGCCGCGTCGCGTCCACGCCGCCCATGCCCGGCATGTTCAGGTCCATCACGACGACGTCCGGCGCCAGTTCGCGGACGATCCGCACGGCATCGTGGCCGCCCGCCGCCTCGCCGACGATCTGGACGCCGCTCTCCTCCTCGAGCAGGTTTCGGAGGCCGCTGCGGAACAGATCGTGATCATCCACGATCAGCACGCGAAGGGCGTCGGCGGTTCGGTCGTCGATTGTCAGAGCCTCGGTCATCTGGGCGCGCTACTCCGGGGTCTCGGGAGGTGCGACGGAGTCTAGTTGAGCGTGATCACGACCGTCCGGCGGCCCCAGGCCATCGCGGCGGCCGGTGATGGGAACCAGAGGTCGATCGTCGCGCCTTGGACGGCGCTGCCGGTATCCGCGGCAACACCTTCGCCGTAGCCCGGGATCGTCATCCGGGTGCCGAGCGGGATCACCGACGGATCGACGGCGACGATGCCGGGGCCGACCGAGAGGCCGGTCGCGGTCGTGCCTGCGAGCGAGTAGCCGGTCGCCGTGACCGTGAGCGTCTGCCCCGGGGCCGCGACCACGGGACTCGGTGCGGGCGAGGCGCCGATCGGCGCGGCGGCGGCGTCGGATTGCCTCGAGGCAGCGACCTGCGAGCGTGCCACGCTGCGCTGCGCGACGCGGTCGAGCTGGGCGATTCGCCCGGCCGTCCACGCCGACTGGCGGCGCAACGACGCGACGTAAGCGAGACGCTCGTCCCGCGTTTTGGCAAGCGCCGTCGCCGTGTCGCGTGCCTGCGCGGCAAGGGTCGCGAGCTCGGCCGCGCGTGTGTTCAGTTGCCGTTGCAGCGTGTGCAGGGTGTGCTGCGCCGTTCGCGTCTGCGCGATCGTCTGTCGGTTGAGCTGCGCGGTGCGCTGAAGCGAGTCGAGTCGCGTCATCGCGTCGTCGATCGAGGTTGCGCCGAAAAGGACTGCGACGGAATCGGGCTGACCCTGCTCGTAAATCACACGTAAATGGGCGCTCAGCGCGTCAACCGAGCCGCGCCATGCGCGGCGTGCGATCTGCAGATCCCGCGCCGCGCGCGCCTGTTGCGCGCGAACGTCCGCGAGCCGCCCCTCGAGCGACGAAGCGCGTGCCCGCGCCGACGCGAGCTGCGAGTCGAGCGAGTAGAGGCTGAGGAGCGCAGCATGCGATCGGCTGCCGAGCAGGGCCTGCCGGTGGCGCAGCGACGATCCGCTTTGCGCTGCGCCTGCGCCGCCGGCTCCGGGGACTGCCGTCGCAAGGACGAGTCCCGTGAGCGCAACGAGCGCCGGCGCGCGGCGCATCTTCCTTCGCCCCCGCACGGCGGCGGACCGTAACAAACTCGGGTTTTGTGCGGTCCGGTTCAAACCGGGTTTCGGCAGATTGACGCAAATAGGGGTTTGCAGACATCCGAAGACGTTGTTAGGGTGCCGAACTTGTGTCGTACCGGCCCCACCGGTGCGCCCGTCTTACCCCCAGCCGCCCAGCAATGACAATCAGCGGAAAACGACAGGCGCAGGCGTTCCTTGTTGCAGTTGCGGCCGCACTTGCCGCAGTTGCCGGAGCGACCGCCGATCCCGGCTCGATCGCCGCGAAGCAGGCGCAGGCGCAGCAGGTGCTCACCCAGGTCAACGCGATCGACGTCAACCTCGGCGCGGCAGTCGAGGCGTACAACCAGGCGACGGTCGAGTTGCGCAAGATCGAGGGCGACCTTCGCACGAACGCATTCGAGTTGAAGGTCGCGCAGCGCAGCCTGCTGCATTCGCAGAAGGCACTCGCGCAACGGCTCGTCGTCGCATACACGAAAGGCGAGGAGAACTCGACACTCGCCGTGATGCTCGGATCGTCGGACCTCAACGACCTGCTGAACAACGTCGAGACGATCAATTCGACGTCGAAGCAGGACGCGCAGATCGTGCGCGAGGTCACCTCGGCACGTAGCGCGATCCAGCGACACCGCGTCGAGCTCCAGAACGCGCACACGCGCCAGCAGACCGTCGTATCGGAACGCGTGGCGCAGCGGCAGCACATCGAGTCGCAGCTCGCCGAACGGCGGCAACTCCTCTCGTCGATCCGCGGGCAGATCGAGCAGATGAAGGCGGCAGAGGCCGCGCGTCAGCTCCAGCTTGCGAGGGTCGCGCGCGAACGGCTCGCGGCGCAGACCCAATCGCAATCGCAGCCCCAGTCGCAATCGCAGCCCCAGTCACCGTCCCAGTCGCAGGCCAGTGCGTCGGCGCCTGTTGTCGGTGCGTCGGCGTCGACACCGGAGGGATCGTCCGTCGCGCCGCCCTCGACGCACGGCGGGGTCGTCGGCGTCGCGATGCGCTACCTCGGCGTGCCGTACGTCTGGGGCGGCTCGACGCCGCGCGGGTTCGATTGCTCGGGCCTCGTGATGTACGCGTTCGCGCAGATCGGCGTCTCGGTTCCGCACAGCTCGTACGCGCAGTACGGAATGGGAACGCCCGTCTCGATGAGCCAGCTCCAGGCGGGGGACCTCGTCTTCTTCGCGGGCGCGAGCCACGTCGGCATCTACATCGGCGGCGGTCAGTTCATCCACGCTCCGCACACCGGCGACGTCGTGAAGATCTCCAGCCTCACCGGCTGGTACGCGTCGGAGTTCGCCGGCGGACGCCGGCTCTAAGCCCGAAACTCGTTTCGGCGCTCGTCTAGAGCGTTCGCACCAAGCTCGCGGCGTGGTTTGGCGTTGGCGGTGCCGCGCTTAGCCCTGGCGCGCAGCGCGGCGTAATGACGCGAACAGCAGTGCCGCGACTGCCAACGGCACGATCCACCACGCTGGTGCGCCGGTCGCCGCCACCGCCGCGCACGCGGCGAGGGCGATCACCACGCCGACGGCGATTCGCCAGTCGTCGCCGACGATGAACTCCCACCAGAAGCGGCCGAACGCGCGCACGTACCTCATGCGCTCGCCTCCGCCGGCCGCAGCGAGACGCGCCGGCGCCGCAGCGCCCGCACGGCGAGCCAGGAGCACCCGGCCAGGAAGGCGAGCAGCGCCAGCAGCGAGAGCTCGTTGCCCGGCCAGTCGACGCCGGCGCCCTCGGCGCTCCAGAAGCAGCCGAAGGTCGTCAGCAACAGCCCGACGGCGAACTTGATCGTGTTCTCCGGGACGCGCTCGAGCGGCCCGCGCGCCAGCACGCCCGCGACTACGACCAGCACGAGCGCCGCCGCTGCGCCTGCGACCGCCACGGCCAGGTGGCCCTGCGCGCTGCCGAAGGTGATCACGATGAAGACGACCTCCAGGCCCTCGAGCAGCACGCCCTTGAAGGCGACCGTGAACGCGTACCAGTCGGTGCCGCCGCGCAGCTGGGTGCCGGCGGCGGCCGCCTCGGCCGCCTCGCGCCGATAGATCTCGTCCTCGTCGTGCAGGGCCTTGTAGCCGCTGGCGCGCAGGATCGCCTTGCGCAGCCACTGCAGGCCGAAGACGAGCAGCAGCGCGCCGACGACGAGCCGCAGCACCTCGATGGGAATCACCACGAGCGCGGGGCCGAGCGCCGCGATGATGGCCGCGAGCGCGAACGTCGCGGCAACGGCGCCGGTCAGCGCCGCACGCCAGCCGCGGGTGACACCCATCGCAAGCACGATCGTGAGCGCCTCGACCATCTCGACCGCGCTTGCGAGGAAGGCGGAGACGACGAGGAATACGTCAGTCAGGAGTAGAGGCCTTCGATCTCGGCGGCGAAATGCTCGTGGCACACGCGCCGCTTCAGCTTCAACGTCGGCGTCACCTCGCCCTCCTCGGCGCTGAAGTCGCGCGGGAGGATCGCGTAGCGCTTGATCTGCTCGAAGCGTGAGAGCTCCGCATTCACGCCTTCGACGAAGCGTTCGATCTGGGGCCGTGCCTCGTCCGGGGATGCGCCGTCGACGAGCGTGATCAGCGCGGCCACGTACGGCCGCCGGTCGCCGACGACGAGTGCCTGGGAGACGAGCGGATTCGTCTTCAGCACGTTCTCCAGGTTCTGCGGGGCGACGTTCTTGCCGCCGGCCGTGACGAGTATGTCCTTCTTGCGGTCGGTGATCGTGAGGAAGCCGTCGTCGTCGATGTGGCCGACATCGCCGGACCTCAGCCAGCCGTCGCCTGGCAGGACCTCGCGCGTCGCCGCCTCGTCCTTGAA